>NZ_JBYITE010000033.1:0-76195 GCF_057709105.1 Streptomyces sp. bgisy100
GGAACCCCCACCCCTGCGGCCCCGTCCCCTCCCGCCGGTGGCCACGTTCTCCCACCACGTCGCGTCTCCCGGCGACCGTCTGCACGCGTGCGGTGCTTCCAGGCGCGGTCCCGCGCAGTCGGGATGCGGTCCGGCGAAGGCAGGCGCAGTCAGGTGCGGTCAGGCACAGTTCTTCCCGGACCGGGGCGCGCGCTCGCCCAGTCGGCGGGTTCCATGGGAATGGCCCTTCTCCGACCTGCCTCATGTTCCCGGCAGGGCCGTGCTGCTCCCGACAGGGATTGAGCGTCTTCCTGGAATGGCCATGGGCTGGCGTCGCCACGGGACCGGCACGGCCACTCGGGCCGGCTCGGCCACTTGGCCTCTTCCAACACCGCGTCTCCGGAAGGCCGTTCGCGCCACGCGCTCGATCACTGGGCCGGACGCAGCGGTCCGTACTCGGCGCGCCCGCGGGTACCGGAAGTGGGCCACCGAGAGGAGGGGACGAGGCCGCAGGGGTGGGGGGTTCTGGAAGCTGCCGTGTATTTGTGGGCCCCCAGGGCCCGTAAATATACGTTCCAGAACCCCCCACCCCGGAGGCCTCGGCCCCGTCACCCCGCGACGCCCGCGTCTTGGGCCGACGTGGGGAAGGTTCCGGTCCGCGTCACCCCGCGACGCCCGCGTCTTGGGCCGACGTGGGGAAGGTTCCGGTCCGCGTCACCCCGCGACGCCCGCGTCTTGGGCCGACGTGGGGAAGGTTCCGGTCCCCGTCATCCCGCGACGCCCCCGCCGTCGGCCCACGTGTGCAGCCCCCCCCGCTACCCCGGCCCGCCCCGAGCATCCCCCGCCGGGGCAGACGGGGCCGGAGCCCCGTCACCCCGCGAACCCGCACCCCCGCCCCCGTCACCCCGACAGATGGCGGACCCGGGTCCACACCGACCGGTCCAGTTTCCCCGCGCAGCGGCGGAACTCGTCCAGTCGGACCTCGCGCAGCTCGTCCGTCTCCAGGAAGCTCTGGCGGCCCCGCGCGTCCCCCACCGTCCCCTCCGGCAGCGGGATCACCCCGGCGCGCCCGTCGTGGAACTTGCTGGTGATCTTGGCGACCAGAACGGTGTGCCCCCGTACGTCCAGCACCAGGCAGGGGCGGTCCTTGGAGCCGGGGCCGTCCTCGTACGGGACGTCCGCCCACCAGATCTCGCCCGGCCGGGGCCGTGGCCCGCCGCGCGGCACGACCCGCTTCGGCGGGCGGCCCGGCGCGCCCGACGGCGGGCGCGCCGTCGTACCGGCGGAGGGCCGGGAAGAGGAGCGCGGCGGCCGGCGCGAGGGGCGGCGGGGCGACGGCCGTGGCCGGGGGCGGCGTCCGCCCCGCCCGCTGCGCCCGAGCCCGTCCACCAGGGCAGCGATCAGCGCCAGGACGACGACCGCACCCACCACGGGCCACCATGAGGTGTCCACGACCACTCCCCACGTCCGTCGAGGATTCCGAAACCTCAGAACCGTACTCTGGCAGGGTGGCCCGGCGTGCCGCGGACCCGCGCGGCAGCACCGCCCCCCGTACTGGTGAAGTGCTGGGTGAGTTCCCCCACAACGGCGGCCCGTGGAGGAGCGACCAGCCGTTTCGCGCCTTACGCTCGACCCACCGCACGCTCCCCGGACCGACCCCTCGACCCCCGGCATGGGGGACCTCAGCCTCGGAGGTTCCTGCTCCATGAAGCTCACCGTCGTCGGCTGCTCGGGATCGTTCCCGTCCGCGGACTCGGCCTGCTCGAGCTACCTCGTCGAAGCCGACGGCTTCCGGCTGCTCCTCGACATGGGCAACGGTGCCCTGGGCGAGCTGCAGCGCCACTGCGGTCTCTACGACCTCGACGCCGTGGTCCTCAGTCACCTCCACGCCGATCACTGCATCGACATGTGCGGCTACTTCGTCGCCCGCTACTACCGGCACGACGGCGGCCGCCCCGAGGCGATCCCGGTCTACGGGCCGGACGGCACGGAGCAGCGGCTGGTCACGGCGTACGACGACGTGCCGTCGGAGAAGTCGATGAGCGAGGTGTTCGACTTCCGCACCCTGGAGCCGGGCCGTTTCGAGGTGGGCCCGTTCACGGTGCACACCGACCGGGTGGCGCACCCCGTGGAGGCGTTCGCGTTCCGGATCGAGCACGGCGGGCGCACCCTGACGTACTCCGGTGACACCGGGGTCTGCGCGGCGCTGGACGGGCTCGCCGAGGGCGCCGATCTGTTCCTGTGCGAGGCGTCCTTCACCCACGGCAAGGAGGACGTGCCGGACCTGCACCTCAACGGCCGGGAGGCCGGGGAGCAGGCCCAGCGGTCCGGGGTGGGGCGGATGCTGTTGACGCACATTCCGCCGTGGACGGACCCGGAGATCAATCTGAGGGACGCCCGCGAGGTCTTCGACGGTCCGGTCGAACTGGCCCGCCCGCGCGCCGTGTACGAGGTGTAGGGCCCGCGGTTCGGTCGTGCCGTCGGGCCCCGCAGAGCCGTCGGGCCCCGCAGAGCCGACGTGCACCGCAGAGCGTCGGGGCACCGCAGAGCCGGCGGGCCGCCGGGCCGGAGCCGACGGGCCACCGGCGGGTCACAGGCCCCGCTCACCGGTCCGGAAGATCGTGCCGGCCGGACAGGAACTCCTGAAACTTGATCTTCGCGTTGACCACCGGGTGGCGCCAGCGCTGCTCCCGGCGGGCGGCCCGTGCCAGCCGGCGGGGCTTGTCGTGGTACCGCCAGCGGGCCCAGGGCGCCTGCGGGCGGCTCAGCCGGACCGCACCGACGATCAGCAGTGGGACGAGGAACAGGCCGAGCAGCCCGGTCCACACCTTGCCCTTGAGCAGGGTGATCACGGCCAGACCCAGCTCCGCGGCGATGAAGAGGACCAGCAGCAGGGCGCTGCCGGGCGTCGGGTCGGCCGAGTAGTCGGCCCAGTCGATCACGCCGACCGGGCGGAATCCGAGCAGCACCAGCCCGCAGATGGCCACGGCCACGAACACCGCGTCGACGGAGGTCCGTCCCGCCTCCGTCCAGTAGACGTCCCGCAGATGCAGGATCAGCGCGAACTCGTCCAGGACCAGCGCGGCGCCGACCCCGAAGACGCCGGCGAGGGACGATTTCACGGTGGCCGACGGATCGTTCACCAGGATCATCGAGACCCCGCTCACCAGCATGAACACCACGCCGAACACCACGTGGTGGATGTGCAGCCCGCCGGGCCGGACGTTCCCCGGCCACCACCGCACCTGCGCCCGGATCATGCGCACGCTGAACCGTATGAAGCCGAATCCGGCGATGAAGGAGCAGAGGAAGACGAAGAGCGGGAGCAGCCCGGGGGCGACGATCTCCCGCTGGAACCAGCCGCCCTGCGCCAACGTCACCACAGGGCAAACGCTAATACCGGGACGCGCCGGATACACCGGTTTACTCCTCGCCGCCGGTCCGGGGAGCGGAACCGGGAGGTCCGGAAGGCTCGCGCAGGGCGGCCCGTACCGGCAGGGCCCACGGTTGCGGCCCGGCGGTTTCTCGGCGCGCGGCCCGTGAACGGTCTCCCTAGAGTGACCGCATGAGCGCCACCGCCGAGCGGCCCCCGGCGGCCGGGACGGAGCGGGACCGCCCGGCCGGGGAGCGGGGCCGCGGCACCGCCCGGGACCGGCTGCTGCACCGGGTGCCGGAGGGGTTCGGCGTCTTCTTCGGAGCCCTGGCGGTCTTCTGCGCCGTCACCGCCGTCATCGCCCCGCTGCGGGATCTGCTCCGGCCGGTCATCCGGTTCCTCGACACCCTCACGGTGCCGGTCAGCCCCAACCTGGCCTACGCCGTCTTCCTCTTCCTGCTGGCGGGGGCCACCGCCAGCAGGAAGAGGATCGCCCGGCGGCTGGTCACCGCCTACCTGGTGCTGGTGGTCGTCGCCGACGCGGTCTACCTCGCCGGCGGTCACTACTGGGCCACCATCCCCTCCCTGGTCCTGGCCTCGGCGGCGCTCGCCCTGCTGTTCCTCGCCCGCCGCGAGTTCTACGCCGCCACCCGGCGCGGAGCGGTCCGGCGCGCCCTGCTCGTCCTCGTGGCGGGGCTGGCCGTGGCGATCCTCGTGGGCTGGGGCCTCGTCGCCGCCGTCCCCGGCACCCTGCCCCGCGACCAGGCGCTGCCGTGGGCCGCCAACCGGGTGCTGGGCGGCCTGGTGGAGGGCGCCGGCTTCGACGGCCGGCCGCCGCACTGGCTGTTCTTCCTGCTGGGGCTGTTCGGTGCGCTCGCCCTGCTCAACGCCGCCGCCACGCTGTTGCGCTCGCAGCGGGTGGTCTCCGCCCTGCACGGCGACGAGGAGGCGCGCATCCGGGCCCTCCTCGGCGCCTACGGGGCTCAGGACTCGCTCGGCTACTTCGCCACCCGCCGCGACAAGGCCGTCGTCTTCGCCCCCAGCGGCAAGGCCGCCGTCACCTACCGGGTGGAGGCCGGGGTCTGCCTCGCCAGCGCCGACCCGGTGGGCGACCCCGGCGCCTGGGACCCGGCGATCGAGGCGTGGCTGCGGCTCGCCCGCCGCTACGCCTGGGTGCCCGCCGTCATGGGCGCGAGCGAGGACGGCGCGCGGGCCTACGCGCGGGCGGGCCTGAACGCCCTGCAACTCGGCGACGAGGCCGTGCTCGCGGTGGCGGGCTTCGACCTCGACGGCCGGGACATGCGCGTCACCCGGCAGGCCGTCCACCGGGTGCGGCGGGCCGGCGCGACCGTCCGGATCCGCCGCCACCGTGCGCTGTCCGAGGAGGAGATGCGGGAGGTCGTCGAGCGGGCCGACGCCTGGCGGGACACCGAGACCGAACGCGGCTTCTCCATGGCCCTGGGCCGGCTCGGGGACCCCGCCGACGGGGACTGCCTGCTCGTCGAGGCGTTCGACGCCGAGGGCGGCCTGGTCGCCCTGCTGTCGTTCGTCCCCTGGGGGCGGGACGGCATCTCGCTGGATGTGATGCGCCGTGACCGGCGGGCGCCCAACGGCATCGTGGAGTTCCTGGTCGCCGAGGTCTGCGGCCGGGCCGGGCGGCTCGGCATCCACCGCGTCTCCCTCAACTTCGCCGTCTTCCGGGCCGCGTTCGAGGAGGGCGCCCGGATCGGCGCCGGGCCCGTGCTGCGCGCCTGGCGCCGGCTGCTGCTGTTCTTCTCCAAGTGGTGGCAGCTGGAGGCGCTGTACCGGTCGAACGTGAAGTACCAGCCCGAGTGGTACCCGCGTTTCCTCTGCTACTCCGACGCCGGGGCCCTCGCCCGGATCAGCCTCGCCTCCGGCATCGCCGAGGGCTTCGTCCCCAGCCTGCGCACCCAATGGGGCCGGGGCCACCCGCGCGGCGTCACGGCCCCCGCGGCCACCGAGGGGCTGCCGCCCATCGACCGGCTCGGCCTGGCCGGACCCCCGTCGGGACCGGACGCCGCGGACACTCTCGCCGGCCTGCCGGAACAGGTCCGCGTCCGGCACCGCAAGCTGCGACGGCTGCGGGACGCCGGCACCGACCCGTACCCCGCCGACGCCGGCGCCCCCACCCACACCCTCGCCGCGGTCCGCGCCGCCCACCCCGCGCTGCCCGCCGGAGCCCGCACCGGCGAACGGGCCACCGTCGCCGGCCGGATCATGCTGGTACGGGACCTGGGCGGCATCGTCTTCGCCGTGCTCCGCGACTGGTCCGGCGACCTCCAGCTGGCCGTCACCCGCGACGGCACCGGCGCGCCGTCCCTGGACCGCTTCACCGCCGACACCGACCTCGGCGACCACGTGACCGCCACCGGCGAGATCGGTACCAGTGACCGCGGCGAACCGACGCTCTTCGTCACCGGCTGGCGGCTGACCTCCAAGTGCCTGCACCCGCTGCCCGACAAGCGGCGCGGCCTCGCCGACCCCGAGGCCCGGGTCCGGCAGCGCTACCTCGACCTGGTCGTCCGGCCGGAGGCCCGGGAGGTCGTAGGGCCCGCGGCGCCGCCGTCCAGGCCCTGCGCCAGGGCCTGCTGGACCGCGGGTACCTGGAGGTCGAGACGCCGATGCTGCAACAGGTCCACGGCGGCGCCAACGCCCGCCCGTTCACCACCCACATCAACGCCTACGACCTCGACCTCTATCTGCGGATCGCCCCCGAGCTGTATCTGAAGCGGCTCTGCGTCGGCGGCCTGGAGCGGGTCTTCGAGATGGGCCGCAACTTCCGCAACGAGGGCATCTCCTACAAGCACAACCCCGAGTTCACCTCGCTGGAGGCGTACCAGGCGTTCGCCGACTACGACGTGATGCTCGACCTCACCCGGGAACTCGTCCAGGGCGCCGCCACCGCCGCGTTCGGCAGCCCCGTCGCCCGCACCACCGGACCGGACGGCCGCGTCACCGAACACGACATCTCCGGTGTCTGGCCGGTCCGGACCGTGTACGACGCGCTCTCCGACGCCCTGGGCGAGGAGATCGGCCCCGACACCGACGAGGCCCTGCTGCGCCGGCTCTGCGACCGCACCGGGGTGCCGCACACCCCCGAGCACTCCCGCGCCGACGTGGTCGAGGAGATGTACGGCACGCTCGTCGAGGAGCGGACCGGACCGCCCACCTTCTACAAGGACTTCCCGACCGAGGTCTCACCGCTGACCCGGCAGCACCGGAAGGACCCGCGGCTCGCCGAGCGCTGGGACCTCGTCGCCTTCGGCACCGAACTGGGCACCGCCTACTCGGAGCTGACCGACCCGGTGGAGCAGCGCCGCCGCCTCACCGCCCAGTCGCTGCTGGCCGCGGGCGGCGACCCGGAGGCGATGGAGCTCGACGAGGACTTCCTGACGGCCCTGGAGTACGCGATGCCGCCGACGGGCGGACTCGGCCTGGGAGTGGACCGGCTGGTGATGTTCCTGACCGGTCTGACGATCCGCGAGACGCTGCCGTTTCCGCTGGTCCGGCGCCGTTGAGGGCTGTGGAGCGGCGGTGGCGTGGCTGTGGCGTGGCGGTGGAGGGGGACTGGGGCGGGCCGTGTGCTGTGGAACGGTCGCGGGGCCGCGGACCGGATCAGGGGCGGGCCCCGGATCGCGAACCGGCCCCGAGCGCGAATCTGCCCCCGAGAGCGAACCGGCCCCGAGCGCGAACCGGCCCCGGACCGTTGTGGTCCGGGGCCGGGTCGGGAAGGCGTGCCACGAGGGCCGAGCCCTCGAGCGGGGCATGGCCCGCCGCGCGGATCAGGCCTTCGTCATGTCCTCGACCTCGCTCTCCGGCTCCCGGCCCGGAGTGCTGAGGTCGAACCGGAGGATCGCGAACCGGAAGACCACGTAGTAGAGGGCGGCGAAGGCCAGACCGATCGGAATGATCAGCAACGGCTTGCTGGCGAGGTGCCAGTTGAGGAGATAGTCGATCGCCCCCGCCGAGAAGCTGAAGCCGTGGTGGACGCCCAGCGCCCAGGTGAGAGCCATCGAGAGGGCCGTCAGCACCGCGTGGATCGCGTACAGCACCGGGGCGATGAACATGAACGCGAACTCGATCGGCTCGGTGATACCGGTGACGAACGAGGTCAGCGCGAGCGACATCATCATGCCGGTCACGGCCTTGCGCCGCTCGGGGCGGGCGCAGTGGGCGATGGCCAGCGCGGCGGCGGGCAGCGCGAACATCATGATCGGGAAGAAGCCCGACATGAACTGGCCGGCCGTGGGGTCACCGTGGAAGAACCGGTTCAGGTCGCCGTGCCAGATGTCGCCCTGGCCGTCCGTGAAGCTGCCGAGCTCCTGCCAGGCGACCGTGTTGACGAACTGGTGCATACCGACCGGGATCAGGGCCCGGTTGATCAGGCCGAAGACACCCGCGCCCGCCGAGCCCAGTCCGGTCATCCACTCCCCGAAGCCGTGGATGACCTCGCCGATCGGTCCCCATATCAGGCCGAACAGCACGCCCACCGCGGTGCCGACGAAGGCCATGATGATCGGCACCAGCCGGCGGCCGTTGAAGAAGCCCAGCCAGTCCACGAGCCGCTTGCGGTAGTAGCGCTGCCAGAGCACCGCGGACAGCAGCCCCATGATGATGCCGCCGAGCACTCCCGGGTCGTTGTACGTCGCGGCGACGTCCTCGCCCGCCTTGATCTGCGCCTCGGTCACCGGGAACGCGGTCAGTACGTTCTTGTAGACCAGGAAGCCCACGAGGGCGGCGAGAGCGGTGGAGCCGTCCGCCTTCTTCGCGAAACCGATGGCCACGCCCACGCAGAACAGCAGCGCCAGGTTCTTGAAGACCGCGTCACCCGCCGTCTGGAAGACGGCGGCCACCTTGTCCCAGCCGAGGCCGTCCTTGCCGAACACGTCGTCGTTGCCGAGGCGGAGGAGGATGCCGGCGGCCGGAAGGACGGCGATGGGCAGCTGAAGACTGCGGCCCACCTTCTGCAGGCCCTGCAGCAGACCGGAGCCGCGCTTCTTCGCGGGCGCCGTGTCGGCGGTCGTCGTACTCATGGGGGGTTCCTTCGGGAGCGCGTGAGCGTGGTCTACACCACCAGAGGTTTAGACCACGTTTCTAACACGGTGAAGGCGGGATAAGGAACCTGCAGTTCCCACGCTCTCCATCACACCCTCACACACCCGGCAAAACGCCCCGAGGGCAGGGAGCGCGGCCGACGACCGGGGGCAGTCTTCCCGGGAAAGGGGTGGGTGATGTCTCCCGGATGAGGGGACATTGCGGATTCGGGGCGGGGGAGGGGGTGCGGGTCCGTCCGGTCACCGGGCTCGGACGCCGGGCGACCCGGACCGCCGGACCGTCGGGTGAGTCCGTACCGGGACCGTCGGGTGAGCGTGCACCTGGACTGCGGACCGGCGGCCCGCACCCGGGGGCAGGCCGGCGGCCCCGCCCCGCCCCGGACCGCCGACCGGCCCCCAACCGGACCGCGGGCGGCGCCCAGTACCGCCGAATGGCCCCCGCTCTGGCTACCGCGTGACCTCGCGCTCGGACTCCTCCTCCAGCTCCTCCGGCTCCCGGCCAGGAGTGCGGATGTCGAACACCGTGATGGCGAACCGGAAGACCACGTAGTAGACGACGGCGAACGCCAGCCCGATCGGAATGATCAGCCAGGGCTTGGTGTCCAGGTGCCAGTAGACGATGTAGTCGATCACGCCCGCGGAGAAGCTGAAGCCCGCGTGCACGCCCAGCGCCCAGGTGACCGCCAACGACAGGCCGGTGAGCAGGGCGTGGACGCCGTACAGCAGCGGCGCGGCGAAGAGGAACGAGAACTCCAGCGGCTCCGTCACACCCGTCACGAACGAGGTCAGGGCCACCGAGATCATCATGCCGGTCACGGCCTTGCGGCGTTCCGGGCGGGCGCACTGGGCGATGGCGAGCGCGGCGGCGGGCAGGCCGAACATCATGATCGGGAAGAAGCCGGACATGAACTGGCCCGCGGCCGGGTCCCCCGCGAGGAACCGCGTCAGGTCTCCCTGCACCGTCTCCCCGTCCGGACCGGTGAACTCACCGGCCTGGAACCAGAAGAAGGTGTTCAGGAACTGATGCATCCCGATCGGGATCAGCAGCCGGTTCGCCACCCCGAAGAGGCCCGCGCCCAGTGCGCCCATGCCGATGAGCTGCTTCCCGAACCAGTTCAGGGCATCGCCCACCGGCTCCCACAGCAGCCCGAAGGCCACTCCCAGCACGGCGCAGAGGAACGCCATGATGATCGGCACCAGCCGGCGGCCGTTGAAGAAGCCCAGCCAGTCCACCAGCTTGGTGCGGTGGTAGCGCTGCCAGACGACCGCCGTCAGCAGCCCGATGAGGATGCCGCCGAGTACGCCGGGGTTCTGCGGCACCCCCTCCGGCGTCTTGTCGGTGACCGAACCCGCCACCGGGTACACCGCCAGCACGCTGTGATAGACGAGGAAGCCCGCCACCGCCGCCAGTGCCGTGGAGCCGTCCGCCTTCTTCGCGAAGCCGATCGCCACCCCGATGGCGAACAGCAGCGGCAGCCCCAGCCCGACGTCGAGAATGGCCGTGCCGCCCGCGAGCAGCACCTTGGACGTCTTGTCCCAGAACGTGCCGTGCAGGTAGGCGGCGGAGAGATTGCCCAGGCTGACCAGCAGGCCCGCGGCCGGCAGTACGGCGATGGGCAGTTGCAGGCAGCGCCCCATCTTCTGCAGCCCCTGGAAGAGGCCCGACGTCCAGTTCCTCCCCGGTGGCAGCTGCGCGGCCGCGGTGGCTTCGGAGCTCATCGGACCTCCCGGTGACAGCCGGCTCGACGGACACGGCATACTGGTGTAGACCAGTCGCAGCACGCTTGTGCCGCACCCGTGCAGGCGGGCTCCGTGATCGACATCATCCGCCCGATCGCGGACACTTGCCCGCGAAGGTGGGCCAAACGTGCGTTACGGTTTGGAACTCGGCGACCCCGCCGACGCCCCGAAGCACGCAGGAGTGGGACATGGCCACCAAGGCTGAGAAGATCGTCGCCGGGCTCGGCGGAATCGAGAACATCGTCGAGGTCGAGGGCTGCATCACCCGCCTCCGCACCGAGGTCGAGGACTCCTCCCTCGTCGACGAGGCCGCGCTCAAGGCCGCGGGCGCCCACGGCGTCGTCAAGATGGGCAACGCCATCCAGGTCGTCATCGGCACCGACGCCGACCCCATCGCGGCCGACATCGAAGACCTGATGTGAGCCACTGAGGCCGACGACTTGATGTCAGCCACTGAGGCCGACGACTTGATGCGAGCCACTGAGGCAGGCATCGGCCACCGGCGGTCCGACGCGCACCCCTGACGCCGCGCGGGCCCCCGAAGGCCGGGCAGTGCGCCACTGATCTGCTGCCACGGGCCTGCGGAGCCGTCGCTCCGCAGGCCTGCGGCATTCCGGGACCCCCGCCCGACCGGCCCCGACCGTGGCCGGAAAAGCCCCCCGGCACAGCCGATAGGGTCGACGCATGTCTCGTATCGACGGTCGGACCCCCGACCAGCTGCGCCCCGTCACCATCGAGCGCGGATGGAGCAAGCACGCCGAGGGCTCGGTCCTCATCGCCTTCGGCGACACCAAGGTCTTCTGCACCGCCAGCGTCACCGAAGGCGTTCCCCGCTGGCGCAAGGGCAGCGGCGAGGGCTGGGTCACCGCCGAGTACTCCATGCTGCCCCGCTCCACCAACACCCGCGGCGACCGCGAATCCGTACGAGGCAAGATCGGCGGCCGCACGCACGAGATCTCCCGGCTCATCGGACGCTCGCTCCGCGCCGTCATCGACTACAAGGCCCTCGGCGAGAACACCATCGTCCTGGACTGTGACGTCCTCCAGGCCGACGGCGGCACCCGCACCGCCGCCATCACCGGCGCCTACGTCGCCCTCGCCGACGCCGTCACCTGGGCCCAGTCCAAGAAGCTGATCAAGGCCGGGCGCAAGCCGCTCACCGGCACCGTCTCCGCCGTCAGCGTCGGCATCGTCGACGGCACCCCCCTCCTGGACCTCTGCTACGAGGAGGACGTCCGCGCCGAGACCGACATGAACGTCGTCTGCACCGGCGACGGCCGCTTCGTCGAGGTCCAGGGCACCGCCGAAGGCGTCCCCTTCGCCCGCACCGAACTCGACGGCCTCCTCGACCTCGCCGTCGCCGGCTGCGGCGACCTCGACCGGGCCCAGCGCGCGGCACTCGCCGCCACCCTGTAGCGACCGGCGAGGGCCTGTCGTCCGGACCGGGCGGAAACCGGGAGCGGTGCCGACGGGCACCGCGAGCCCGGGCCCGACCCGAGCGACAGGCCCATCGCGGGACAGCCCCTTAGTGGCGAACACCACGCTGAAGCGGCAACCGCCGCGGGACTTTGAGCGTTCTTTACTGTACGAGCGCACGGACTCTCCCGTGCGCCCGGCCGAACCCTCACGGGAGGAACCACTCCATGGCCCTGCGCCACCGCCACACCGCCCTCAGCGCCGTCGCCCTCGTCGCTCTCGCCATACCGGTCACCGCGGGCTGCGGCGCCGTCGACAAGGCCATGAGCTGCGCCCAGACCGCCGTCACCATCTCCGACAGCGTGCAGGACCTCCAGCAGGCCGTCTCCGACGCCACCGAGGACCCCGCCAAGGCACAGCAGGCCCTCGACCGGATCGACAAGAACCTCGACAAGCTCGGCGACAAGACCGACAACGCCGACATCAGCAAGGCCGTCGACGACATGAACGCCGGAGTGAAGGACG
Source organism: Streptomyces sp. bgisy100 (assembly GCF_057709105.1). Lineage (NCBI taxonomy): Bacteria > Bacillati > Actinomycetota > Actinomycetes > Kitasatosporales > Streptomycetaceae > Streptomyces > Streptomyces sp. bgisy100. The sequence continues at coordinate 12,109 of NZ_JBYITE010000033.1, forward strand.
CCCGCGCCGCCCTCGAACAGGGCAAGACGCCGAACATCACCCCCGTCACCGACGCCGCCTCCGAGCTGACCAAGGTCTGCTCACCGGGCTGACCCGCCTGCCGCGGCCCGGGGCGACCCACTCGCCGCGGACCCGGACCAGGCGTGCGCGCCGGGCCGGGAGGGCGCGGCGAATCAGGCCTGCGCCGCGGATCAGACGTGCGCCGCGGACCGGGAGGGCGCCACGGCGTCCGGACCCGGGAGGACGCACAAGCCGCGGACCGGGAGGGCGCGCGGGCTTGCGGGCCGGAAGGACGTACGGGCCGCGTCCCGGGAGGGCGCGCGGGCTCGCGGGCCGGAGAGCGTACGGGCCGGGAGGGCGTACAGGCCGCACGGAGGCCGGCGCAGGGGCCCGCGGCGCTCGCGATCGGGGCGCGGAGGACGGCTCGGGGACTCCCGCGGCCGGGGCGGTGCACCCCCGCCGCGGCCCACCCGCTCACCCGGCCGCGGCCGAGGCGCCACAATGGGCCCATGCAGCGTCTGATCCTCGCCACCCGCAACGCCAACAAGGTCACCGAACTCCGCGCCATCCTGGCGGGGGCGGGCCTCGCCGTCGAACTCGTCGGAGCCGACGCCTACCCCGACATCCCGGACGTCAAGGAGACCGGTGTCACCTTCGCCGAGAACGCCCTGCTGAAGGCCCACGCCCTCGCCCGCGCCACCGGCCACCCGGCCATCGCCGACGACTCCGGCCTCTGCGTGGACGTGCTCGGCGGTGCGCCCGGCATCTTCTCCGCCCGCTGGGCGGGCCGGCACGGGGACGACAAGGCCAACCTCGAACTGCTCCTGGCCCAGCTCTCCGACATCGTCGACGCCCACCGCGCCGCCCACTTCGCCTGCGCGGCGGCCCTGGCGCTGCCGGACGGCACCGAGCGGGTGGTCGAGGGCCGCCTGCACGGCACCCTCCGCCACGCCCCGTCGGGCACCGGCGGCTTCGGCTACGACCCGATCCTCCAGCCGGAGGACGAGACGCGGACCTGCGCGGAGATGACCCCCGAGGAGAAGAACGCGATCAGCCACCGGGGCAAGGCCTTCCGCGCCCTGGCACCGGTGGTGCGCGAGCTGCTGGGCTGACCCGGCGGAGACGACAGCGGCCGTGGCCCGTCCGGGGCCACGGCCGTCCGTGCGCGAGGGGGGAGTCGAACCCCCACGTCCGAAGACCCCGGCACCTAAAGCCGTCCCGTCTACCAGTTCCGGCACTCGCGCGTACTCGGAATCTTACTCACTGGGTGTGGGCGCGGAGCGGCTGGAGCGGCTTCGCCGTGAGCGGCACCACGTATCGGTGATCGCGTGGCAGTTCGGGCAGAGGTAACGGAGGTTCTCCGCCCGGTTGTCGAGCCAGTTGCCGTCGATGTGGTCGATCTGCAGGGTGACCGGCCGGCCCCGCCACTGGCCCGGGTTGCCGCAGGTCGCGCAGGCGTAGCGGACGCCGGTCTCGGCGAGGGCACGGTGCAGCCGCTCCCGGCCCACCCGGGGCGAACCCTCCGGGCGTATGCGCAGCACCTCGCCCGCGATACGGCGCGGCGGCGCCGCCGGGCGGGGTACCCGGCGGGAGCGCCGGGTGAAGTGCGAGGTGTCGAGGCCGAGTCGGGCCGCCCGGCGCTGTACCCGGCGGTGGCTGGCGTCGTTCACCGGGAGGCCGAGGGCCCGTACGACACCGGCGTAACTCGTGGCGTCGGACACGGCCCGGCGCAGCGCGTCGTCCGGGAGGGTGCGCCGGGCATGGCGGAAGTGCGAGGTGTCGGTCCCCGTCCGGGTCAGCATGCGGCGCAGTGCGGCGCGTGTTCGGCCGTCGTCCGGGACACCGAGGGCGCGCGCCACCCCGCGCACGCTGTCCTCGCTCGCGGCGGCCGTCGCCAGCTCCTCCGCGGTGAACGGGAGTTCTCCGCAGGGCCTGTTGAGGCCCGGGAGGTGATCGGTGGTGAGGCCCGCGGCGCGGATCCGGCGGCGGAGGTGGGACAGCGTCCCGGGCGCAGGCGCGGCCCCCAGCGCGACCGCGACCTCGCGCAGCGTCGACGACGAGGCCACGGCCGCGGCGATGGCCTCGTCGGAGTACCTCAGGTGCTGCCGTGTGAAGTGGGCGGTGTCGAGGTCGTGCTCGCGCGCCGCGCGTTGGACGGACCGCCGCCGCCCGCCGCTGCACTCCAGCCCCAGGGCACGCAGCACACCGGCCCAGCTCGACGAGGCGGCCACCGCCGCGGCCAGCGGCTCCCGCGCATACTCCTCGGCTCGCATGTCCCCCCTCGCACCCCTTCGGCCACACGTCGTGGTCTCGAACACTTCAACGAGCGAAGACCTTCAGGGTTACGCACGCGCACCTGCGCCCCGTCCGGAGCCGGACGAGGCACAGGTGCGTGCGGCAGGGCAGGTTCAGAACTTCGGTTCCGGGGCCTGGGCCTGGACCAGTTCGGCGGCCTCCTCCTTGGTGGCCACGGCCGGCGGCGAGCCCGCCAGCGGCTGTCGGGCCGTCTCCTTCATGCAGGCCACCGCGATGAGGCCGACCAGGGCGGCGGCGGTCGTGTAGTACGCGGGGATCATGTCGGTGCCGGTCGCGCCGATCAGCGCCGTGATCACCAGCGGTGTGGTGCCGCCGAAGAGCGAGGCGGAGATGTTGTAGCCGATGGAGAGCGAGCCGTAGCGGACGTCCGTCGGGAAGAGTGCCGGGAGTGCGGCGGACATCGTGCCCAGCAGGCACACCAGGGAGAGGCCGAGCATCCCCATGCCCGCGATCACCGCGGGCAGACTGCCCTGCTTCACCAGCAGGAAGGCCGGGGTGGACAGCACCAGGAAGCCGGTCATGCCCGTCATCAGCAGCGGCTTCCGGCCGTAGCGGTCGCTGAGGGGTCCCACCCGGGTGATGATCAGCATCAGCGCGACCATCGTGCCGAGCAGGATGAGCAGTCCGTGGGTGTCGTCGTAGTGCAGCTCGTCGGTCAGGTAGGTCGGCATGTACGACAGCAGCATGTAGTGGGTGGTGTTGTACGCACCGACCAGCGCTATGCACAGGATCAGCGCCCGCCACTGCTCGGAGAAGATCCGCCCGAGGGTCTTCTGCGGGGCGTTCTCGGAGAGGTGGGCGAACTCGGCCTCCTCCTGGGCGCGGGTCTCGCCGGCCGTCGCCGCCTGTGCGTGGGTCTTCGCCGCCTCCAGCTTCTGGAAGGCCGGGGTCTCGTCGAGCTTCAGCCGCAGGTAGAGGCCGACGATGCCGAGCGGGCCCGCCACCAGATAGGCCAGCCGCCAGCCCCAGTCCTCCATGGCGGCGCTGCCGAGCCAGGCGTTGAGGACGGCCACCAGTCCGGCGGCGCCGACGTAGCCGGCCAGGGTGCCGAACTCCAGGAAGCTGCCGTAGTACCCGCGCTTCTTGTCGGGGGCGTACTCGGCGATGAAGGTGGACGCGCCGCCGTACTCGCCGCCGGTGGAGAAGCCCTGGACCAGCCGGAAGAAGATCAGCAGCACCGGGGCCCAGAGTCCGATGCTCTGGTAGCTGGGGATCAGGCCGATGCAGAAGGTCCCGGCCGCCATCAGCATCATCGTCGTGGCCAGGACCTTCTTGCGGCCGAGGCGGTCCCCGAGGGTGCCGAAGACGGTGCCGCCGATGGGCCGGACGAGGAAGGCGACGGCGAACGTCGCGAAGGACGACAGCAGTTGGGTGGTGTCGCTGCCGCCCGGGAAGAAGACCTTGCCGATGGTGACGGCGAGATAGCTGTAGATGCCGAAGTCGAACCACTCCATGGCATTGCCCAGCGCGGCGGCCTTCACGGCGCGCTTGACGACCCGCTCGTCGGTGACGGTGATGTCACTCCGGCGCAGCTTGGGATTCCGTCTGCGCTTCAGGGCACGGAAGAGGTTCGGGTGGCGCTTCTGTGCCTCCGGGTCCAGTCCGGCTTCGGCGCCGACAGCCATGGGTGGTCCTCTCACTGCGGGGTGGGGTGCAGTGGGGACGTCTGCGCAAGAGATCGCGGTCTAAACCAAAGTGCCACCGGAGTGGGACTTTGATCATGGTTTGTCCGCCGCCGTGGCGGAGAAACGGAGGGGTTGGATCCGTGACGGGCGGCCGGCGGGCCCGGGAGAGGCGGCCGGCGGGCCAGGGGCGGGCATGCCGCCGGGCCCGCGGCCGTGGCCCCTCCGGACCCCGTCCTCAGATCTCCAGGTCCTTGATGAGCTTGGCGACGTGCCCGGTGGCCCGGACGTTGTACAGGGCACGCTCGACCTTGCCCTGCTCGTCGACGATGACCGTGGACCGGATCACCCCGGTGACGGTCTTGCCGTAGAGCTTCTTCTCGCCGAAGGCGCCGTAGGCCTCCAGGACCTTCTTCTCCGGGTCGCCGACCAGGGTGACCCGGAGGTCCTCCTTCTCGCGGAACTTCGCGAGCTTCTCCGGCTTGTCCGGCGAGACGCCGATGACGTCGTAGCCGGCCCCGGCCAGCAGCTCGAGGTTGTCGGTGAAGTCGCAGGCCTGCTTGGTGCAGCCCGGGGTGAGGGCGGCGGGGTAGAAGTAGACGATGACCTTGCGGCCGGCGTGGCCGGCGAGCGAGACCTCGTTGCCGTCCGCGTCGGGCAGGGTGAAGGCGGGGGCGGTGTCGCCCGGCTGCAGTCGCTCGCTCATGACACTCCTCAGGTGATGCGGTTGCTGCCGGAGAGATTAGTCGCGGATATGGGGGTGCCATGGGGCACGTCCCTGGTGGAGCTGACAGACTGTCCATGCAGGATCGGCCCGAGACGATGGAGGCAGCGCGGTGTCGGATGCCAGGACCCCGGCGCAGATCGAGGCGGACATCGCCCTGAGGCGCCAGGCGCTCGCGGTGACGCTCGACGAGATCGCGGTGCGGGTGCACCCCAAGACGATCATGGGTGACGTCAAGGCACGGGCGGCGGCGACGGTGGACCGCACGGCGGGCCGGGCGTACGTGGTCGTGAACCGGACGCTGACGGACGCCCGCGGCCGGCTGGTCTCGGAGGACGGCGCGCCGCGGCTGGAGCGGATCGTGCCGGTGGCGATGGTCGCGGTGGCCGTGGTGGGCCTGCTGGCCGTCTCCACGCGGCGCCGCCGGGGCTGATCACCGGAGCTGGTTGCCCGGACTGATCGCCGGGGCTGAGACCCCTGCCCGCCCGGTCGCCCCGCCGCTGAGTGGGTGACGGCAACCGGCAGAGCACCGCCGTGCCCCGGTGGGAAGCCCACGGGCGGATCTCCGCCCCCTGGCCCTGGGGTGCCGCACGGCCAGGTACGGTCATGACGTGAGTGCGAACCCTACCCACGACAAGCTGCCCATCCGGATGCTGCACGACCGCGTGCTGGTCCGGACCGACACCGCGGAGGGCGAGCGCCGTTCGACCGGCGGCATCGTCATTCCCGCGACCGCGGCGGTCGGCCGTCGGCTGGCCTGGGCCGAGGTGGTCGCCGTCGGGCAGAACGTCCGGACCGTGGAGCCGGGGGACCGGGTGCTGTACGACCCGGAGGACCGTGCCGAGGTCGAGGTGCGCGGGGTGGCGTACGTGCTGATGCGGGAGCGGGACCTGCACGCGGTGGCCGCCGAGCGGCTGGAGGGCTCCGAGGACTCCACGGGGCTGTACCTCTGACGCTCTCCCCGAGCTCCTGACCCTCCCTGAGCTCCTGCCCCTCACTCTCCCCGAGCTCCTGACCTGCTTCGCGAGCTCCTGATCTTCCCGTGAGCTCCCGGTGACGTCCCGTCTCCGGGAGCTTCCCCCCTTTCCGTCTCCACCGGCCGGGGCAGCCCTTGGGCAGGAGACAGCGATAACCGCGCCCCTCAGCCCACGCCCCTCAGCCCAGGGCCCTCGGCCGAGGACCCAGCGCCCTACGGCCGGTCCCAGGGCTCCCCGTCGGGGAAGAAGATGTCCGTTCCGTCCCCCGGTGTGGTGGCCGTGGGGCTCGGGACCTCGGTGGGGGCCGTGGGCGTGACGGTGGCCGGCGGGGGCGGTGAGGTCGGCGGGACGGAGGGCGGCGGGGTGCCCGGCACACTGGGCGACGAGGGGGGCTCGCCGGACTCCGAGGGCTCCCCGGAGGGGCTTCCGGACGGGCTGCCGGACGGCTCGGCGCCGCTCTCCAGATCCAGGTCGAAGGACTTCGCGGGGCTTCCGGCGAGGGCCGCGGCCGTGTACTGGCCCCAGATCTTCGCGGGGTAGCCGCCGCCGTTGATCCGGGGCAGTCCGGTGGCCCCGTAGAGCGGCTTCTGCTCGCCGGTGTCGGGGTCCTGGCCCATGACGGCGATGACGGTGGCGAGGTCGGGGGTGTAGCCCGCGAACCAGGCGGCCTTGTCCTCCTCCGCGGTGCCGGTCTTGCCCGCGGCCTCGCGTCCGGCCGACCGCGCCGCGGTGCCGGTGCCGCTCTCCACCACGCCGCGGAGGATCGAGGTGGTCGTGTCGGCGGCTTCGCGCGGCACGGCCTGCCGGACGCCGCCCCGGTCGGGCAGGGTGAGGTCCTGGCCGCCCTTGGTGACCTTGGAGACCAGGCTGTAGGTGCCGTGCCGGCCGTGGTCGGAGAGTGTGGCGTAGGCCTTGGTCATGTCGAGGACGCTGGCGTTGACCACGCCGAGGGCGACGGACTGGCGTGCGCCGCGGAGCCCGGGGGCGGATTCCGGTACGCCGAGGGCGATCGCGGTCCGCTTGACCCGGTCCGGGCCGACGTCCTCGCCCATCTGCGCGTAGACCGCGTTGACCGAGTTGTCGGTGGCCTCGGTGACGCTGATGTCCCCGTAGTCCTTGTCGTCCTCGTTGGCGGGGGCGTAGCCGGTCGCGCCGTCGGCCCCCTCCACCATGCGCTTGTTGGTGCCGTCGTAGACGGTGTTCGGGGTGATCCGCTGCCCGTCCCGCGTGGTGGAGCCGTGCTGGACGGCGGAGGTGAAGACGAACGGCTTGAAGGTGGAGCCGACCTGGTAGTCGCGGCGGGTGGCGTTGTTGACGTACTGCTTGGTGTAGTCGATGCCGCCGTACATCGCGACGATCCGCCCGGTGGCGGGGTCGATGGAGGCGCCGCCGGCCCGGACGTACCGGTCGACCGGGCGGGTCTCGCTGAGCCGGTTCATCAGCTGGTCCCGCACGGCGCCGACGAGCGCCTGCTGTTTCGGCTTCTGCAGGGTGGTGGTGATCCGGTAGCCGCCGCCCTGGAGGGTGTCCGCGTCGAGGATCCGCTGCTCGGCGAGGTGCGCGTTGACGGCTTCGACGAGGTAGCCGCGCTGGCCGGAGAGCCCGGCGGGGGCCTTGCTGCGGCCGGGGGTCGGGAAGGCCATGCCGGCGCGTTCGGCCGGGCCGAGCCAGCCCTTGTCGACCATGCCGTCGAGGACGTAGTTCCAGCGGGCGACGGCGCGGCCCCGGTTCTCGGGGTGGGCGACGACGTCGTAGGCGCTGGGGGCGTTGAGCAGCGCGGCGAGGTAGGCGCCCTCGCCGGTGGTCAGCTTGTCGGAGTCGGTGCCGTAGTAGGCCTGGGCGGCGGCCTGGATGCCGTAGGCGTTGCGGCCGAAGTAGCTGGTGTTGAGGTAGCCGGTGAGGATGTCGTCCTTGCTCTCCTCGCGATCGAGCTTGATCGCGATGAAGAACTCCTTCACCTTGCGGGTGACGGTCTGCTCCTGCGCCAGGTAGTAGTTCTTGACGTACTGCTGGGTGATGGTGGAGCCGGACTGCTTGCCCTTGCCGGTGACGGTGTTCCAGGCGGCGCGGATCATGGCCTGGGGGTCGACGGCGGACTCGGAGTAGAAGTCCCGGTCCTCGGCGGAGAGCACGGCGTGCTGCACGGTGCGGGGGACCTGGCTGAGGGGCACGTTCTCCCGGTTGACCTCGCCGTCCCGGGCGAGCGGGGAGCCGTCGGCGTAGAGGTAGACGTTGCTCTGCTTCACGGCGGCGGAGTTGGCCGGAGGGATCTCGACGAGCAGATAGCCGGCGACGAAGGCGCCGGTGAGAAGGAGCAGGACCAGCAGCAGTCCGCCGAGGACCGTCCGCCAGGTGGGGAGGAGCCGGCGCAGTCCGGTGCGCCGCGGCCTCGGCGGCCGGCCGTCCTGGGCCGGCCGGCCCGGGGAGGTGCTTCCCCGGCCGTATCGCCACTCCTCCGGATCGTGACTCATGTACTCAGGGACTCCTCGGCCACCGCCGGGGGTTGCCGCGGCGGGGTGTCGTGTCGGTGGTCGCTCGTACTCCCCTTGGTTCCCGCTGCGGGCGGGCTCTCGCAGGCGGGTACCCACGTCGGGAACTGTTGCATCACCTGCCCAGTACCTTTCGGGTGCCGCGCTCCCGATACCGCTCCGTGACAGGCCGAATGGCTCTTTCCCGCCACTCCAACGAGTGACTAATCGATGGCAGTGCGTCCGCCGGTTGGGCTAGGCTCCTGCACTTTGGTGCGGACGGGCGGACGGCCATGGGGGGCGGGCATGCGGTTGTACGCGGCCGTGGCGGTGAGCGGCTTCCGGCGCTTCGCGACGTACCGGGTGGCGACGGCGGCGGGGGTGTTCACCAACACCGTCTTCGGTTTCATCATGTCGTACACCTACATCGCGCTGTGGGACGAGCGGCCGGGGCTGGGCGGCTACGGCCTGCCGGAGGCGCTGACCTTCGTGTGGCTGGGCCAGGCGCTGCTGATGACCTCGGCGATGATGGGCGGCGGCTTCTCGGACGAACTGGTGGAGCGGATCCGCACCGGGGACGTGGCGATCGACCTGTACCGGCCCGCGGATCTCCAACTGTGGTGGCTGGCGGCGGACCTGGGGCGGGCGGCGTTCCACCTGCTGGGCCGGGGGATCCTGCCGATGGTGCTCGGGTGGCTGGCGTTCGAGCTGGTGCTGCCGGTGCGCCCGGCGGTGTGGGCGCTGTTCCTGCTGTCGGTGGCGCTGGGCGTGGTGGTGAGTTTCGCGATCCGCTATCTGGTGGTGCTGACGGCGTTCTGGCTGCTGGACGGCAACGGGGTGAGCCAGATGGCCAATCTGGTGTCGGTGTTCTTCTCGGGGATGCTGTTGCCGTTGCCGCTGTTCCCGGGCTGGCTGGGGGAGTTGGCGCGGGTGCTGCCGTTCTCGGCGCTGCTCCAGGTGCCGTCGGATGTGTTCCTCGGCCGGGCCGTGGGCTGGGATCTGGTCGGGGCGCTGCTCTTCCAGGTGGCCTGGGCGGTGGCGCTGCTGGGCGCGGGGCGGGCGCTGCAGTCGGTCGCCACCCGGAAGGTGGTGGTGCAGGGTGGCTGAGACTCCCGGGGCGGCGGTGGACCGCGCGACGTCCGGTGGGGCCGCGTCCGAGGCGTGGCCCGCTGACCGGCCGCTGGTGGCGGGGGTGCGGGCCTACGGGCTGATCGTGGCGATGTGGATGCGGTCGACGATGACGTACCGGGCGTCGTTCCTGATGACCGCGTTCGGCAACTTCGCGGCGACGGCCCTGGACTTCGCGGCGATCCTGCTGATGTTCTCGCACATCACGGTGCTGGGCGGGTTCACGCTGCCGGAGGTCGCCTTCCTCTACGGCACCTCGGGGGTGGCGTTCGGGCTGGCCGATCTGGCGATGGGCAGCATGGACCGGCTGGGCCGGCGGGTGCGCGACGGCACGCTGGACACGCTGTTGGTCCGGCCGGCGCCGGTGCTGGCGCAGGTGGCGGCGGACCGGTTCGCGCTGCGCCGGCTGGGCCGGATCAGTCAGGGGCTGCTGGTGCTGGGCTGGGCGCTGGCCCGGCTGGACATCGACTGGACGCCGCTGCGGCTGCTGCTGGTGCCGCTGATGCTGCTGAGCGGGGCGGCGATCTTCGCGTCGGTGTTCGTGCTGGGCGCGGCGTTCCAGTTCTGGGCGCAGGACGCGGCCGAGGTGCAGAACTCGTTCACCTACGGCGGGAACACGCTGCTGCAGTATCCGCCGACGCTGTTCTCCAAGGACCTGCTGCGCGGCGTGACGTTCGTGGTGCCGCTGGCCTTCGTCAACTGGCTGCCCGCGCTGTACGTGCTGGGCCGGGAGGATCCGCTCGGGCTGCCGGACGCGGCGGCGTTCGGGTCGCCCGTGGTGGCGGTGGTCTGCTGCGCGCTGGCGGGCGCGGCGTGGCGGGTGGGGTTGCGGTCGTACCGGAGTACGGGGAGCTGAGGGCTGGTGGTGACGGTGGACGAGGCGCGCTTCATCGATCTGGACGGCGTCGAGAAGGTCTTCGAGGTGCGGCGGAAGGCCGGGTTCCTGCGCCGGGAGCGGCACGAGGTGCGGGCGGTCGACGGGCTGTCCTTCGGGGTGGCGCGCGGCGAGATGGTCGGCTACATCGGCCCCAACGGGGCGGGCAAGTCGACGACGATCAAGATGCTGACGGGGATCCTGGTCCCGAGCGGCGGCCGGCTGCGGGTGGCGGGCATCGACCCGGCGAAGGAGCGCACCCGGCTGGCGCGGCGCATCGGGGTGGTGTTCGGGCAGCGGACGACGCTGTGGTGGGACCTGCCGCTGCGGGACTCGTACGCCCTGGTGCGCCGGATGTACCGGATCCCCGACGCGCGCTACCGGGAGAATCTGGACCGCTGTGTCGAACTCCTGGATCTGGCGCCGCTGCTGGAGGTGCCGGTCCGTCAGCTGTCGCTCGGACAGCGGATGCGGGGCGACATCGCCGCGGCCCTGCTGCACGATCCCGATGTGCTGTATCTCGACGAGCCGACGATCGGGCTCGATGTGGTCAGCAAGGCGAAGGTGCGGGGCTTCCTGCGGGATCTCAACGCGGAGCGCGGCACCACGGTGCTGCTCACCACCCACGACCTCACCGATATCGAGCAGTTGTGCGAGCGGGTGATGGTCATCGACCACGGCCGGCTGATGTACGACGGCGGGCTGGACGGGCTGCACGCGGTGGGGGAGAGCGAGCGGATGCTCGTGGTCGACCTGGAGCGCGAACTGCCGCCGATCGACGGCATCCCGGGCACCCGGACGGTGAAGGTGGACGGCCCGCGGCAGTGGCTGGCGTTCCCCGCCGCGAGCAGCGCGGCGCCGGTGGTGGCGGCGGTGGCCGCGGAGTACCCGCTGGTGGACCTGTCGGTGCGGGAACCGGCGATCGAGGACGTCATCGCCACGATGTACGCGGACCGGTCGGCGGTCTGAGCCGCGGCGGGCGGGGCCGTCCGCGCACCCCGCCGCAGGCCTGCCCCGCCCGCGTACCCCGGCGTAGGCCTGTCCGGCCTGCGCACTCCGCCGTAGGGCTGCCCGGCCTGCGCGCCCCGCCGTAGGGCTGCCCGCCCACGCATCCCGGCGTAGGCCTTACATGGCCGCGCACCCCGCCGCAGGCGGGACACAGCGGCCCTGACCGAGGCGGACACACAGCGGCCCTGCCCGAGGCGGGACACGCAGCGGCCCTGCCCGAGGCGGGACACGCAGCGGCCCTGCCCGAGGCCGGACACGCAGCGGCCCCCGGCTCGATGAGAGCCGGGGGCCGGTGGTGCCGCGGAGCGGGACGGGTCAGAGTGAGGCCGGGGCCGAGCCCTTCAGGTGCTCCAGGTTCAGGGCCCGCGCCATCTGGCGGAAGCCCTCGTCGCTCGGGTGCAGATGGTCACCGGAGTCGAAGCGGGGCAGCAGCCGCATCGGGGCCGCCGGGTCGCGGAGCGCCAGGTCGAAGTCGACGACCTCGTCGAACACCCGGCCCGCGCGGATCTCCGCGTTGACCTGCTCCCGCACGGCGTTGAGCCGCGGGGTGAAGCCGCGGTGGCCGCCGAACGGCATCAGCGTGCCGCCGACCACCCGCAGTCCGCGGGAGTGCGCCTGCTGCACCAGCTTGCGCAGTCCGTCGGTGATTTCCTTTGCGTCGGCTCGGGCCGGATTGCGCAGGATGTCGTTGACGCCGAGTTCGACCACGACCGCCTTCACGCCCGTCCCGCCGAGCACGTCGCGCTCGACCCGGCTCAGCGCGCTGGGGTTGTCCGGCGGGAACTTCGTGCCGTCGGTCAGCACCCGGTTGCCGCTGATGCCCTGGTTGAGCACGCCGTAGCGGGGCGCCCCGGGTTCGGTGCGCAGCCGCTCGGCCAGGTAGTCCGGCCAGCGGCGGTTGCCGCCGGCGGTCGAGGTGATGCCGTCGGTGATGGAGTCGCCGAGGGTGACGACCGCGCCGCGCGCCTCGTTGGTGAGGACGTCCACCCCGGTGAGGTAGCGCCAGGACGGGGTCTGCTCGGTGTAGGTCGTGCCGGCCGGGTCCTCGGCGCGGTCGCCGCGCGCCAGGTAGGAGATCTGCCGGGCGTGCGGGTGGTAGGTGACCGGCCCGGAGGGGCTCGGGGAGTACGTGGTCACCAGCAGGTCCGCGGCCTGCGGAATCTCCAGCCGGGTCGGGTCGCTGACGATCGACTGCCCGGTGGGGATCGTCACATAGGAGTTGCCGGCGAAGGTCAGCCGCCGCATGGTGCCCTGCGCCGCGGTCGGGTTGTTCGGCGCGGCGGCCACGGCGAGCGTGGCGTGGCTGATGGTCAGCGGCCGCTTGCCGAAGAGGTTGGACAGCTGGATGCGGGCGCCGTTGCCGCCGACGCTGGTGTGAATCACGTTACGGATGGACATGCCCGCGTACCCGTCCGGAGTGTTCGGCTCCGCTGCGGCGGGTGACGTGGCCCAGGTCCCGACCCAGGTGCCGGCGGAGGCCTGTGCGGCGCCGCCCCGGGGCTTGGTCGCGGTCGTGCCCAGGCTGTTCTCCCGGCCACCGACCCCGATGTAGATCGTGGTGGAAATGATGATCACCACTGCCGCGAACGCGGCGAGCAAGCCAAGGTGCTTGCGTGAAAAGCGAGCGTGGCGCATGGCCATGCGCGGTGTGTCTCCTCGGACAGGGAGCCCGAGGCTCCGTTTGGCGGGGGTGTGGATGTCCGGTTGGCGGCGACTGCGGTGGCGCGGTCCTACGGACCCATCATGATCCCATGGTCGGGACTCCTCCTCGGCCGGGGGCCGGGTTCCTTGTCCCGTCCACAGAGACGCCGGGAACCGCTGGTTCGTTCCGTGGGTACGGCCATTAACTACGTCACATGGGAACAATGCACGGGGGGACGGTGCGGACGGGTGGAGCGCATGGATCGTACGAAGTCGAACGGCGCCGATCAAGAAGTCGGAGCCGATGGAGCCGGACGGGTGACGGCGACCCGCGGCGCCTTTCTCTACAGCGCCGCGGACGCGGAGCGGCAGCGCGGCGTCCGGCGGATGAAGACCTTCGCCACCGGCCTGCTGCTGCTCGTCGCCGTGGTCTACGGCCTCGCCGCCTGGGGCCGCGCCGCGGGCGCCGGGTCATGGGCCGGATATGTCGCCGCCGCGGCCGAGGCGGGCATGGTGGGCGCGCTGGCCGACTGGTTCGCGGTGACGGCGCTGTTCCGCCATCCGCTGGGCCTGCCCATCCCGCACACCGCCATCATCCCCACGAAAAAGGACACGTTGGGGCAGACCCTGGGTGATTTCGTCGGTGAGAACTTTCTCTCCTCCGACGTGGTGCGGCAGCGGCTGCGGGCCGTGGGCATCGGCAGCCGGCTCGGAGCCTGGCTGGCCGAGCCCGCCAACGCCGCCCGGGTGACCGGGGAACTGTCCACCGCGCTGCGCGGCGCGCTGACGGTGCTGCGGGACTCCGACGTCCAGGCGGTCGTCGGGGAGGCCGTCACCCGGCGTGCCGAGGCCCAGGAGATCGCCCCCGGGCTGGGCCGGATGCTGGAGCGGCTCCTCGCCGACGACGGGCACCGCCGGGTCGTGGACCTGGTGTGCGTCCGCGCCCACGACTGGCTGGTGCGGCACGGCGACTCGGTGATGGAGGCGGTCACCGGCGGGGCCCCGGGCTGGACGCCGCGGTTCGTCGACAAGCGGGTCGGGGAGCGCGTCTACAAGGAACTGCTGCGGTTCGCGAGCGAGATGCGCGACGAGCCCGACCACCCGGCGCGCGGCGCCGTGGACCGCTTCCTCACCGACTTCGCACTGGACCTCCAGCGGGACCCGGACACCCGGGAGCGGGTGGAACGGCTGAAGCGGGACATCGTGAACCGCGCCGAGGTGCAGGAACTCATCGCCTCCACCTGGGGTTCGGTGCGCGCCATGATGGTGGCGGCGGCCGAGGACGAGGACAGCGAACTGCGCCTGCGGACCCGGACGGGCCTCATCTCCCTGGGCACGCGCATGGCGTCGGACGAGCGGCTGCGGGACAAGGTCGACGGCTGGCTGGAGGACGCCGCGGTCCATGTGGTGACGACCTACCGGAACGAGATCACCCTGCTGATCACGGACACCGTGGCGGCCTGGGACGCGGAGCAGACCTCCCGCAAGATCGAGGCCCATATCGGACGGGACCTGCAGTTCATCCGGATCAACGGCACGGTGGTCGGCGCGCTGGCCGGACTGGTCATCTACTCGGTCTCCAGGGCCCTGGGAGCCTGAGCCTCCGTGTCCCCAGCTCCGGGGGCCTGAGCCTCCGTGTCCAGAGCCCTGGGGCCTGAGCCGCCGGGTCCGGGACGCGGCGGGCCTCGGGGACGCCGGTGAGGTGCCCGGCGTCCCGCGTTCCGGTGTTCCGACTTCCCGGCGTTCCGACTTCCCCGCGTCCCAGTGTCCCGGCGTCCCGGTGAGGGATCGCGTTCTCGCGCGCCTGCTGCCGGGGCGCGGCCGTCCGTCGTCCAGCCGCTCCCCGGTCGGCCGCCGCTGTCCGGCCGCCTTCCGTCGACGTGCGTAGCCCTACGGCGCGTCGTCCGTCTCCGGAACGTCCGCCGCCGGAGCGTCCGCCTCCGGCTCGTCGCCGTCCGCCGTCCCGAACGCCTTCAGCCCGCTCCTCAGCTCGATGAGTGTGTCCTCGGCGAGGCCCCGCAGGAAGTCGGGGCACACCCAGGCGTCCAGGGCCACGTCCTCGTGCTCCTCCTCGTCCTCCTCGTCCCACCCGTAGTACTCGGCGATCTCGGCCCGGCCGCCGGGGCTGCGGAGCTGGTAGCCGGCGCTGTTCGTCGCGTCCGGATCGCGGGTGCCGGGGTGGTCCCCCGGGGCGTGCGTGCAGGGGCGGTCGTCCAGCAGCGGTACGGCCTCTTCGACGCCCTTGATCATCGCTTCGAGCACCGAGCGTTCCGTGACCCGCTCCGAAGTCGCGTACCAGCAGGTGGCGTTCATGGTCACCAGGAAGCCGGCCAGCGTGCCACGGGTCGGCCGGGTGGGCAGGCCGTCGGCCTCGTCGGTCAGTTCCTCGTGCGGGTCGCAGTAGGGGTAGTCGTTGACGATCCCCGAGAGGGTCTTCCGGCAGATCTCGTGGTACTCCGGCGCTCCCACGGGGACGCGCCGGACGGAGAACGGGGCGATCACGTCCGCGGCGAGGCGGGCCCACCCCGCGACGTTGCCCGGGCACAGCACCCGTTCCGGGTCGGTGTCGCCGTCCTGCGTGGTCCGCTCGCCGGTCAGCAGCCCGGTGTCACCGAGCCAGATCTCGTCCTCCAGCGCGTCCATCTCGGCCTGGAAGGGGTGGCTGTCGTGCGAACAGGGCTGCCCGTCCAGCGCCTTCACCGCGGCGTGCAGGGCGTCGAGGGCCGCCTGCTCGGCCGGCCGCCCGGGGCGCCAGGCGAGATACCCCGTCATCGTCACCAGTCCGGCCACCCACACCCGGGCCTGTTCCCCGCCCGGATCGGCAGCGAGACGGCGGGCGCAGTCCAGGACGAGGGGGTCCGCCTCCTCCGCGGGGGACACGGTGTGGATGTTCCGCCAGGCATCGGCGAGTTGGGGGACGGTGAGGGTGCTGGGATCGATCATGATCTTCACGACGGCCCGGCGGTACGGAAGGTTCCCATTTCTTCGAACGATTTTTCGAGGACTGCGGGGCCTCCTGCCGCTGCGTAGGCGAAGGCCCGTCCGACGGGGTGTCAGCCACCCCGTCGGACGGGCCTTGTCACGTGGTCCCGTCAGGCGGCCGAGGGCATCAGCACCCGGGCGTCGCCCTCCTGGTTGTTGTGCCGCTCCGTCCAGTTGAGCAGCGCCGTGTGGCACGCGTGGTCCAGGTGCCGCAGGTCCAGCAGGTCGAGCTCGATCGGACGGTCCGTCGGCAGCGCCTCCAGGGTGTCCAGGATCCGCGGCAGCCGCAGGAACGTCGCGTTGCCCGAGATGACCACCCGCAGCGGCGGGCCGTCCGTCACCGGCGTCCCGCCGTCCGCCGCCGGAGCGTCGTCGGCCGCCGCCCGGGGACCCGGCACCAGGGTGCCGCCGTCCGCCGGACGCTCCTGCCCGGACGCGCCCTCGCGCCCGGCCTTGACGCTCCCCGGGACCGAGCCCGCGACCTCGCGCTGATGTGCCGGCGCCGCGCCCCGGTCCTCGACCCGGACGTGCACATGGGAGGTCTCCCAGGCGGTCTTCGCCACGGCGAGCAGCAGCCCGATGATCACGCCCTCGAACATGTTGGTCGCGACGATCGCCACGGCCGTCGCGATGAGGACCAGCGCCTCACCGCGGTGCTCCCGCCACAGCGGCGCCAACTGCTGCACCGGGATGAGCTTCCACCCCGAGAAGACGAGGATGCCGGCGAGCGAGGCCACCGGGATCAGGCCGAGCGCCGCGGGGAACAGGGCGGCGAACAGCAGCAGCCACACCCCGTGCAGCACGCGGGACGCCTTGGTGCGCGCCCCCGCCTGGACGTTGGCCGCGCTGCGCACGATCACGGCGGTCATCGGCAGCGCGCCGAGGGCGCCGCAGATGGTGTTGCCCGCGCCCTGCGCCATCAGCTCCTTGTCGTAGTCGGTGCCGGGGCCGTTGTGCAGCCGGTCCACGGCCGCCGCGCTGAACAGGCTCTCCGCGGACGCGATCAGCGTGATCGCCAGCACGGTGCCGATCGCACCGACGCTCAGCAGCCCGCTCACGTCGTCGAGGGACGGCGGCTGGATGCTGCCCAGCAGCCCCTTGACCTCGACCCGCTTGACCGGCAGCTGGAACACCGCGACCAGGGCCGTGGCCAGGGCCACCGCCGCGAGCGGGGCCGGCACGATCCGCACCTTCTGCGGCAGGTGCTTCCAGAGGGCCATCGCCGCGACCGTGCCCGCGCCCAGCCCGAGTGCGGTCAGTGCCTCCGGCGAACCGGCCGTCCGCATCACCAGACCGGGCAGGCCCGCCAGGTTGGCCGGGCCGGAGCCGGGCGCCTTGGCGTCGGCCAGGGCGTAGAGCTGACCGGCGATCAGCACCAGTCCGATCCCCGCGAGCATCCCCTCCACGACGGAGATGGAGATGGCCCGGAACCAGCGGCCGAGCTTCAGCGCGCCCATGGCCAGCTGGAGCACTCCGGCGATCAGGACGAACACGCCCAGCGCCCCGACCCCGAACTCGTTGACGGCTTCGAGGATGAGCACGGTCAGTCCGGCCGCGGGGCCGCTGACCTGGAGGCTGCTGCCCGGCAGGAAGCCGGTGACGAGGCCGCCGACGATGCCGGTCACCAGGCCGAGTTCCGCCGGAACACCGGAGGCCACGGCGATGCCCACGCACAGCGGCAGGGCGACCAGGAAGACGACGACGGACGAGATGAGGTCGGCCCGCAGCGTCCCCGGGTCGGGACGCTCCCCGCGCCGCCAGGGAGCCCGCGAGAGCAGTCCCCCCGACCCGCCACTGGTCGTCCGGCCCTTGCTGTGGGCCCCGCT
Organism: Streptomyces sp. bgisy100; assembly: GCF_057709105.1. Taxonomy (NCBI): domain Bacteria; kingdom Bacillati; phylum Actinomycetota; class Actinomycetes; order Kitasatosporales; family Streptomycetaceae; genus Streptomyces; species Streptomyces sp. bgisy100. The sequence continues at coordinate 29,675 of NZ_JBYITE010000033.1, forward strand.
GTTGTGCGTCTCACTGTTGTGTGTCTCGCTGTTGTGTGTCCCGCGCTCGCGGGCGTCGGCGCTCACAGCGGGAGGAAGGAGTCGTCGTGCGCGCGGTGCGCGAACACGGTGCCGGTGTGGACCTCGTAGAACCAGCCGTGCAGGTTCAGCTTGCCGTCCGCCAGACCGCGGGCCACGAACGGGTAGTCGCGCAGGCGCTCGAGCTGGCGCAGCAGGTGGTCCTGGACGGCGTCGGCCAGGTCGGGTGCGTCCGGGGCCTTGCACGCCGGCGCGGGCGTGGTGTCCAGCCAGTCGCGGACGGCGGGAACGGCGGACAGATCGTCGCCGCGCACCATCGCGCCCACCGCACCGCAGTGGGAGTGACCGCAGACGACGATGTCGGAGACGCCCAGAACCTGGACGGCGTACTCGATGGTGGCTGCCTCACTGGAGGGCTTGCCGGGGAGGCGCTCCGGAACGATGTTGCCTGCCGTGCGGAGCTCGAAGAGCTCGCCGGGGCGGGAGCCGGTGATCAGCGAAGGGATCACGCGGGAGTCGGAGCAGGTGATGAACAGGGCGTCGGGGGACTGGCCGTTCGCGAGCGGCCCGAGCTCGTCGGGGTTCGCGGTGGCTCGCTGCCGGAAGGCGCGGACGCTGTCGATGTACTTGTGCATAGGGGTGTTCCTCCAGCGCGCCCGGTCGAAGGTCGCGCGGTGTGAGTCGTCCTGGTCGGATCGCAAGTGAGTGGCGTGGCGAATGCCGTGCGGGAGCCGACGGGAACGGTCACAGGCGGAACACCTGCAGTACGGCGGGCCGTGCTGCGGGGCGGAGGCCGGGCGGGCCGTGCGGAGGCGCATGAGCGGTGGCACGGCGGTGCGAGAGCGCGAAGTCCGAGCCGCTGAACTGCGCGAAGGCCGTGGCGGCCCGGCGGTCCTGCGGCGGCGGATGGGCCGTGGGCGGCCCGTACGAGCGGCCGCCGCGGTGCTGCGGCAAGTGCCCGTAGGGGGTCTCGGGATGGTCCCAGCACGGGTCGGACGACAGGTCGGCCGCTCCGGCGCTGCTGCTCACCCGGCTCATCGGCTCGGGCAGGGCCGAGGACATGGTGACCAGGAAGCAGAGCAGCCCCGCGAACAGGAAGGCGGTGAGGGCCGTGACGACATGAGGCAGTACGCCGCGACGCGTTGTCATGCACCCTCCCCTCCTATGTGTCCACGACAGTGCGGGACTTGAGTCTTGCCGATCACTGTGACACTTCGACTGCCTGAAAGTCAGCAATTCGTTAAGACTTTGTGAGCGTCGCGGCACTTGACTTCGATCACATGCGGCGTTACGGGGGAGTAGCAACCGATTCGTCACTGCGCGTACATGACAGTGGCGTTCCGTGTTTGTTCGCATCCGGTACCGCCTGGGCTTTCGCGTCCGGAATCACCCGGCTGGGTACGTTCGTTGGTGCCGCCCTCAGGGTGTTGGAAGTCGGGGGAGTCGCGGCAGTCACGGCACTTGCCGGGTCGCGGAGACCGGAACGCCCGATCGCAGCCGTCGCAGTTCTGCAGCGGCGGTACGGCCATCACGGCGCCCGGAGCGCTGCCCGCTCCAGTGCCCGTCGTGGCGCCCGTCGTGGTGCCCGCTGTGGTGTCCGTCGTGGCGTCCCCGAGGCGGGATGGCGCGCACGTCCGGAGCCGGTAGGCCAGCAACCGGGCGGGCCGCCGGTCGATACGGGCCGGAAGGCCGATGGTCAACGCCTCGACGATCTCGGCTGCTTGAGCGCCGAGCCGCATCCACCCGACGACGGCCGGAACGAGCTGCCGGATCTCCCGCTCGGACAGCAACAGCCGCGCGTCCCGCACCCGCAGCGCGCCGAGCACGGCGGTCGCGGCGTCAGCCTCGGAGGAAGGGGTGAGGGAGACGGCGGCGGGGGAGGCGGGCGTGGTGGAGGTGGGAGCGGTGGAGGCGGGTGCTGCCCGCGGAACCGGGTGCGGGGGGTCCTCCGGGACCGGGGCCGGGGCCGGGTCCGGGAGCGGGGCCAGGACTGGGGCCCGGTCCGGACCGGAGACGCGAGCGGTTGCCGGGGCCGGGGCCGGGGCTGGGGACGGGACCGGGGTTGGGGCCGGGGGTGCGGGCGGCCCGTACGGTCGGTGTGGCCCGTTCGGTTTGTGCAGCGCGTACGGCTCGGGCATCGGCTCCCGGTGTCGCCGCGCCGGATCGTCGTAGAAGAACGTCCGGGTGCGGATCCGGCCACCGGCCGTACGCTCCACCCGCCGCTCGATCCATCCGTCGGCCTCCAGCTCGCGCAGGGCGCGGCCGATCAGGATCTCGCCCTCGGAGAAGTGCGCGCAGAGGGCCTTGATGCTGATGGGAGCACCGTCCGGCAGCGAGAGGACATACACGGCGACCCCGACGGTGACCGCGCTGCCCGCCCGCTGCGCGAGACGGTTGGCGATCACGGTGAAGTCGCGGGTGTGCCGGGCGCGGACGTGGGTGACACCGGACGGCACGCCACTGGAAGGAACGCCACTGGAGGGAACACCACCGGACGGAACGCCGCCGGACGGGCCGGGCGCAGGGGGTGTCGCTGCTGTCGGCGGTGCTGTCGGTAAACCTGTGGGCGCGCACGGCGGCGCGCTAAGCTGCGGCTCAGCCATCGGGAAGGTTCTGCTTCCTGATCGGTCAGGCCCTCGATCGGGATTGCCGTCCCGGCCGGGGGCCGTCGTATGTAGGGGATGTGTGGCCGAGCGTAGCGGCCGGGATCGCGTGTACGACCCCAACTCACCCGAATGGGCGACAGGTTGCCGGATGTCGCGCGACAGGTCGGTGGGTGGGGTGGGGAGGAGTCCTTGACCAGGGTTCTTGGGTAGCCACGCGCCCCACCGCATCCCGGCGGCCCCGGCCCCGGTCATGCTTCACCGGGGCCCGGTGGACGGGGACCCGGTGGGCTTCCTTTCGGTCGCCCGACGCCCTGGGGCCCGGTCTCGCACCACTGGCAGCGAGGGCGGGAGGCTCGCGTGACAGGCTCGCCCCCATGCCGTTCGATCACAACGACCACTACCACCGTCTCCTCTTACGCCACGTCCCCGCGGGGTGCCGCACCGCTCTGGACGTCGGTTGCGGAACCGGACGGTTCGCCCGCCGGCTCGCGGCCCTGGGCATCGACGTCGACGCGATCGACGCGTCGGAGGAGACGATCGAGGCGGCCCGCCGAGAGGCGTACCCCGAGGCCCGCCGGGGGACGTACCGGGAGGCGCGGCGGGAGTCGCGTCAGGGAGTCGGCACGGAGCCCCGCTTCCGGCATGCCGACCTCACCGAAGCCGAACTTCCTCATGCCTCCTACGACTTCATTTCGTGCCTCGCCTGCCTCCACCACATGCCGTTCGACACGGTCTCCAGGCTGCGGGACGCCCTGAAACCCGGCGGCGTCCTGGTGATCCTGGGCTGCTACCCGGAGCGGACCGCCACCGACTGGGCCTGGAGCCTCGCCGCGGCACCGGTCAACGCGGCGTCCAGGCTCGCGGTGGCGATGTCGGAGCGACTGAGCAGCCGTGCTCCGGACGTGAGCGAGGTACGGGCCCCGGTGAAGCCCCCGGCTGTCTCCTTCGACGAGATCCGGCAGCGTTCGGCGGAACTGCTGCCCGGCCGCACCCTCCGCAGACTCCTCTTCTGGCGCTGTCTGCTGGTCTTCCGCAACGAAGCCGCTGATTGAATCCGGCCTGGGGTGAGAGCGCGCTGAGTTGCCGCCATCGTGCTCCATGGAGAGAGCGGCAGCGGCCCCTCCGGCAGCGCGTCTGTGGGCCGCGATCTGCGTTTACCGCACCTTGATCATTTTGGTGTTAGCTACATGGAGCGAGCACGGCCGCGACAGCTGACGCAAGCTCAGCATCGCCGGCTCTGTCGTGAGCAATCGATGTAGGTATTTAGGGGAATACGCGCATGAAGAAGAAGTGCACAGCGCTCGTCGTCGCTGCTGCAGCCGTGATGGGCACCACCCTGACCAGCGGTGTCGCTGCGGCAGGCACGGCTTCGACGACCCAGGCCGCGAAGGTGAGCACTGCTGGGGCGTGGAAGGTCAAGGCTATGGCCACCCTCACTGTGCGGGCGAAGCGGACGACCGCGTCTGCTGCTCTGGGAACTATCCCTGAGGGCAAGGTCTTCGCCACCCGCGACCTGAACGGTGTGGCCGGCGGTCGTTGGAAGGCATGCGGAGACACCGGTAAGACCTGGCAGCAGGTGAAGTGGCACGGCCACAAGGGCTGGATCGTGGACTCTTGCATTACCGCCATCTTCTAGGGCCTGATCAGTCCACTGGGTAGGTTCGCCGGAGAACTGATCCGTCGAAACCGAGGCCCGGGGCCGGAGTTACAGGCTCGGTCGTAGTACGCCTGAACTCGCCGACAGGCTCCTCGCTGCAATCGGCGAGGAGCCTGTCCCCGCTGGGAGGACCGGACGGGGGCGGAGCCCGGCTTTGAGGGGTGGAGCCACCTGTCTGCCGGTCTTCCAGTACCGGGCCACTGACGAACCAGGCCTTGAGTGACGGGGGCCCACCTCGCGCCAAGTGGTCGGCCCACGCCAAGTGGTCGGCACACAGAGCGGTGCCGTACCGGGACGTGGTGAGCGCCCGCCCCGTTCTACGCCGGAACCTGCCCCGTTCCCCCGAGGTGCACCAGAAGCTCCTCCGCGGCCGGATAGGGACGCTCCTCCGGCAGCAGCCGCGCCGCGGCGTCCAACGCGCCTTCTCGGACCAGACCGTGCACCTGGTGGGCGAGCGGCGTCACATCGGTGATGGACACCGTCCACTCGTCCGCGTAACTCCGCGCGGCCTCGCCCGACAGCCCGAGCTGAAGCGACCGGTGCGGCAGCGGCCGCAAGTGCAGATCGCGTTCTGGATCCCACTGGACCCGCGCCGGTGCGCGACGCAACTCCCGCTTCCAGGCAGCGAGATCGGCGTGAACGCCACGCTCGTAGTGCGACAGACACGCATGCCGCAGAGCCCACTCGAATCCCTCACGGGTGATCTCGACGGCGAGCACGGTCTCCTGGTCCTGCTTGGTGCCCCAGCCGCAGCGGTACATCATCCACAGGAACGACGGCTTGATCCACGTCATCCGGTCCCGCTTCCAGGCAGCGGGAAACCGCCCGTCGCGGGCGGCGGGCAGGCCGAGGCCCGGTGCGTACGCCTGGTAGACGGTGACGGTCGACTCCGTGTGGAGAGCCCGGATCTGGTGTTTGGGTTCTTGCATGCGCCCCAGAATGGGCCCACTGCCTGCGACGATGCCACGCATTAACGGCCTGCCCGGCTCACGAACGGCCACGGCCTGCCCGACTCGATGAACGGCGATGCCGGATTCGCCTCAGCCGACGGCGGGCCGATCGTCAGTGGCGTCAGCGGGCCGACCGTCGAGCTCTCCGGACCGCGGCTCCAGCTCACGGATGACCCGGGCCGGATTGCCGACGGCCAGCACACCGGCCGGCAGGTCCTTGGTGACCACGGCTCCGGCGCCGACCACGGTGTTCTCTCCGATCGTCACTCCCGGGCACACGATCACTCCGCCGCCGAGCCACACGTTGTCCCCGATCGTCACCGGCAGCGCCCGCTCCCAGCCGGCCCGCCGACGCTCCGTGTCCAGCTCGTGGGTCGGAGTGAGGAGCTGCACGTTCGGCCCGATCTGCACATCCGCCCCGATGCGGATCGGCCCGGCGTCGAGAAACACCGCCCCGAAGTTGATGAACGTCCGCGGACCGATGGTGATCCGGTACCCGAAGTCGCACCGGAAGGGCGGCCGGATCCCCACCGCCTCCCCAACGGACCCGAGCAGCCGCTCCAGGATCTTGTGGCGCACGTCGGGCGTGGCCGTCGAGGCAGCCGCGCTGTACTCCTCACACAGCTCGACCCGCCGCCGCGTATCGGCCACCAGCTCGGGATCGTCGGGCAGATACCAGTCACCGGCGAGCATGCGCTGCTTGTTCTCACCCATGGGGGCGGTCCTCTCGTCAGAGCTGGGGAGCGGCAGGAGCGAGGAAAGTAGAGCTGTCATCAGGTTATACGGTCAGGCTGTGGACCGTAGCTGGGTCTGAAATTCGATGGTGGGCACTGCGTAGTGCCATGCCACGTCCCGGGTCTGACATGCGGCAAGGACGGTCGCGGCATCCTCGATGATCTCGACACCCAGATTGGTTCCCTCGTCGTCGAAGGAGAACTTCACGACAGTGCGAGAGTCGAACAGCCAGAAGTCGTAGTCCGGCAGGCCGATGCGGAGCGCGTCAGACCGATAGAGGTTCCGAATGTCCTCGCCGGCTTCGACATTGGCGAGCCCGGAGCGAAGCAGAAAGCGCTGCCCCTCGGTGGGCGGGTTGTCGACCAGCCGTACCCGCTCGAAGCGCTTGCCTGCCTCCGACTGCAATCGGACATTGGACTGCCACGGCTGAGTCGGGTCGTAAGCAATGTGCTCCCCGCGCAGGAACTTCTGCCACTTCTCTGAAGCCCGGTCTGAGGCATAGCCCCGTTGGGTCTCCAGGCGCCACGCGGTGTGCTTGAACTCTCTGAAGTAGGACGTAGCTTCGGCGAAGGGGGTCAGATTCGTCATCACTCTCCAAGGCTGGTAGTGGTGGTCTCTCGATGAGAAGCTTTGATCGGGCAGTCGAGAATTGGATTAGTCGATTCGGTTGTTGAACCGTTGCCGAAGTCGATGTTCCTCGGACCTGCGGAGTTCACGCACTTCGTGGCCTACCCGACTCATGGTGAACTCTCCGAGCGTCATGCATAAGTCCATGCGTTGGATGCACACGCCCACCATGAACGGACCTTCCTGAGCGCGGTAGAGGCGGATTCCGTAGTAGCCCTCTTCACACTCAGTTCCGTTGTTGAAACGACAGCCCGTGCATGTCTCTGGTAGGCGGACTTGGCGGATTCGTTTGAAGCACACGGCGTTGCCGTCGGGAAGCTCGTACTGAGTGCGCCAGCCCGAAGCACCTGCCGTGAACACGTGTCGTACGGGCACCGCACCCAGCTCGCGGAGTACGGCGTTTACGGCATTGATGGATGCGTCGCCCCCCGACAGAGAGTTCAGCAACCTGACCGTGACCGAGTGGCCGTGTTGCTCGACCAGTCGCAAAGCTCTGTCGATGTGCTTCGAGTCGGGGACGACGATGTTTGCTGATGAACTGACTCCGCAGGCCGCCGCAGTCTCGATGGACTCGCTCAGTGCCCGAAGCTTCCGATCGGCAAGCTTGCTGGACCGATACTTCCCGCCCTGGATGGATGCCAGTTCCCCCGCAGTTGTACCGAAGACGCTGAAATTGATCTTCGAAAGCCCCGCTTTGGCGCAGGCGGGGATTACTGCGGCGCCGTTTTCGCCGTTGGATGTGATGCCGACGGCGAGGCCAACTTTGCCAGCCAGGTGCACCATGTCGTCGAGCCTTGGGTGCAGCGTTGGTTCACCTCCGGTGAAGTGAACTTCGTCCGTCTCGATGGTTCCTTTCATGGCGGCGAGAGCAACGGCAAAATCAAGCCCTGGCTCGATTCGCGCGGGGAGGAAGCTCGCGCCATTGGTTCCCAAGTAGATTGAGACCCGGCCGGTAGAACGCCCGGGAGTGTTGTCGGCTGTTACTGCTGTTCCTTCATTGTGGCAGAACGTGCAGGCGAGGCCGCAGTTGTCCAAGACTTTGACTCGTACGGTGCGGTCTGGCTGGATTGTGACAGGCAGTGTGTCCGTGTCTTCGTCGAGCAAGGTCAATCACCTCGTAGATGTAAGGCTTACTCGGTGAATCGCAACTCTTTGATGCTTGCGAGGTCATGCCCGTACCGCTCGTAAATTTCGGTAGTGTTCGCAGCGGTAAGTGTGGCCGGCGTGATTCCCAGTTGCTCTGCTGCCCCATGAACCTCGTCCACCGAATCTCCTTCGATCTCGAGGTATGGGGGAATCAGCGGCCATGTGTCGATTTCGAGACGTACATCTCGCAGCATGTACGAGGTTCGACGGTTCTCCTGATATGCCTTTGGGGTGAATCCCATGAGGTTCAACAGTGTGTGTGTTGTGTTGAAGTCGGAGACGACCACTTCCGCTTCGCGAGTTCCGTCAATCGCGTCGGACAGAATGTGCTTCACGCAAAGAGTTGCCTGGCTGCCATCGTGCCTGAGGCGAATCCACCTGGACTGGTCGTCGGGAGTGATGTCGTAGACGTAGCGCCGCATCGTTCGGTCCTTGATGTGGATCCCACCATGTTCACGGATGTTCGCCGTCATGAGCGCCACATCGATGTCGAGCACCTTTGCTTCGTACTCAGTCGCCAGTGTCACGGTTGTTCTCGCCTTCCTTGGGCTCGGTGGGGGAGATGTGGGCTGCGCGGGGATCGACGCCTGAGAACCCTCTGGAAGCCAACTACGCAACTGCTGCTGGGGTTTCGGGGAGCACCTGTCGCTGGTCACGGTGAACCGGTAGGCACGTTACGCGGAGGCGTCTGACCAGCCCGACCTGTGCCGAGGTCTCCTCCGGTGGGGGACTACGTGTTGACGAACTGCCCTCAGTGCGCTGCGACGTCCCCCTTCAGGCCGAGGCCGGAAGGCAAACGGTGAGGGTTTGCTCATGAGGAGGACGATAGGGAGTGACGTTTCTCGTCAGCCGCCATGTTTCTCAATGTTTCTCATCGCCTGCGACGCGTTTCGTGGTGTTGCTCAGGTGAGTTCCAAGGAGGCCCTGGCGCGGGCGATCAAACGGTGCGCGTGATGTCCGTACACCGCTGCCGCGTTCAGGGTGTCCCAGACCCTGCTGTAGAGAGCAACGTCCTCGGAGGAGTCGAGCCACATCTCGGTGTGCCATGACTCAGCGATGACGAGCCGGCGGTCATGGATCCAGAAGTCGTCCCCTGTGGCGATCCTGACTGGTGCGGCGAGGGGGATGATGCCCAGTGACACGGTGTCCAGGCCGTTGACCGACATGAGGCGGTCGAGCTGGGCCGTCAAGGTGTCTGTAGTGCAGATCTGGACGTGAAGGGCTGCTTCCCAGATCAAGACACGGTAGACCTTGCCTGACGAGTACAGGCCGTCTTGGCGGCGCATCCTGGATCTGACGCCGTCCTCGATGTCTCTCTCGACGCCGTGCAGCTCCGCGTAACGGGAGAGAACGCTGCGGGCGTAGTCGGCCGTCTGGAAGATGCCGGGGATGACCGAGGCGGTGAAGCCCTGGAATCGACTGGTCCTGTCGTGTTGCGTACCAATGGCGTCCTGAACGCCGCGGTGTCCCGCAGCCAGTTGCCGACGCCATGACCGGTAGGTCGACTCAAGACCGCGCAGTCGTCCCTTCAGCTCCGTGGAGGACTCCGGTTGACCAACACCCCGAGCCCAGGTGTCGAGATCAGCGAGCGTCGCGGTCTGCTTGGCGTTCTCCAGCTTCGAGACCTTCGACGGCGCCCATGCGCAGAGAGAGGCCAGCTCCCGCACGGTGAGCCCAGCCTCGGTGCGCAGCTCACGCAGCCGCGCACCGAGGGCGACCCGGGCATGCTGGAAGTCAGTGCTCACACACGGGAAAGTACCTGTGCCTTGAACTGCGCGTGCCGGATCGCGTAATGCCATGCGGCGTCACGGATCTGGCACGCACGGACGACCTCCTCAGGATCCTCGCTCACCTGGACGCCGAGGATGTGGTCCTCGGCATCGAAGCGGAACGTCACCAGCGTCCGGGAGTCGAACAGCCAGAAGTCGCTGTCGGGCAGGCCCAGGCGGACAGCGTCCGACCGGTGGAGGTTCCGGATGTCCTCACCAGCGCTGATGTTGAACTGCGCGCGATGCAGGAGATAGAGCTGCCCTTCCGTGGGCGGGTCGTCGACGATGCGGACGCGCTCGAAGCGCTTTCCCGCAGACGCCTGCTCGCGACGAGCCACGTAGTAGGGATCGGTCAAGTCCTCGTCGGAGGGTTCGCCGCGAAGGAACTGCTGGTACTCCGCCGACTGCCGGTCGCCGGCATAGCCCCGGCGAGACTCCAGCCGCCAGGCAGTGTGCTCGAAGTCGTCGAAGTAGTGGGCGACTTCCGAGAACGCAATCAGGTCTGCCACTGGCTACTCCTTCGGGGCGAAGCGGGTGATCAGCTCACGCGGGACGACGATCAGAGTCTCGCCCTCGCTGTAGCCGTACATCTGGGTTCGCGTCTCGGCGTCGGTGATCTCGTCTCCTTGGATGACGATGTCTCCCGTGTCGACGTCTTCGAAGATCGCAGGGCACCCTGTCTTGTCGGAGGTGCTGCCCACGAAGCGGAGCTTTCGTGCCATGACGATTCCTCTCGTTCGTCCCGGCCCGTGAGGCCGGCTCGCCGCGTACCGTAGCCCTGCGTGCGAGAAACACAACAGAGCGTCAGAGGCGGTAGAGCGCTCTGCAGACCGCCCCTCGGCCTACGAGCCGATATCGCCATGCCGCAGGGCGCTGACGAAGTGCTCCCAGGCGGTAGCCGAGAACGCGAGCACCGGGCCGTTCGGGTCCTTGGAGTCCCTGACCAGGGTGCTGTCGGATGCGAACGCAGCCTCCACGCACTCCGTCCCGCTCCCCCGCTGTAGGACGACTTGAACCATCCACGGGCGGTTATGCCTGAGGCTTCGACGTGCATCGCATCTCCTCACGAACGGGGCTCGAGTGGTGGCCGACCTCCGGCTTTGGTCGCGCCATTCTCGCTATCGGCCGGCGTGCGCGATGCCGATCTCGTAAGCGATCTCCCACCGTAGATCCGGCACGGTGATGTCGGCAGTCTCCACAGGGCGCCCGTCCCCGTCGTAGTACGTGCGCTCGATCAGCATGACGAGGTCCCCAAGGCTGATGCCGAGCAGGTTCGCCTGTTCCTGTGTCGCCCGTGACGGGCGAGGGATCTCGACCGCCGTGTCGATGAGCACGCCAATCGACCGCATGCGCTCGACCACACCCATGCCTGCGTAGGGGCCCATCTCCGGGAGGACAATCGGGGTCTCGCCCGTGATGGCCATGGGCTCCCAGGACTCGGAGAGCTGGACCGGCTGCCCGTCGGACAGGAACTCGTAAGTCGTCCTGACGCAGAGCTCACCCGGTTCGATGGCCAGGCGCTGGGCGATGGGTTCCGGCGCCGGAACTCGCGCCTGGGTGTGGGATTCCCATGTGCCTCGTCGGCCGTGTTCCTGCATGTCGGACTGGAAGGGTGAACCACCCCGGCGCTCGCGGTGGTGGGAGCGCACCATGCGCATCCGCCGGCGAGGGCGGCGTACGTATGTACCCGAGCCTGCGCGGCCTTCGAGGAGCCCTTCGATGATCAGGCGCTCAACAGCCTTCTGCACGACGTTGGGGCCGACCTCGTACTCCTGGGCGAGTTGCGCGCGGGAGGGGAGGCGGTCACCGACCTGCCACTCGCTCGATGTGATGCGTCGGCGTAGGGCGTCCGCGACGCGCATGTACGACGGCGTCTCCTGGGCCATGTGGCTCTCCGGGGTGGCCCGAACAGGTCGGGCGTGACAGGTGCTTTCGGCTGCGTTGACAAGCTAATGCATTAGGTGCAGTCTGATGCATCAGAAATACTTTCAGTGACTCCGTGTGTACTTGGGGGAGTCGTGTGCTCAGTGAAGGCACGCGCGGCCGACATCGCCTCGCGGCTCACCGCAGCCACCGGGATGGCCGCCCGCGTCGAGGGCATTGCGACCGGCACGCGGGTGGTCGCCGAACTCCCGGACCGGCTGAGCGCGTCGGCATGGCGGGTTGTGCTCGCGGCCCTGGTGAGCGCTGACCGCTATGGGCACGGGTGTGCCGAAGGGAGACAGCAGGTGTGGGTGGAAGTCGACCGAGAGGAGGCGCCGTGACGACTGCGGAACGGCATGAGGTGTCGGATGACCGCCGGCGGGTCATCAACCACGGTGACGGCGCCGCGCCTCGTCTCCGCTGTGTGCTGCCCTTCGAAGCTGTGCCGGCCGAAGTGTCGGAACTCCGAAGTGCGGTCGGGGCGCAACTGGTCTTGTGGGGGATGCCGGCTGTGGTGGAGGACGTGCAGTTAGCGGTCACGGAACTCGCAACCAACGTCATCAAGCATGTTGGTGAGGGCGCTACGGCAACTCTGATCATGGAGCCACAAGACGCCCTGCTCCGTCTGGAACTGCACGACACCAGCTCTGCACTGCCCGTGGCGGCCCCGGCCGGCGACGACGACGAGTGCGGACGCGGGCTGCATCTGCTCGTCGGCCTCTCCGTGGGCTGGGGCGCGGCCGTCACCGCGGTGGGCAAGATGGTCTGGTGCGATATGCCCTTGGTCAGTGACCAGAACTGCCGTCGCATCCAGCGTGTGACGACAGTTCTGGACAGCTATCGGGGGGACAGCGGAGGGCTGTCCCCAACCGGGGCGCGATGGACCTCCGTCCTGGAGAACGCAGCGACGATACTGATCACTGATCTCCTGCACTGGCTCTCCGCGCAGGGGAGAGACCCGGAAGACATCCTCGACCGTGCCCAGGTCCACTTCGAAGCCGAGGCGACGGCGAGATGATGCGGTTGGGAGAGTTCAGCAGCCCTTCCGTGGCAACCCTGGGCTTGTCACGGATTCGACGGGGGCAGCTCCCCGGGTCCGCTACCGGAAGACCTCCACTCGATGCGCAAGTCCACCCCCTTACCACTCCCGTACTTCAGGTGCCCCCGGGCCTGCCGGTTCGACCGGGAGGGCTGGTCAGCCGACTGCCGGAAGCGTGACCAGGCGCCGAACGTCAATACGGTGGCAGCGGCGCCGGTCATGACTCCGGGGGCCAGGCTGCCGGCGGCCATGGCGGCACCGGTCCCCGCCAGGCCGCTGACTGCCAGCGCCGCGATATATGCCGTCAGGTCGATGAGAACGGTGCGCCCAGGGCCACGACGGCTCCGAGGCTGTGTACGGGTCACGGAGATCATTCCTATTGTCGGTGTTCATGAAACGGTCGAGTGCCTCGCGACGCTGTAGCGCGTCGTGCGGCGCGAAGCAGTACCTCAAGATCGGAGTGCCGCTGCTGGTCGTTGAAGGCGCTGGCCAGATTCAGCACGGCATTCACGTGCCTCAATCCAGCGGAACTCAGCATGAGTTCCGCTGCATCGTGGAATCCTGCTGACCGGCAGGCGGCCACTGCTTTTGGCAGCTCCTCAGGCGGCAGGGACGTTCCGTGGTGCCGAAGCAGCTCGGCCGCGTCGAGCGTGTTCCCCCGGTTGAGGTGACGGAGCACCTCTTCCAGCCCCTCCCAAGCCTCCTGTCCGTTCGTGTCGTGCCGCCGGTCCCCGTCCTGAAGGGGGACCGGCGCTACGTATTGGCTCACCGTGTCGGAGCGGCGGCGGTCGAGCAGGCGGCGCAGCTCCTTCGCCGACCGGTGTCTGCTGGCCTGTGAGCGAGCCGGCTTACGGGAACGATCGGCGGCCTTCTGGATCTGCTGGGCCTCGACGCTGATGGGCGGACCATCCTCTGATGTGGAGGGCGGTTCCCGGGGCACGCTGATGGACGGGCAGTCCGAGCAGGGGCGTACCGCAGCGCGCGCATGCAGCTCCCGGAGCCCGGACAGCGTGACCGAGGCTGTCCCTCCCGATGCCTGGGCGCGCTTGTGCGCGAGTCCATGAAACCTCTCGATGAAGGTCACCGGAGGCGGCGATTTCGCGTTCAGGTACTTCGAGATCGAGTTCCTGCTGTAGTGCACCTCCACTTCGATGCTCCGCAGAGACAAGTCCACTTGTCGATAGAGCGTTCCTAACGCCTTCACGAGCTGCACCTGTGCGGGAGTACAGCTGGGCGGGAAGTTCTCCTTGATCTCGCCCTTGCTTGGCACATCCACCTCATCTCAGCCATGGGACCTCCGAGACCTCCGAGTCTGCCGGGGCGTGAATGGCTGGGGGAACCCATTGCTGTCCCCTCTTCAAGGTGACAGCCCGAACCTCTAGCGCGCTGCCTCGTAGCCAGGTTGAGATAGATGACGCCATGGGGGAGCAGCTCCTTCGTGGTGAGGGGGTGCCTCAGCGAGGGCCCTGTGGTGCAGGCGTGGGATCCGAATGGAAGGCGAGCGTCATGGAACAGCCGTCATGGCAGACCCCGAAGATGGGGACGATGAAGCGGACCGCCCTGTGGCTTGTTGAGGTCATCGGTGAGGGCAACACCTTCACGAAGGGGCAGTTGAGGGAAGCCTTTCCGGAGACCGTGCAGATCGACCGGCGTGTGCGGGACCTCCGTGACTACGGCTGGCGGATCGACACCAGCCGCGAGGATCTGAGCCTCGGCATGAATGAGCAGCGCTTCGTGAAGCAGGGGGAGCCGGTCTGGGAGCCGGGGAAGGCGACCAAGTCCAAGCCCAGCAACGCCATCTCTGCAGCGAGGCGCCGGGAGATCTTTTCCCGCGACGGTCACCTCTGCCGCTCGTGCGGGATCGCACCCGGACAGCCCTACGCCGGCACCTTCGAGGCGGCCCAGCTCGACATCGCCCGTCGCGAGGTAATCCGGCCGGATGGGACCACCGAGGTCGAACTGATCACTGAGTGCAATCGCTGCCGTGTCGGCGGGCGGGGACTCACGGCAGACGTGACGGAGGTGCTCAACGGTGTGCAGCACCTGGGCACCATCGAACAGGGCATCCTGGCCGGCTGGATTGCCGAGGACCGGCGGGGGTTCAGCACCCTGGAGAAGCTGTGGGCGGACTACCGGACGCTACCGGAAGAAGCCCGGGCGATGATTCGGGACGCTCTGAAGCCTGCCTAGAGCACGCGGTGATGACGGGCCGGACGGCGTGTCATCACCCACAAGGCTTGCACCGGTGGGTCGGCCCGCATGCGCTGGTCGCCGGCAGGAGGCATCTGACGCACTCCGCACTGATGTGCAAACGCCATGGGCGTGCGGATGGCACCGAAGTTGTCCGTCCGGCCCGCCGGTGCAGCTGACCACTCGACATACTTCAAGGAGCCATCTCATGAGTTCGAACATTGGGCGCCCCCCGCGGGCTGTGGACAACGAAGCCACGGTCAAGGAACGGCTGGAGGAGGCCGCGAAGACGGCCGGCGTGAAGGAAACTCTCACGATCGAGTGGAGAGGCAAACCGGAGCACATCGAAGTGATCGACATGCCCGTTGATGCCCTTTACTACAACCCCAACACCCATCGCATCCGGGCGCAGCGCAGCCACGACCCGGCGAGTGACCGGAAGCTCGACGAGGATCCGTGGAGCGCAGAGAGCCAGGAGTACCTGCATCAGCTTCTCCAGGCCATGCCGTCGAACCCGAATGATCATGATCCGGAATTCGATGAACTTCTGAAAAGTCTGCGGGACTTCCAACAGAACGAACCCGGCCTGATCACCCGTGACGGGATCCTCGTCAATGGAAATACGCGTCGGGCTGCCCTCAAGGAGCTCGGGAACCCGAATATTCGGGTCGGTGTACTGCCTGAGTCCTGCACCTGGGAGGACATCAACGCTGTTGAGCTCTCCCTCCAACTCCGCAAGGATCACCGACGGGACTATTCCTACATTAATCACCTGCTGGCCATGGAAGAGCAGCACCTCCAGGGGAGGCCGCTGGACAAGATCGCCCATGACTTCCGGGTGCAGGTCAAGACGTGCAAGCGTGACCTCTGGGTGCTCGAATGCCTGACGGACTTGATTGACCGGAGCCGGGATGGGGAGGCGCAGTTGAGGCTCCTCGATTTCGAGGAGGCAAAAGAGAAGCTTGCCGAGCTCTACCGGCGGTATGTGAAGGAGTCGCTGGTCAACAAGGAGCAGGCTGAGATTCTGAAGGAGATGCGGCTCGCCGCGATTGCGCTGAAGTTCTCCAAGACGGATATTCGTCTCATTGAGCCGGACTTCCGGACGCGATACCTGGAGACCCGACTGCCAGAGAGCCTGAAATCGCCTCAGGTCGCGAGTGCGGCAGTTTCAATTCCCGGTCTCGGGCGTTCTGTCAAGGGGGCGGACGCGAAAGTTGAGGAGGCTAAGCGTCTTACCGACGTCATCCTCAGGGCGAGGGCAGTCAGCAGCACCGAGCGCCTGGAGCCGACGGACGAGGGCAAGCAGGCCGTTCGTACATACCGGGATGCCCGGCAGGCGGTGGAAGACGCGCTGGAGCCCGCCGGCCGTGATGCTCGGCTGCGTAAGCGGAAGCAGGCCGCTCCGGACCGCATCTTCGATGCGTGCCAGGACATTGAGCAGGCCGTAACTGACCTGGTCCTGGCCCGTGCGTCAAGGAGCCTCGATGAAGAGGCCTTCGATGAGGCCGTGCTGAAGCTGCGGGGCAGTCTCCAGAAGCTGGCCGTTGAGTCGGCTCGCAGCATTGAGGAACCCGGGGATGGCGTGAGCTGGCTGCTCGACGCGGCGGGGCAGGCGGACCAGTGACCGAGCTCGAGGGTCCCTCACTGCGGATCGAATTTGACGTTACGCGCACTAAGGCAGTGCTGCGGACGGTCCCGGAGTTCCAGCGGGACCTGGCCCGGCTGGTGTCCCGCTTCCCCGCGAGCGGCCACCGGGAACGCCTGTCAGCGGAAATCGACCTGGATGACTTCCTTGTCGGGCTCGATGCCCTTGGTTCCTGGCCTTCAGACGATGTCCAGTGGGAAGAGGCGCTGGCCGAGCTGGTCGGTGGTGTGCTTGATGACGCTGAAGCGGCAGAGCTGCGTCTAGCTGACGGCTCGGGGAGCACTGAGGTCACCTCCGATGACGTCGACACCCTGCTGGGAACCGACTGGAGCGCTGACCTGACGGGCTTCCAGCGACGCGACATCGCTCAACTGCTCTCTCTGCAACACGGTGCGAACTTCAGCGTTCCAGGCGCCGGAAAGACCCGCGTAGCCCTCGCCGTCTTCGCCGCGCTGCGGGAGCGGCGGGAGGCGCGCCGACTGCTGGTGGTGAGTCCGAAGTCGGCATATGAGTCCTGGCTGAACGAGAACGAACTTTGCTTCAAAGAGCCGCTTCCGGCCTGGGTGATGGAGCGAGGCACACCTGAGCCGGGTACCGAGCTCTTGATTGTGAACTATGAGCGTCTGGACCGCTCATTGCCCATGCTCGCCTCGTGGCTGCGCGCTGCCCCGTCGATGGTCGTTCTGGATGAAGCCCACCGGATGAAGCTGGGAGCGCGTGGGATCTATGGCAGTGCTTGTATGGCGCTCGGCCCGCTCAGCCGGCGGCGACTCATCCTGACCGGAACTCCCGCGCCCAACGGTGCGCGGGATCTGGAGAACTTGCTGTCTTTCGTCTGGCCGGGCCACGGCCGGAGGGTGGTTACGAGCGCGGTAGCGGGCGGCGACCTGGCACACGCCAGTACAGTGCTGCGCCCGCTCTTCACCCGCACCACTAAGCATGAGTTGGGGCTGCCGCCCTTCGAGACAAAGATCCGGTACGTCGCGATGCCGCCTCTGCACCGCGAGGTGTATGACGCGCTGGTCGGCCGTTTCACCACTCGGGCAGAAGCGTCGCGGTCTGATTTTGATGCCCTGGGGAAGGCGATGCTGCGTCTGCTGATGGCAGCGACGAGCCCAGCGCTCCTGACGGAAGGCAGCACTCGGCACGAACCGCTGTCCTATCAGGTGCCGCCGTTGCAGATTCCGGAGAATGAATCGCTGTACTCGCTCCTGGGTGACCTCCCGAAGTACGAGCTCTCGCCGAAGTACAAGGAAGCGCTCAGCATCGTTGCCGAGAATGCGCGGCGAGGTCGGAAGACCCTGGTCTGGACGACCTTCGTCAGGAGCCTGAACACCCTGGAGCAGTTGTTCAGCCCGTACCAGCCCGCCGTCGTGCACGGCGGAACACCCGACCGAGAGGAGCAGCTCGACCGGTTCCGTAGTGACCCGGACTGCTGGGTGCTGCTGTCCAATCCGGCCACGCTTGGGGAAGGCATCAGTCTGCACCACGATTGTCACGACGCCGTTTACGTGGACCGCGACTTCATGGCGGGCCGCTTCCTGCAGAGCCTGGACCGCATTCACCGGCTCGGCCTGAAGCCTGGGACTGAGACCCGGGTGACCGTGCTCGCCTCAGAAGGCACCATCGATGAGGTCGTGGCACTGCGCCTGGAGGAGAAGCTCGAATTCATGGGGCAGATCCTCGACGACCCTTCGGTGCAGCAGCTCGCCGATCTCCAGGAAGAGCCGTCAGTGGCAGGATGTATGGACTCTACTGACGTACGCGCCCTGCTCCGGCACATTGATGCGGTCGCTGCCCGGTAACGGCACGCTCCGTGCGGCCATGCGCTGGCTGACGCACCTGCGTACGGAGGACGTCAGCCGCGCCCGGGCGCTCTTCACCCATCAACGGCGCTATGCCGACCTCGCTCCCGTGCAGTACGCGGATGCGCTCGCCTGGCTGCGCCGCTCTGGGCTGCTGGGGCCCGACGGGCGTCCGGTTCTGGAGGAGTGTCTGCGAACGCTTGAGCCGTTGATCTTGGGGTGGCAGAAGGCGGCAGCCGCAGGCGGAGTGGACGCCGACGCGTTATGCGATGAGGCGTGGACTGCTGCGAGAGGGCTCGGCCTGGAGTGGCACCCCCTGGCCGGCCTGCACCTGGCTGGTCACGGTGAGGCAGATCCGGAAAAGCGCCGACGGACTGGGCTGGCCGGGGAACTGGCCATCCTTGCGTTGCTGCGCGCCGCAGGCTGCCAAGTCCGTCATGTAGCGGCCGTCTCTGACCGCTTCGGCTACGACATTGAGGTATCGGTGCCCGGAGGGCTCTCCGTGCACCTAGAAGTGAAGGCAACGGTTGGTGCGGACCGGCTGGTCGTGCACCTCACCCGGCACGAGTACGAGACCATGCGGGCCGATCCTGAGTGGAGCATGGTTGCCGTACTGGTGGACGCCGGAGGTGAAGCGGCTGCTGTGGCAACGGTGCGCAGGGCTTGGCTGGCGTCAGCAGTGCCCGAGGATCAGAACGAGCGGGGGCGATGGGAGTCGGTGCGGTTGGCCGTTCCTCCTGTGGCGCTTCTGGAGGGGATCCGAGCAGGAGCTGATGAGAGGCCCCTCCTGGACCGCTCAGGGTGCCAGAGAGCAACGTTGCGATACCGTCATCCACTTGACTGTGGATTGACTGGTATGGGCACATCTGTGGCAGTCTGGGACACTGCCGCTGAACAATGGGGTGGACTACCCAGTGAGCGTGCCGGCGCTCGTGCGAAGCTATGGGCCTGACTTGAATGATCGAGGCCTCGACGGGCGGGGCCGAGTACTTCGTACAGGAGAGGCCCATGAGCTCCAGCGAGCGTTCGCTGACCTCGATCGAGATCTGCGCGGGAGCTGGCGGTCAGGCGGTCGGTCTGCACCAGGCCATGTTCAAGCATCTGGCGCTTGTCGAGATCGATAAGTTCGCCTGCCGTACCCTGCGCGCCAATGTCGAAGGCGTGGATGAATGGGGCGGCTGTGAGGTTCTGGAAGAAGATCTGGTAAAGAAGTTTGATACGCGGCGCACCATGACTGCCCTGCGCCGGGGCGATTCAGATGGAGATGGCGGAGTTCTTGAGCCGAGGGAACTCGACCTGTTGGCTGGCGGAGTCCCGTGCCCGCCGTTTTCGCATGCTGGAAAGCAGCTGGGCGAAGATGACGACCGTGACCTCTTTCCGCGGATGCTTGACATTGTTCAGCAGCTTCAGCCCAAAGCCGTCATGATTGAGAATGTTCGCGGAATTCTTGACTCCAAGTTCGATGGGTATCGCGGGCGCATTGAGAGTGACCTAGAGGATGATGGTCGCTATCCCGGTGGGCATGGCTACCAAGTATGCGAGTGGGATCTGCTGGAGGCGTGCGATTTCGGCGTTCCGCAGCTCAGGCCTCGGGCTCTTTTGGTTGCGATCAGGAAAGACATCCTGGAACTCGCGGCTCTTGAGGGTGTGAAGTACGAGTGGCCTACGGGCGTAAGCGCCGAGCAGATCACGGTCGCCAAGGCTCTTGGAATCTCCATGGCGGAGCGTCTGGAGTCGCTGAAGCGTGATCACCCGGAACTCGCCGATCGTGCTCAGAACGCGTACGACAAGTGGCTGGGCGACGCGACGAAGGCAGACAGCGTGGCGCCCACGCTCGTAGGTGGCTCCAAGAAGCATGGCGGCGCTGACCTGGGTCCCAGCCGCGCGAAGGCGGCCTGGCGGGCACTGGGCGTCGATCCGATGGGCGTAGCCAATGACGTCAAAGCATGTTTTCCGGAGCGGGACTTCCTCCGCCCAGACGGGCCGATGCTCACGGTTGAGCAGGCGGCGATCATTCAGGGATTCCCGCGTGGCTGGAAGTTCGAAGGCGGGAAGACGGCCCAGTATCGCCAGGTCGGAAATGCCTTTCCCCCGCCCGTCGCCAAGGCAGTGGGTGAATCGATTGCGCAGGTGCTCATGGCCGCGCGCAGGGCAGCGGACCGTGGGGCCGCTGTGCCGCAGAAGGAATCCGTTTCTGTCAGCGAGACCTCAGAGGCTGAGCTGGCTCCGGCGTTCGCGGACAATGCTGCTGATCGTGAGGGCGCACTCGTCAGGTGACTCATGCTCCCAGAAGCGGAGTACAAGCCATCCCGCCTCGGTCAGCCGATGATCTGTGTCCCGGTCACGGGTGACATTCCGGGTGACTTTGTCTGACCAGTAGCCTGGATTTGTCTTCGGTGACACATAGTGCTCGGGGCAGCCATGCCAGTAGCACCCGTCAATGAAGACCGCGACTTTCGCGGGGCGGAAGACCATATCTGCCGTCCTGCGAAGATCGCGCAAGGGCTTGGCGCTGACCCGGTAGCGAAGACCCTGAGCGTGTACAAGTTGCCGGATCAGCCATTCAGGTTTGGTGTCACGGCTGCGGATGGCCTGCATATTGCGGCGTCTGGCAGCCGAGGACGCCCATGATCCTTCGGGTGGCTGCCACGCGGCTGATTGCATCTGACTCGGGTCCTCGGTCGGCATCACTCCCAGACTAGCCACGGGGGCACGGCAGGGCCCAACAGCAGTACAGGGATGGCCTCTGCCAGCCCCGTCAGCAGCGGTGACGGGGCCCTCGGCACGTGCCCCGTGTCAGCTCCCCGCCACCCCCACCACCGGCTCGTGTCGGACCGGGAAGTTCACCGAGCGGGCTATGAAGCACTTCTCGTTCGCTGCCGCGTGGAGGTCGGTGGCCTTGTCGATCATCTCCGGGGAGGTGACCGTGACGCGGGGGCGGAGGACGACCTCGGTGAAGTGGCCGCCGCCGTCCGGGGTTTCGGCCATGGTGCCGTGGGCCTCGTCCGTGTAGTCGGTGACGACGACGCCCGCGACCGCGCAGAGGTGCAGGTACCACAGCATGTGGCACTGGGAGAGGGACGCGGTGAGGCTCTGTTCCGGGTTCCAGCGGGAGGCGTCACCGCGGAACGCGGGGTCCGAGCTGCCTGGGATGGGCGGGAGGCCGGGGGCGGTGATCTCGTGGTCCCGGTCGAAGGCGCGGTAGCCGCTCGTGCCTGTGCCGCGGTTGCCCGTCCAGGTGATGGTGACGTCGTAGTCGTGGGTCCTCGGCATGGTGGGTCGCCTTTCGGGTCGGTCGGGACGGGTCGGGACGGGCTGGATGGACGCCCGCCGGGCCGGCCCGGGCGGCCTCGGATGGACGGTCTCCCGAATGGGCGGCCTCCCGGCCTGGGAGGTCCGGTGGGGAGGCACCCCGGCGTCGTCACGGTTCGTGCTGCGGGCGGGCCGGTGCGGAGGTGCACCCCGGTCCGGTAGGTGCACCCCTGCCCGCCGGGGCCGGAACACGTCCGATGAGGCCCGACGGGAGGCCGCATATCCCCGGGCACGCACGCCCCGCCAGGGGCCTCACACCCGGGCCGGCGTCGTCACGTCCGGGGCCGGAGCGTCACCCCTCGGTCGACCCCCCGTGGCACCCCCCGTACGGCAGTCCCGACCCGCACCAGCAGGGGGCGTTGCGGGCCGGGGGCCAGGGGGTGGCGCGGCCGCGGGCGGCCATGGAGGTGGTGTATTCGGGGAGGAGCGACGGGTCGTCGGGGGAGGTCTGTTCGGCGGCGGCGAAGGCCTCGAAGGAGGGGACGGTGCCGGTGACGATGCCGAAGTTCTCCGCGCCGGTGGAGGCCAGCTCGCGGAGGGCGGACTCCACGCCGGCCACGTGCTCGGCGTGGGAGGGGTACTCGGCGGCGATGGAGGGGTAGGCCGCGAGGAGTTCGGCCAGCTCCGAGGCGGGCCAGTGCAGCACGGCCACCGGGAACGGGCGGGAGAGGGCCGCGCGGCGCTCGCCCAGCTCCGCGCGGAGGCGGGCGATTTCGGCGCGGAGCTCGGTCGGGTCGTCCGAGCCGAGGGCCCAGAGGCGCTTGGGGTTGTGGAGCTCGTCGAGGGAGATGTCCCCGGCGTGCAGGGTGTCGGCGAGGGTGTCCCACTCGTCGTGGGGCGTGCCCAGCATGCGGCGGACGCGATGGCGGCCGACCAGCAGGAGGCGTGCCTCGTACGGGACTTCGCTGCCGTCGATCAGGAGCGTGGCGCCCGTGGTGAAGCAGTCGTGGGCGGCCTGGAGGTCGTCGTGGGTCTCCAGGGCCTCGGCGATGATCTCCCAGGGCGCGGAGTCCCGCGGGGCGGCGGCGCGGATGCCGTCGATGATGGCGCGGGCCTCGGCCTCGTGCCCGTACTCCCAGAGGTTCGCCGCCTTGAGGGCCTTGATCAGGGGCGGGTTCCGGGGCTCGTCGGAGAGGAGCCGGTCGTAGAGGGCGGTGGCTCCGGGGCGGTCGCCGGCCAGCTCGCGGTGGGCGGCGGCGCGCAGGAGCACCTGTTCGTTGTCCTCGGGGTACTGCACCGCGATGCGCTCCAGGCGCTCGGCTTCGGACGCGTGCTGGGCGGGGGTGTCGGAGGGCATGGGCCCACCGTACTGCCGTCCGCCGACAGCGACCCCTCCGGCGGGGGCCGTTCCCGCGCCGTCGCCCCTGGTGGGTTGGCGGGGAAGGCCCTATCGTGCGGCCCTCGTCCGTGGCGCTGCCCGTGGCCCTTGTCCGTGGTCCTTGTCCACGGCGGCGGTCCGCGGCGGCCGGGGAGGTGGCCGGGAGGTGGTCGGGGTGCGCGGTCGGGTGCCGGTCGTGGTCCGGCGACAGCGGCGGGGAAGGGCGCGGCTCCTGCTCGCGCGGGGGCTGTGGGGTGCGGCCGAGACGGCGGTGACCCTGGGGGTGCTGGTGCTGCTGCTCGTCGCCCACCAGCTGTGGTGGACCAACCGGCAGGCCCGGGAGGGCGCCGAGCGGCAGGTGCGGGCACTGGAACGGGAGTGGGCCCGTGGCTCGGCGGCCGGCCGGGCCGGTGCGGACGCCGCCGGCACCGGGCCCGGGGCGTCCTCCGGCCGGGAGGGGACCGACCGGGAGGAGCCCCGGGCGCCCGGCCGGGCGGAAGCGGGCCGGGGGACGCCGGGGAGCCCGGCGGCGGGCCGGCCGCGGGCGCCCCGCTGGGACCGGGCGTACGCCGTGCTGCGGATCCCCCGGATCGGCGTGACCGTGCCCGTCGCGGAGGGCACCGGCAAGGCCGGGGTGCTGGACCGGGGGTACGTCGGGCACTATCCGCGCACCGCCCGGCCCGGGGAGGCCGGGAACTTCGCGCTCGCCGGGCACCGGAACACCCACGGGGAGCCGTTCCGCCGGCTCGACCTGCTGCGGGCGGGCGACCGGGTCACCGTCGAGACCGCCGAGGCCCGGTTCGCCTACGTGATCGAGAAGACGCTGCCGCAGACCTCCGCCCGCGACTCCGCCGTGCTCGGCGCGGTGCCCCGCAGCTCCGTCCACCCGGGCCGGGGATACCGCGAGCCGGGGTACTACCTCACGCTCACCACCTGCACCCCCGAATACACCTCGCGCTACCGGCTCGTCGTCTGGGGGCGGCTGGCGAGTGTCCGGGTGCGGGGCGCGGAGGAGGGACGGGGCGCGGAGTAAGGTCGTACGCCGTGTTCCGACGACGTCCTCATCTGCTGTGGCTGCTGGTGCCGTTCGTGCTCTACCTCGGGGTCCTGCCCTGGGCGAACCGGGTGGAGCCCCTGGTGGCCGGGGTGCCGTTCCTGATGGTGTGGCTGTTCGCCGCGACCGTCGCGACACCCGTCGCCGTATGGCTCGCCTGGCGGGGGGACCGCCGGTGAACGCCGCCGTCGCCACCTCCGTCTTCGCCGCCTTCATGGTCCTCACCGTCGCCCTCGGCCTGCTCGCCGTCCGCGGCCGGGGCCGCGGCGGCGGGCTCGCCGAATGGTCCGTGGGCGGGCGCAGCCTGGGGCCGGTCTTCATCTGGGTGCTGATGGCCGGCGAGGGCTACACCAGCTTCAGCTACCTCGGCGCCGCGGGCTGGGGGTACAACTTCGGCGCGCCCGTCCTGTACGTCATCGCGTACATGTCCTGCGGCTACGCCCTCGGCTACGTCGTCGGCCCGATGCTCTGGACGTACGCCCGGAAGCACGGGCTGGTGGGCATCACGGACATCGTGGCGCACCGGTTCGGCAGCCGCTGGCTCGGCGCCGCCGTCGCCGTGCTCGCCACCGTCTTCCTGCTGCCGTACATCCAGCTGCAGATCACCGGCATGGGCGTCGTCGTCTCGACGATCTCCTACGGGGCCATCTCGCTGAACTGGGCGTACTTCCTGGCCTTCGCAGTGACCACCGGCTTCGTCGTGGTGAGCGGGCTGCGCGGCAGCGCGTGGGTGTCGGTACTGAAGGACGTGCTGGTCATCCTGACCCTCGGGTTCCTCGCCGGCTATGTGCCGCTGCACTACTTCGACGGCTACGGGGAGCTGCTGCACCGGGCGGTCGAGGAGAAGCGCGCCTGGCTGACGCTGCCCGGGCACGACTCCGGCGGGCTGGGGGAGGGGTGGTTCATCACGACCTCGCTGCTCAACGCCCTCACCGTGGTGATCTTCCCGACGACCGTGGCCGGCTACCTGGGCGCCCGGAACGCCGACGCGCTGCGGCGCAACGCCATCTGGCTCCCCTCCTACAACGTGCTGCTGTTCGTACCGATGCTGCTCGGGCTGGCGGCGGCGTTCGTGGTGCCGGGCCTGGCCGGGGCCGACTCCAACCTGGCCCTGTTCAAGCTGATCGTCGACGCCCTCCCGGCCTGGGCGGTCGGCCTCGTCGGGGTGGCGGCGGCGCTGTCGTCGATCGTGCCGATGGCGGTGTTCATGCTGGTCATCGGCACGATGTGGGGGCGGAGCGTGCTGTCGCTGATTCCGTCGGTCCGCGGGCGGCGGGAGAAGGCCGCCTCGCAGACGGTCGTGGTGATCGCGGGAGCGCTGGCCCTGGTGATGACGTATGTCGCGCCCAACACGCTGGTGCGGCTGTCGCTGATCTCGTACGAGGGCATGGCGCAGCTCGTCCCCATGCTGCTGCTCGGGCTGGTGTGGCGGCGGCTGACCCTCGCCGGGGCGGTGAGCGGGCTCGCCGTGGGTGTCGCCGTGGTGTGCGGGCTGGTCTTCACCGGGCACGACCCCGTGTGGGGCGTGAACGCCGGGATCGTCGCCCTCGCGGTGAACCTGGGGGTGGCGCTGCTGGTGACGTTCCTCGGCCCGCGGGGGACGGACGAGCGGCCCGACTCCGAGGTCCTGGCCAGCGACCGCGAGGACCTGGGCAGTGGCGGCGACGACCGGGTGGTGGCGGCGTCGGGGTGACGGTACGGGGGAGGGCGCCTGCGCCGGTGCTTCGGGTCCGCGGCCGGCGTGGCACGGATCTCCTACCGCTCCCGCCCGGCGGCCGGTTAGCATCGCGGGGAAGGACACCGGCGCCGCATACCGACGGAGAGCCGGTGCCGACGCCAGAGACATGAAGGGGCCATGTGATCCGTCCACTCGGATCGGTGCGCATGCACCTCAACGTGCTCCTCTTCCTGCTGACCGAAATCCTGCTCGCCGAGAGCGGTCTCGGCGGCGCCGTCACCCTCGCTGCCACCGCGGCCGTCAGCGCCGCGCTGCTGGCCTGCACGCTCTGGGCCGCCCGGTCGGCACCGCCGGTGCCACGGACCCGTATCCGTACGGCGATCCGGGACCGCGAACGCCGTACCGCCTTCCTTCCCCAGCGAGATCCCGACGCCTCCGGCCGCCCCCGGCCGCGAGCACCCGGCCGTCCCCTCCTGACGGCCGCGTAGGTGCTCCCCGGACCCGGGACCCGCAACAGCCCCCTTCGGGCTCGCTGAACCCTGGACCGCAGGGCCCGCGCGGCTCGTCACGCCGAATCCTCATCCCGGCACGACGAGACCCCGTGGAGGGCTCAACCATGTCCGTCTTCGCATCCCTCGGTGCGCTTCTCTCCCGTGTCGCCGACGCGCTCGCCCCGTTCTTCGGCAGCTCGGCGACGGCCGCCGCCATCGTCCTGTTCACCCTGTGCGTACGGCTCGCGCTGCACCCGCTCGCCCGGGCCGCGGCGCGTGGCGAGAAGGCCCGCAGCGCGCTCGCGCCGCGCGTCGCCGAGCTGAAGAAGAAGCACGGAAGCGACCCCGAGAAACTGCGCGCCGCAGTGGCCGAACTGCAGGCCGAGACCGGCACCTCGCCGGTGGCCGGCTGCCTGCCGACGCTGCTCCAACTGCCCGTGTTCGTCCTGATGTACCACCTGTTCACCAGCCGCGGCAGCGGGCTGCTCGACCACACCCTGCTCGGTGCGCCGCTCGGCGGCCGGTGGTCCGACGCGCTGGCCGACGGGGGCGTAGCCGGGGCGCACGGATTGGTCTACCTGGGGCTGTTCGCCGTGATCGCCGCGGTGGCCGGCTGGAACTACACCCGGGGCCGGAAGGCCGCGGCAGCGGCGGCGGCAGCCACGGCCGCGAACCGTACCGCCGGGGCGTCCCGGAAGGCCTCCGCGGAACCGGAGGCGCTGCCCGGTATGGCGGGGGTGGCCAAGGTCATGCCGCTGCTGTCGTTCGGCACCCTGATCACCGCCGCCGTCGTCCCGCTGGCCGCCGGGCTCTACCTGGCCACCACCACGGCCTGGAGCGCTGCCGAACGGGCCTGGCTGTACCGGGGCCGCACGGAGGCGGCGCCGGCTACCGCCGCCGTCGTCGGGTAGGGGGCGGCGGACGGCCTCCCAGGGAAGCGCCCCACGGACTAGGCGCCCCACGCGCTGTCGGGGAACGTGCCCAACGGACTGTCGGAGAACTCGCCCCACGCGCTGTCGTGGAGCGCGCCGCACGTGCCGCCCGGGAACGCGCCCCACGCGCTGTTGTGGTGCGCGTCCCATACGTCACCCGGGGCCGCCCCCCACGCGCTGTCGCGGGACGGCCCGGCGGACCGGCCCGCCGTCACACCGCGCACGGCAGTTCGCCCGTCGGTCCGCTGCCCTCGCCCGCCGGGAAGTCGGTGCTCCTGGCCACCTCGCGCCAGGCATCGACCTCCCGGGCGACCCGCGCGAGCTTGTCCTCGATGTCGGTCACCGTGGCGGCGCCGAGAGGGAGCCGGGTCGGCGGTTCGGCGGTGGCGGCGAGCAGGAGGACGGCCGCGGCGCCCTTCACCGGGTCGCCCGCCTGGCCGTGGTTGGTGTCGTCCGCCCAGGTGCGCAGCGCGCCGGAGCTCGTCGCGTAGGCGTCGAGGACCGCCGCCGTGCGGTGCAGCGAACTGGGGTCGAGGAAGTCCGTGCGGAACGGGCCCGGTTCGACGGCCGTGACCTGCACCCCGAACGGCGCCGCCTCGATCCGCAGGCTCTCCGTCAGCGCCTCCACGGCGAACTTCGTCGCGCAGTACAGACCGGAGCCGGCCCAGCTCACGAAGCCGCCCACGGAGCTGAGGTTGATGATCCGTCCGCTGCCCCGGCGCCGCATGACGGGCAGCACGGCGCGGGTCACGGCCAGCAGCCCGAAGACGTTGATGTCGAAGATCGCGCGGGCCTCCGCGTCACTGGTCTCCTCGACGGCGCCGAGCAGGCCCCGGCCGGCGTTGTTCACCAGGACGTCGATCCCGCCGAACCGGTCGACCGCGGCGGCGACGGCCTCCGCGGCCCGGCCGGTGTCGGTGACGTCCAGCGCGAGGGCGAGCAGCCGGCCGGAGTTCCCGGGCAGCGCCGCCTCCACGGCGCGCGGATCACGGGCGGTGGCCACGACGCGGTCGCCCTGCGCGAGCGCCTGCCGGGCGATCTCCAGCCCGAAGCCGCGGGAAGCGCCGGTGATGAACCAGATGGTCATGGTGCTCCTCGGTGAGAGCCCCTGCCGGGGCGGTGGAGCAGGGGAAACGCCCCCTGCCGTCCACGCCACCCTGCGGGGGCGGCGGCAGGCGCCACCAGGGACGGACCATCCGGGGACCGGACATCCCCGGGTACCGCCCTCCCTGGGTCCGGCAGTACCAGGCAACGGGCCGTCCACCGGCCCACAATGGGGCGCATGGCCATGGACGCCCGCCCTGAGACCAGTGCCCCGCTCGCCGGATTCCTGCGCGCCTGCCGGTCGCGCGTCTCTCCCGCCGACGTGGGGCTCCCCGACGACGGCCGGGTCCGGCGCGTTCCCGGCCTGCGCCGCGAGGAGCTGGCACAGCTGGCGAACGTCAGCGTCGACTACCTGGTGCGGGTGGAACAGGGCCGGACGACGAACGTCTCCCCGGCCGTCCTGGAGTCGCTCGCCACCGCCCTGCGGCTGGCCGACGACGAACGGTCCTATCTGCTGCGGATCGCCGGTCCCGCCCGGCGGACGGCAGCGCCCCGGACCGGCGGCCCGCACGTCCGCCCGCAGACCAGGCAACTCCTCGACGGACTCCGGGAGATGCCCGCGATCGTGCTCGGGCGACGGCTGGACGTCCTCGCCTGGAACCCCCTCGCGGCGGCCCTGCTCGGCGACTTCGGGGCGCTCCCGGATGCCGAACGCAACCTCGTACGGCTGGCCTTCCTGTGCCCCGGGTTCCGGGCGCTGTACGCGGACTGGCCCACGGCGGCCCGCGAGTGCGTGGCCTACCTGCGGATGGACGCCGCCCGCTACGCCGACGATCCGCTGCTGGCCGCCCTCGTCGGCGAACTGTCCGTCAAGGACCCCGACTTCCGCCGCTGGTGGGCCGACCAGCGGGTGCGGACCAGGGCGTTCGGCCGCAAGGCGTTCCGGCACCCGCTGGCGGGCCCTCTGGAGCTGGAGTTCCAGACGCTGACGGTGGGGGACGACGCCGACCAGACGATGATCGTCTACACCGCCGAGCCGGAATCCCGCTCCGCGGAGGCCCTGCGGTTCCTCGCGGGCTGGGCGGCCACGGGTGCCACTGCCGCCACTGTTGCCGATGCCGATGCCGATGCCGATGCCGATGTCGAGGGCGTCGGGGGGCGGTCGTGGGACGTACGCACGGTGGAGGGGTGACGGTGACGGACGGGTGGCGGTGATGGACGCACGTGTCCGGCCTCCTCCGTCCGGGCCCTGCAACGGGGTGCGGGTGCACGCAATGCGCAGTGACGTGTGGACGGAGTGCTAACGACTTCCCGCCGTCGGGCCGAGATGCTGGTTCCCATGCGGACCGGGACGAATGTTCCGGCGCAAGGCTCTCGTCGTGGTGGCACGACAGGAGTCGGGGGCCGCCTGAGGGGCTGTTCCGTCGTCCGTGTCCGTCGTCGCGGTCACGCCATGGGCCACCACCCCCCCCGGTGGGTCGTACGCCCGGATCCCGCGGTGCCCGCCCGGATCCGGGCCTCGGCCACTCCCGGACCATGCGCGGGACGCGGGCCGACCTGCCCTCGTTGTCCCGTCCCCATGGCCCCGCCCACGGCCCGCCTCAGTGCCGCGCCCGCAGCCCCGCCACGAGCAGCCCGAGCCCGAACTCGAAGAGCCGGGTGAAGTCCTGGCCGGTGAGGGTGGGGAGGGTGGCGCTGAGGTGGGGATACGCACCGGCCGTCACCGCGTCCCGCAGGACGCCGGGGTCCGCGGGCCCGCCGTGCCCCGGTTGGCGGGCGGCCTGTTCCTCCAGGGTGTGGCCCACGGTGTAGTTGGCCACCGTGTAGAGGGCCAATGCCGCGTCGTCGTCGGGGAAGCCCGCGTCCCGCAGGACGCCCACGAGCGCGTCGGCGAAGCCGAGGGTGTTCTCCCCGTTGGAGTGCGTCCCGGCGAACACCCGGGCGCCGTCGCGGTGGGAGAGCAGGGCCGTGCGCATCGCGCGGGCCAGGGCGGTCAGCTGCCCGGCCCAGTCGCCGTCGTCCGCCGCCGTGGCCGCGTCCGTGGCGCCGTCCATCATGCGCTCGGCCATCGCCGTCAGCAGGTCCTGTTTGGTGGCGAAGTAGCGGTACAGCGCACCGGCCTGAACACCCATCGCGTCGGCGAGCCGCCGCATGGTCAGGGCGTCGAGGCCCGACTGGTTCAGCAGGTCGAGGGCCGTCTGCACGGTCCGTGCCCGGTCCAGGCGGGACGGCCGGCCGCGGGCGGGGATTGACGGGGAGCTCATGGGCGTCAGTATAGTGAACATCGTTCACGTGAACGCTGTTCACTATTTGGGGGAGGATGCCTTCGATGGACATCGACGTGATCGTCACCGGGGCGGGACCGACCGGGCTGATGCTCGCCTGCGAACTGGCCCTGGCCGGGGTGCGGACCCGTGTCCTGGAACGCCGGGCCGAACCGCACCGGAACTCGCGGGCGTTGACCCTGCACGCGCGCAGCGTGGAGCTGATGGACCAGCGCGGCCTGCTCGACCGGTTCCTCCCGCTCGGCCGCACCGTGCCCGGCTGGCACTTCTCCGCACTCCCCACCCGCCTGGACTTCTCCGCACTGGACTCCCGGCACGCCTACACGCTGTTCCTCGCCCAGGCGCGCACCGAGGCCCTGTTGGCGGAGCGGGCGGCCGAACTGGGCGTGGAGATCCTGCGCGGTCACGAGGTGGTGGCCGTACGCCAGGACGACGACGGGGTCGAGGCGGAGGTGCGCGGGCCCGGCGGCACCGAGACCCCCCGCGGCACCGAGACCCTCCGCCGCACTGAGACCCTCCGCGCCCGGTACCTCGTCGGGTGCGACGGTGCCCGCAGCGCGGTGCGGGAGGCCGCCGGGATCGGCTTCCCCGGCACCGACGAGACCTTCACCGGCGTGCTCGGCGACTTCGCGGTGTTCGACCCGGACCCGGCGGCCCTCGACGCCCTCCGGTCCCGGGGCGTGCTGATCGCACCGCTGGAGGACGGGCCGACCCGGCTGGTCTACGTCGATCCGGAGCGGATGCGGGCCCCGGCCCGGGAGCCCGTCACCCTGGAGGAGTTCCGGGCGTCGCTGGTCCGGCTCTGCGGCTCCGACTGCGGTGTCGCCGAGCCCCGTTGGCTGTCCCGCTTCGGCAACGCCACCCGGCTCGCCGAGCGGTACCGCTCCGGCCGCATCCTGCTCGCGGGCGACGCCGCGCACGTCCACTTTCCTTCCGGTGGCCAGGGGCTCAACACCGGCCTCCAGGACGCCATGAACCTCGGCTGGAAGCTGGCCGCAACGGTGGCGGGATGGGCGCCGCCCGGGCTGCTGGACAGCTATGACGCCGAGCGCAACCCGGTCGGCCGGGCGGTCACGGATAACACCGAGGTCCAGGCGCTGCTCGCGGAGTTGACGTTCGTCGAGCAGTACCGGCGCCCCGCGCTGGCCCTGCGGGCGCTCTTCGACGAGCTCCTGGGCATGACGGAGGTCAACCGCCGGCTCGCCGCCCGGGTCTCCGGCCTCGGCACCGTCTATCCCGCCACGACACCCGGGGCCGACCCGCTGGTGGGGCGCCGGATGCCCGACATCGGGCTGACCGCCGCCGGGTCGGACGCGACACGGGTCTACGACCTGATGCCCGCGGGCCGGTTCGTCCACCTCGACCTCGCCGGCGACCCGGAGTCCGGCGCGGCCGTGCGGCCCGGGTGGGGCTCGCGCGTCACCGCCGTCACCGTCACCGCACGCGACGATCACCCGGACCTGGCGGGGGTGACCGAGATCCTCGTACGCCCCGACGGCCACATCGCCTGGGCGACGCGCCGCACCGCCGTCGGCGAGCGCCGGGACGAGCGGGCCGAGGCGCTGACCGCCTGGGCCGGGAAGCCGTCCTGACGGCGGGGCGGTTCATGCTGGGCGCGGCCGTCAGGATGCCGGTCCACCGTTGGGAGCCCGCCGCCCACCGGGGGCCCGCCGCCCCCGGTGGGGAGCTCGCCGTCCCCGACCCGAGACCCTCGTCCCCGGCCGGAGCTCTCCCCGTCCGCGACCCGAGCCCGCCGTCCCCGCCCCGAACACGCCGTTCCCGCCCCGAACGTGCCGTTCCCGCCCGGCCCCTGCGGGCACCGGGCGGGAACACGGTCACTCGATGGGCCGCGGGCTTCGCGCGGCACGCGGCATCAGTGCGTCGCGGACTCCGTGCGCCCCGCGGCGAGGAAGCGTTCCAGCGCCTCGACCACCAGCGCGTGGTCATCGGCCTGCGGCAGCCCGGACACCGTCACCGAGCCGATGACGCCCGCGTCCTGGACGAGAACGGGGAACGAACCGCCGTGCGCGGCAAAGCGGTCCGGGTCCAGCCGGGAGGCCGCCTCGAACGTCGTCCCCTTCGCCCGGAACCGCGCCCCGACCAGGTACGAACTCTCGGCGTACCGCTCGACGACCCGGCGCTTGCGGTCGATCCAGGCGTCGTTGTCCGCGGAGGAGCGCGGCAGGGCGGCGTGGAAGACCTGCTGCGCCCCGCGGCGGATGTCCACGGCCACCGGAGCCTCGCGCAGCCGGGCCAGCTCCACCAGCATCGACCCCAGGTGCCAGGCGTCCTCGTGGGTGAAGCTCCGCAGCACCAGGCGCCGTTCCTGGGCCTCGAGCTGCGGGATGAGCGCCGCGGCCTCCTCCGCCGGGGTCACCGCGGGACCGCCGTCCCGCGCCGTGCCGCCGGGCGCGACCTGGCTGCCTCGTTCTGCCCCCATCATGCCTCCGCTCCGATGCCGACCGTCCGGCCCTCGCGGGCCGAGACGCGCGCTGCTTCCAGGACGTCCAGGGCGGCCGCGGCCTCGTGTGCCGTGACCGGCGGCGGGGTGCCGTCGCGCAGGGCGGCGGCGATGCCCGCGCAGTAGGCAGGGTAGTCGCCGGGCCGGGTGCGGACCGGGGTGCCACCGCCGGTCGCCGGGGACTCTCCCGCGGCGAGGTCCGGTGCCCCGGCACCCAGTACTCCCCACAGGGCTTCCGGTTCCTCGCCCCAGCCGGGCGCGGTGCCCGGCCGCAGCCCCTCGCGCAGCGCGGCCTCCTGCGGGTCGAGCCCGTACTTGACGTACCCGGCGGTGCTGCCGAGGGCCCGGAACCGCGGGCCGAGCCGCGCGGTGAACGCGCTCACCCACAGATGGGAGCGGACACCGGAGGCATGGGTGACGGCGATGAACGTGTCGTCGTCCGCCTCCGCGCCGGGCCGCCGGACGTCGGACTCGGCGTAGACGCGGACGGCCGGGCCGAACAGCACCAGCGCCTGATCGACGACATGACTCCCCAGGTCGTACAGGAGCCCGCCGATCTCCGCCGGGTCGCCGGACTCCCGCCAGCCGCCCTTGGGGCGCGGCCGCCACCGTTCGAAGCGGGACTCGAAGCGGTGGACCTCGCCCAGCGCGCCGTCGTCGATCAGTGCGCGGAGGGTGCGGAAGTCGTTGTCCCAGCGCCGGTTCTGGAAGACGGAGAGCAGCAGGCCGCGCTCCTCGGCGAGGGCCGCCAGTTCCCGCGCCTCGGCGGCGGTGGCGGCCAGCGGCTTGTCCACGACCACCGGGAGGCCGGCGCGCAGGGCCGCGGCGGCGAGCGGCACATGGGTGCGGTTGGGCGAGGCGATGACGATCAGATCCAGCTCGTCCGCGCGGGTCAGGAGCTCGTCCGGCGAGGCCGCGAAGCGCACCCCGGGGTGCTCGGCCGCCGCCGCGGCGCGGCGCTCGGGATCCGTGGTGACCACGGTGTCCAGGGCCAGACCGTCGGTCGCGGCGATCAGCGGGGCGTGGAACACCGAGCCCGCGAGTCCGTAACCGATCAGGCCGACGCGGAAGGGGGTGCCGGGGCCGGTCATGTCGCTGCCAGTCATGCCGCTCACTTAAGCAACGCTGTTGCCAAAGAGCAAGCGGCAGCGAGAATGGGGGAGTGAACAGGGGACACTCCGGAGCCAACCTTCCCGCGTTGCGCAGCCACAACGCCGCGCTCGTGCTCGATCTGCTGCGCACGGCGGGCGCGGCCGGCATCAGCCGGCTGGAGCTCGCCGAGAGCACCGGGCTCACCCCGCAGGCGGTCAGCAAGATCACGGCACGGCTGCGGGAGGCGGGCCTGGCGGCCGAGGCCGGGCAGCGCGCGTCGACGGGCGGCAAGCCGCGCACGGTGCTGCGGCTGGTCCGCGGGGCGCGCGGCGCGGTGGGGCTGCACCTGGACCGCGACGAGCTGACGGCCGTGCTCACCGACCTGACCGGCGAGCCGCTGGCCGTCCGCACCGTCCCGTTCGACTTCGGCGCGGACGCTGCCGCGGTGGTGGACGGGGCGGCGGCGGAGGTGCGGGCGCTGTTGCAAGGGACCGGCGTCGGACCGGTGCCCGGCGTCGGACCGGTACTCGGCGTCGGCGTCGCCTGCCCCGGGCCGCTGGACCACCGGACGGGCGTCCTGGGCCGGGTCACCGGATTTCCGCAGTGGGACGGCTACCCGCTGAGGGCGGCCCTCGCCGAACGTCTGGGGCTGCCCGTCGTCCTCGACAAGGACACCAACGCCGCCGCACTGGGGCTCGCCCTCGCCGCCGCGCCGCACTCCGACCCGGGCTCCGCCGCGCCCTCGTTCGCCTATGTCCACCTCGGCACCGGCCTGGGCGCCGGACTGGTGCTCGGCGGCGGGCTCCACCGCGGAAGCCGCACCGGGGCAGGGGAGTTCGGCCATCAGGTGATCCAGCTCGACGGCCCCCGGTGCGGCTGCGGCGACCACGGCTGCATCGAGGCGCTCTGCCTGGCCGCCGTGGCGCGCGGCGACACCCCGGCCGCGGCCCGGGCCCTGGGCACCGGAGCCGCCAACCTCGTCGGGCTGCTCGACATCGACCGGGTGCTGCTCGGTGGCCGCACCGTGGTGGCCGCCCCCGAGGTGTTCGTCACCGGCGTGGGCGCGGTGCTCGCCGAACGCGCCGCCCGCGAGGGAGCCGCCGGCCGCGCGGGCCGTCCGGTGCCGGTCGCCGTGGCGCCCGCCGGCGAACACACCGTCGTGCACGGGGCGGCGCAGCTGGTCCTCGCCCCGCTCTTCGGCCACGCGGCGGCGCGGCCCGGACCTGCCGAAACGCTCACCACCCCATCGGATCAGGAGATCGTGGGCTGATCGAGGGGGATTCGCCGCCGGGCCCGGCCGCCCCCGCCGTGGTGCGGCCGACCGGGCGGGCGCGGGTGGCAGGGTCCTGCCGGTACCGGTCGAACCCGACCGGCCGGCCCCGCGGCCGGCCGCGCGAACCTCGAAGGTGCCCCATGCGTCTGCGCACAGTCCTCGCCGGAGCCGCAACGGCCGCCCTCGCCCCGGTCCTGGTGCTTCTCGGGCCCGCCGGCGCGGCGCAGGCGGACCGGCCGCCGCACGACCGGGCGTCCGGGCGGGGCCCGCAGCCGTACTGCGGGGACCCCAAGAGCCCCGACTTCCCCATCGAGACCCGGATCCACGGCGGCCCGGACACCTACTCGGCGGGCGGCGACTGGCAGACCTGGAACCTGGACCTGCGGAACACCACGACCGTGCCGTGCCGGGACGTCCATCCGGTCGCCGTCCTGGTGGACCACCGGCGCGTCCTCGACCGCGACCGCATCGACCTGGAGTTCTACGACCCGGGGCAGCGGGAGTGGCGGCCCGTCACCTTCGAGACCACCGACCAGGACGAGCAGATCGCGGTGTTCGAGGACGGCGACGGCTTCCGGGGCTTCGCCGTGCCCGCGCGCCGGACCCTGACCGTGCAGGTGCGGATGCGGTTCTCCGCGGAGACCGGCGAGGACCGGGTGCGGGTCAACGTCGCCACGGTGCAGCGCCGCGCCGACGACGGGGACTGGGTCGGCGAGTCCAACGACTACGAGTTCGCCATCCGCGGCGCGGACGGCACGACGGGCCTGCGGCCGGACCGTCCGGAGAGCCACGAGAAGGAGCACCGGCCGTCCCCCGCCCCCAGCGCCTCGGATCTCCCGGAGCGCCGGGAGCCCGGCCGGGAGTCCAAGGGGGACGAGGCCCAACCGGAACGGCCGCTGCCCGCCGCCGAGGCCGGACGGGAGCTCGCCCGTACCGGACAGACGTCGCTGCGCTGGATCGCGGCCGGCGCCGGGGTCTGCCTCGCCGGCGGCGCGCTCCTGCTGGCACTGGCCCGCCGCCGGTCGCGCTGACCACGGCGCTTCCGGGCCGCCTGTCCGCGGACCGGACCCCTGCGCGACCCGCGGACCGGACCCCTGCGCGACCCGCGGACCGGACCCCTGCGCGGCCAGGGGCGGCGGCTCCGCGCGGCCAGGGGCGGCGGCTCCGCGCGGCTGGGGACGGCCGCCCGCCCGTCCCGATGACCCGGCGCGGCCGGGGACGCCCGTCCGCCCGTGCCCCGATGACCCAGCGACGAGGGTCGGCCCCGCCCCAGGAACCCCGCGAACGACCGCCCGGCCGCGATACCCGCCACCTGGCCTAGGCTGTGGGCGTCGGCGGGCACAGCGCGGTGCCGCCGGCAGGCCCCAGCACCGGCAGCACGGCAGGAGTCCGGCATGGCAGAGCGCAAGCCGATCGAGTCATGGCTCACCGACATGGACGGGGTCCTCATCCACGAGGGGATTCCGATCCCGGGGGCCGACGCCTTCGTCAAGCGGCTGTCCGAGTCCGGCAGGCCCTTCCTCGTGCTCACCAACAACTCGATCTACACCCCGCGCGATCTGCACGCCCGGCTGTCCCGGATGGGGCTCCACGTGCCGGTCGAGAACATCTGGACGTCCGCCCTGGCCACCGCCCAGTTCCTGGACGACCAGCGGCCGAACGGCACCGCGTACGTCATCGGCGAGGCGGGGCTCACCACCGCGCTGCACGACATCGGCTACGTCCTCACCGACTCCGAGCCCGACTACGTGGTGCTGGGCGAGACCCGCACCTACAGCTTCGAGGCGCTCACCAAGGCGATCCGTCTGATCAACGCGGGGGCCCGGTTCATCGCCACCAACCCGGACGAGACCGGTCCGTCCGCCGAGGGCGCCCTGCCCGCCACCGGCTCGGTCGCGGCGCTGATCACCAAGGCGACCGGCCGGGAACCGTACTTCGTCGGCAAGCCCAACCCGCTGATGATGCGCGCCGGACTGAACGCGATCGGCGCGCACTCCGAGACCAGCGCCATGATCGGCGACCGGATGGACACCGATGTGCTGGCCGGTCTGGAGGCCGGGATGGAGACCTTCCTGGTGCTCACCGGCCTGACCAAGCCGGAGGAGGTCGACCGGTTCCCCTTCCGCCCGTCGACCGTGGTCGACTCCATCGCGGACCTGGTGGACCGAGTGGCCGGACCTGACCACCGAACGGAGTAGCAGCGTCACGCTCCGGGTGCGGAGCGGCCGGGCGCGCGTGAACCTGCTGACGTGAGGAGGAGGTTCACGATGCGATCTGTACGGTCTTCCGGACGGCCCCGGCGGCTGTCCCGCGTGACCCATCGCGCGGCTGTGGTCCTCGCCGCGGCAGCCCTGTGCTCGGCGACCGCACTGCCCGCCGTCGCCGACGACCTCGACCCCGGGGTGCCCAGCACCTCCGCGGACGAGTCGCTGCTCGCCAAGCGCGACAGCAGCGACGCGCCCTCCGCGCCATCGTCCTCCGACGGCGTGGAGGACCCGCTCGCCGATCCACCGGCGGAATCCGGCACCGACACCGGGCCCGACGCGGGTGCCAGTACCGGCCCCGACGCACTCGCCGACACCGGCAGTGACAGCGACAGTGACACCGGCACCGGCACCGGCACCGGCACCGACACGGACACCGGCAGCGGCCACGCAGCCGGCGCCGAACAGCTGAGGCTCAGCCCGGCCGTCGTCGCGGCCGGAGCCGAGGTCGAGGTCAAGGTCGAGGGCTGCCGCGGCACCAAGGTGATGGCCCGCTCCGAGGTGTTCGTCGAGGACGCCGAGCTCTCCGCCGAGGAGGGCGGCGGCGGCCACCACGCCGCGGCGAAGGTCAAGTCCACCACCGAGCCCGGCCGGTACAAGGTCCGCTGCGACTGCGGCGGCGAGGCCGAACTGACCGTCGTGGGCGAGGGCGAGACCCCGTCCGCGCCCGTGCAGGCCGGGGGCGGCGGCACCGCCGGACTCGCGTCCGAGGACGAGGACGGCCCCGGCGCCGTGCAGATCCTCGTCGGTGCCGGACTCGCGAGCGCCGCGGGCCTGGCCGTCGCGGGCATCGCCCTGCACCGCCGTCGCGTCCACTCCGCCGGCGACTGAGGGCCGGGCGACCGTGGCCAACCGTCACTACCGTGTGCTGGGCCGTCTGGTGAGCTGTGGGACCTGGGCCGTCGTCCTGTCGGGACTGTGGATCTGGGGCGTCGAGATCACCGACGGCCCCACCGTCGGACGCCCCGAGACCGGTGACGTGGCAGCGGTGGGACACCCCGCCGCTGCCCCGTTGCCCGCGGCCCGCCTCCCGCTGACCGCGGCACGCCCGCTGCGGGTCGCGATCGACTCCGTGGGCGTGAAGGCCCCGGTCATCGAACGCGGGCTGGACGAGTTCGGCGGAGTCGACCCGCCGCCGTTCGACAGCCCGGACGTCGTCGGCTGGTTCAACGGAGGCGCCCCGCCCGGCGCCGCGGGCGTGGCCGTCCTCGTCGGCCACGTCGACACCCACACCGAGCCCGCGGTCTTCCACCGGCTGGCCCGGGTGAAGCCGGGGCAGAAGGTGCGGGTGCTGCGGGAGGACCGGTCCGTGGCCGAGTTCACCGTGGAGTCCGTCGAGGCGTTCAGCAAGGCCCGCTTCGACGCCCAACGGGTCTACGGCGCCCGCAAGCTCGACCGCGCCGAGCTGCGCCTCATCACCTGCGGGGGCGACTACGACCGGAAGCGGCACACCTACACCGCAAACGTCGTGGTGTCGGCGTATCTGACCGGAACCCGCTCCGGCGGGACCACGACGGCGGCGAAGCTCTGACGGGGGCGGCCCCGTGCGCCCCGGAACGGCCCGGCTCCGTCCGTTCGCGGCTCAGCCGGTGAACGGACGGAGCCGGGCTGTTGAACAGCCGGGCCGGGGCCGTGAACCGCTCCGATCCGGGCTGTAACAGCTGATCGACGATGCGCGGACACGGTCGTGGTGCCTCGAACCGGTGTGCCACGATGGGGCGAACCGGTCTGATCCCAGGGGACCTGGGCATACGGCCCAGGAAAGCAAGACCAAGGGGGAGTGGATGTACGGCAGTTACACCCGCCGGGGGCGTCGGGCCCGGGTGGCCCGGCTCATGGCGGGCACCGCGACGATGGGCGCACTCCTCGCCCTGTCGGGGTGCTTCTCCCCGTCCGACGACAGCACGTCCGACGCGGGATCGCGCCCCCGGCAGCAGCCGAAGGCGAAGGTCCCGTACTGGGTGAACCCCGACGGAAAGGCCGCCAAGGAGGTCGCCGCCCTCCGTAAGAACGGCCGCGGCAAGGACGCCGACCTGCTGCAGAAGATCTCCCGGCAGCCGGTCGCGGAGTGGGTCGGCGTCGACGACCCGGAGGGACAGGCCCGCGGCTTCACCGAGGCCGCGGCCAAGGCGGACCGCGACGCCCTGCTCGTCCTCTACAACATCCCGCACCGCGACTGCGGCCAGTACTCCAAGGGCGGGGCGGCCGACGGCAACGCCTACCGCGACTGGCTCGGCAAGGTGACCAAGGGCATCGGCGACCGCAAGGCGACCGTCGTCCTGGAGCCGGACGCCCTGCCGCACGTCGAGGACGGCTGCACCGAAAAGAAGTTCCACGAGGAGCGGTTCGCCCTGCTCAACGAGGCGGTGCAGAAGCTCGGGGAACTGCCCGGCACCAAGGTCTACCTGGACGCGGGCAACCCGCACTGGATCAAGGACCCGGGCCGGATGGTCGAACCCCTGAAGCGGGCCGGCATCGACCGGGCCGACGGCTTCGCGCTCAACACCTCCAACTACCAGACGACCGCCGAGAACACGAAGTACGGCAAGAAGCTGTCGGCCATGGTCGGCAACAAGCCCTTCGTGATCGACACCAGCCGGAACGGCAACGGCCCGGCACCCGGCCGGGAGGACCCCGAGGCCTGGTGCAACCCGAAGGGCCGCTCGCTCGGCGAGCCCCCGACGACGAAGACCGGCGACGCCCTGGTCGACGCCTACCTCTGGGTCAAGCGCCCCGGCGAGTCCGACGGCGACTGCAAGGGCGGCCCGCCCGCGGGCCAGTGGTGGCCGAAGTACGCCCTGGAGCTGGCGCGCAACGCGGAATGACACCGGGGGCCCGGGCCCTCGCCGGCCGGGGCGCAAGCCACCTCCGGCCCGGCGGGGCTCGGCAAGATGCTCGGGACTACAGAAGGCCGCGTAGCGTTACTTCGGCCTTGTCCACGGCTTCGGTGAGGGCCTGCGCATGTGCTGGTGGAAGAGTCCCGGTGCCGAGTCCTGATGCGGTGAGTACGGCGCCGAGTTTCTCGCTCTGCTCGCTGGTCAGGCGGGAGCCGGCGATGTCGTGGTTCAGGACGTCCCGGGCGGCGTAGGCGTCGAGGAGGGCCACCTCGGCGAGGGCGTTTTGCAAGGGAGTCACGTCTTGGCACGTCTGATCGCGTACCAGATCGAGCGCTGCCAGTCCGGCTCTGATCTGGAACGCTGCTGTCGGGGCGTCGGGCGTGGCCAGCAGCGTGGTTGCTCCTTGCAGAGCGAGCTCCAGCTCCGGCGCAGGCGAGCCTGCGGGCCGGCAGGAAATTCGCAGGAGGGCCGCGATGGCGTTCTCCCATGGCTCTGTGGGGACAGTGGAATCAATCGTGTCGCGGGCCTGCTGGTCGAGGCCGTGTTCCATCAGCGACATGATCTTGATTTGGCGGCCGTCGAGGAGGCGGTTTCCGATGCCGCGGTGCTTGGCCATGGCGTCGGCGGCTTCGGTCCAGCGGCCGATCCGTGCCAGGGCGCGGGCGCCGTCGACGAGCACGGTGATCCACAGCTCCTGGCAGACCTTGCGGTGGTCCGCCTCGGTGTCGGTCAGCTCCGATAAGTCGACGGTGCGTCCGTGGATCTCGGCTGCCTCGCGCTTCTGGGCGGCACGGTAGAGGCGGGTGAGGATGTCGTAGGCGGCTTCGCCGTCGCCGTCACGGGTCAGGAGCCGGGCGATGTTGATGAGGGGCATCAGCGACATCACTGCGATATCGCCCGCCGGGCGTGGGGCGTCCGCGAAGACTTGGTGTTGTCTCCAGCACAGGTCGGCTGCCAGGTCGGGCATCCCTACGTCGGAGGCGATCAGCGCAGCGTAGTTGAGGACCCCGCAGGCACGGGTCACCAGGTCGTGGTGGCTCGCGCCTGCGGGCGCGACGGTCAGCCCGTTGAGGTGGGTGATGCGGTCGTCCAGCGGGAGCGCCGGAGCCTTCGGGCGCCGGACCAGAGGGATGCGGCCGGCCATCGCGGGAATCATCGGCTCAGCCCTTGCGCGGCCAGTCAATGACGAGACGGCTGTACGTCTTGTCGATGATGAAGCGCGGGTCAGCCGCCGTGAGCTTGTCGCGGACGTCCCCGACCGCCATGCGGAAGGCGGGCTCCGGCCCGGTGTTGCCCCAGCCCGCCTCCCAGTCGCGGATATCGCTCACGACTTGTTCGGCGAGCGGGTCGCGGCGGGAGCCGTGGCCGATGACGCCGATTTCCCAGAACCGGCCCTCGTCGTCCTCGCCTTCGCGGATGGTCAGGTAGGCCAGCGAGTCGTCGTCGAGCGCGGCCATGGAGCCCCAGCCGAAGTGCGGGGTGAAACCGGGGCGAGCGCCGGGCAGGCGCGACAGGCCGTTGGGCAGCACGCAGGCCAGGTAGAGGTACAGCCACTGCCACGGCGATCCCGCGCGGAACTTGACCCCGGTGTAGATCTTGGTCTGCGGCTGGTCCAGGACGGTGCGGATCGCGTCGCGGTCCACGTTCTGCTCGCTGAAGGTCTCCAGCCGAACATTGCCCTCACCGGCCATGGGGACGAGGGTGTAGATGTCGTCGCAGACGCCCTTGCGCAGGGGAATGAAGGTGGCCATCTCGCAGGAGACGGTCTTCCAGGTGTCGCCGTCCCGCTCGAAGGCGAAGCTCCGGCTGATGCTGCCGCGAATCCGCATGGGCAGAACCAGGCGTCCGCCGGGGGCGAGCTGGTCGAGGATCTTCACCGGCACGTCACCCGCGCCGACGGTGAACTGGATGCGGTCATACGGGGCGTGCTCGGGAAGGCCGGCGGCGCCGTCCGCCAGCATGGCGGTGACGTTGGCGGCTCCGGCCTGAGCGAGGTTCTTGCTCGCGCCGGCGATGAGGTCCTGGTCGACGTCAAGGGTCCACACGTGCCCGCTGGGGCTGACGAGTTTGCCCAGCAGGTTCGCGTTGTAGCCGGTGGCGGCTCCGGCCTCCAGGACCTTGTGGCCGGGCCGGGCGCCGAGCTGTTCGAGCTGGGTGGCGACGATGGAGGGTGCGGAGATGCAGGAGATCATCTCGCCGTGTTCGTCGTGCTTGATGGGCACCGCGTCCTCCGTGTACGCCGACTCGATGTCGACGCCGGGCAGGAACTGGTGGCGATCGGTGGTGCGGAAGGCGTCGATGGTGGCGGGGGAGCATAGGTGGCCGCTCTCCACGAGGCGGTTCGCCAGGGATTCGCGCAGGTCGGCGGGGTCGGTGACGGGTGTCACGGTGGTCTCCATTCGAGCGAGGTCAGGGTCCGCAGAAGTGGACCGGCGGGTAGACACGTTGGCGTCTTCCCGTGTGGCAAAGGCGACTTGGCGGCCCAGCCACGCGGTGGCGGCCTGCTCGGTGGCAGGCACGCCGGCGCGGTTGAACGCGAAGATCGCATGGTGGGCAAGGACGGCACGCAGGCCCCGTATCAGTCGCCCGTCAGCGGCGAGCCTGCGCAGGCGGCGGCCGGCGTCCTCGAAGGCGGCGACTCGTTCGGCCCAGCCCGGTTCGGCGTCCGGCCGGCGGGCCGCGTCCGCGTTCATCAGACGCCGCATGGTCGAGACCGAGCGGTCGAGCGCGGCCCCGGTGGGCGGAGTGACGGGGGACCGCAGGGCCGCGAACTGGGACCAGACGTCTCCGGCCTCGAACGGGTCCAGGCCGCCTTCGCGAATCATGGCGGACAGCAGCAGCACGCAGCGCTCGCGGGCGCCGGTGCTGCCGGTCTCGGGCAGAGCGCTGCGGCTGTCGGCGCAGAACACATCGTGCGCCACGTCCATGCCCTCGGGGCCGCCGAAAGCATCGGTCTCCGGCTCGTAGATGCCGCTGACCCAGCCGGTGGCCTGCCGCTCGGCGACGAGGCGGTCCAGCACGGCGGTACAGGGGCGCTCGGTGCGCAGTCGCAGCCCGGAGTCCTTGCGCAGGAAGTGGAAGCGCTGGTCGTGCAGCGCGGCCGCCAGGCCGTGGGCGGCTTCGGGGCTCACCGCGCCTCCGGGGAAGGCCACACTGGCGTGCCACCAGGTCGAATCGCGTCTGATCGGAAGGTTCTCGTCGTCGAAGTTCATGCGCGTGGGTGCTCCTTGTCGGTGGGATCGGCTGCGGGGTCAGGTGATCAGCAGGGCGCTGGTCCAGTCCGTGGCGTTCGTGCCGGTGAGGGCAAGCTGTGCGCCGCTGCGGCCTTCCATGAAGCCTGGTTTGGGCAGCCGGTGCAGGTCTGCGGCCAGGCGCTGTTGCAGGTCGCCGATCGCGAGGGTGAAGCGCTGCGGGGCGGAGCTGTCGGCGGCAACAGCGCGGGCGAGCGTCACCAGACCGGCCCAGCCGTGGCACAGCGTGGCGTCGGTGATCCGGGCGAGGTGGCTGCGGTCGTTCAGCGTGCGGGCGACGGTGTCCTCGGCTGCCTGGCGTCGGGCCGGGTCGCCCAGGGCCATTCCGGCGAGCTGTTGGGCGCGGGCGATGCCGGGCCGGCCGTAGCACCAGGACTGACGGGCGGGCTCCGCCTCGGGCGGCTCGGCAGCGTTCAGTTGGGCGTGGGTGGTCCAGTAGCCCCCTTCGAACCTGTCCAGCCAGCGCGCGAACACCTCGATCGCATCGCGCTGCCCCGGCACCTGGACGTCGTGCCGGGCGGCGAGAGAGAGCACCGTCAGGGGGCCGGCGATACCGTGCGCCATGCCGTTGTTGCCGTGTCCGCCCGCCATCTTTTCGCCGTCGGGCCCGACCGCGGACCACCACCCCGGCAGCTCCCGGCCCGCGATGCGGACAGGCCGGGCCAGGGAGACGAGGTAGGCCAGCACGGCCGTCAGCCGGGTGGAGGGTGCTGCTCCGCGGGTCAGGAGCAGCGCGCCCAGTCCGGCCAGGCCGCGGATGAGGTCCCATTCCGCAAGGTGGGGCAGGGCTCCGGATGCTTGCCGTCGCTGTGCCGCGGCCAGCCGGGCGTCCACCACACGGTCGACGGCATCGCGGACATCGCGGCCTGCATGCCCGGCGCGGGCGAGCACGAACTCCAGCGCGGGGGCTCCGTGGAACAGCGACGCGTTGCCTCCGGCGCTCACGCCGTGGGCTGTGGCCTGTGCGAGGTGGCGCCGCGCGGTGGGCAGGTCTCCGCGCTCGATGTCCAGTAGTGCCATCCCGAGGGAGCCCTCGGAGAGGTCCTGCGTTGGGGACGGGAGAGTCGTGGTCGTCATGAGCGTGCCGCC
This sequence comes from Streptomyces sp. bgisy100, assembly GCF_057709105.1. NCBI lineage: Bacteria > Bacillati > Actinomycetota > Actinomycetes > Kitasatosporales > Streptomycetaceae > Streptomyces > Streptomyces sp. bgisy100. The sequence goes on from NZ_JBYITE010000033.1 coordinate 74,166, forward strand.
AGGGGAAGGACGAGGCTGTGGGCCCGGCCGCCGATCCAGCCGTCGGCATCTGGCGGCGGAGCCTCATGCAGGGTTGCGATGCCGATGGGGCTGGCGTCCAAGTGGGCGCGCAGCAGATCCAGGTGCACGTCCTGGCTCACATCGAGGGGAAGCTGCTGATCGTCCTGAGCCAGCAGCACGCGGTCCGGTACCCGGAACCGGCCACGCCAGGCGTGCAGGTGTGTGGCCCATTCCTCCAGCGTCGCGGTACGACTGGGCAGATCCCGGGCCCGTACCTTCCACCGCGCGGCCACGAGGACGGAGCGCCGGTAGGTGAGCGCGGGGGTGAAGGGCAACGTCCAGCCGACACCCCAGTCGAACCACGTCACTTGCGGAGCGACGGCCCGGCTGATCTCGCCCAGGAAACGGGCCATCGGCGGCGTGTAGTTGTTCCAGAGGAAATTGATCGCGGTCGGCGCCAGTAGTTCCAGGTGCGTGCCGGTGGCGATCTCCACCAGGTGCGGGCGGCCGGCGCGGACGCTGACAGCCAGATCGGAAGGGAACAGCACTCCGTCGCCGGGGTGGCGGAACTCGCCGACGCTCACGATCCGGGGCAGCACGCGCGGGGCGCGGGTGAGCAGGTCGGCCGGGACCCGCCCGGCGTGGAAGGAGAGCTGGGCCGGCTCGGCGGCGGGCTCGACCGTGGGCAGGTCCGTGTACGACGCGCATGCATCCGGAAGCAGGTGCCAGAACCGTCCCGCCATGGAGCCGGCCGAGCGCGAGACGGTGACTACCCGGAGCCGGAAGTTTCCTCGCTCCAGCGTTTGGGCCGAGCGGGCATGAACCTGCACGGCCAGTTCGAGGTGAGGCGCGGTGAGGCCGGGCTCTTCTCCTGCTGCCTCAAGTTCCTCGATCACCGCGCCGGTCAGGGCCACGGAGCGGGTGCCCTCGACCGCTGCGGTCCCGGCCAGCTCCAGCAGGAGCCGGTCGCGGCGGGACATCGGGCGGGGAGGCTCGAACGCCGTGACGAACCCGTCGGGGAAGCCCACGCCTCTTTCGGGGTCTGTTGCCACCTCCACCGGCACCGCGGTGTTCTCGCCGTAGCGCTCGGTGAACTGCTCGACCCAGCGCCGCCAGACCGGAGTGCCGTTCGTGTGGGTGGCGAGACGGGCAAGGACGGTTGCGGCACTCTCCGCCTCGGTCAGGACTTCTCGTGGCAGCCGCACCGTGGCGTCCAGCCGCAGATCAGGAGCTGTCGTCCGGTCGCGCACCTGTGTGCGTAAGGCAGGCGGTAAGCCTTCGGTGGGGTCGATGACCGTGGCGGGTGCGCGCAGCGACGACCGCAGCAGCCGCACCCGAAGCAGCTCTCCGAGCAGTTTGGTGCGGTCGCCTTCGGATGCGGCCGGGAACTCGGCGGCGAGCTTGTCCATCAGAAGGGAGTAGCGGATCGGGGAGCGCGCTGTGTCGACCACGAACCTGAGCGCGGGGCTCCTCAGCGCGATACGGAACTCAGCATCACCCTCGGACGGCACGCAGATGTAGCCCTCGCGCCGCTGTGCGAGGGTGTTGACGCATACATCGACGTCAGTCATCTGCTCGTTGTCCGTCTCCCATGCGCTGATCGCCTCATCGAGCGCCACCGGGTCGGGCCGGGCGACGACCTGGTGCCGGTTGCCGAACCGGACCTCCGTCGTATCTCCGAACTCGATCAGTGCAACACCCGCGAAGAGGCCGTAGGGGGTGGAGCGGCGCTCGTACCGGATCGCATATCGGGCCGTGGCCAGTGCCGCTCGGCGCACGCGGCGCAGCTTCGGGGACCGGCCGTCAAGGATCGCCTGAACGCGGCCGGCCAGGTCTGGGCTGGCGCTGGACACCGCCTGCCGGAAGGTGCCGTCGGCCCACACTGCGCTCAGCCACGAACGCCACTGCTCCAGTGGGGCTGCCCGCCCCGGCCAGGGAGGCATCGTCGGTGCGGCGAGGTTCACCGCAGCGCGCAGCATCCCTTGCCCAACGCACTGGTACAGGCTGTGTCGTACGCGAGTCATCACCAC
>NZ_JBYITE010000034.1:0-75706 GCF_057709105.1 Streptomyces sp. bgisy100
CCCCCCCCCCCCCCCCCCCCCCCCCCCCCCCCCCCCCCCCCCCCCCACCCCCGAACCCACCGCACCCGACAAACCGGCCCCCGCCGAATCGAACCGCAAGACCCCCGAGCGCGCGCCGCAAGGCGACAACGCCCCCCACGACAACCCCACAGTGGACTAGACCTCTCCCCCCGTCCCGCGGGACACTAGGCCCCGTGAAACACGTCATCGCCCTCGATGTGGGAGGCACCGCCATCAAGGCCGCCCTCGTGGCCGCGGACGGCACCCCCCTGCACGAGGACCGTCGGCCCACCGGCCGCGACCGCGGCCCCGACTCCGTCGTCGCGTCGATCCTCGATCTCGCGGCGCACCTGCGGGACGTCGGCCTCGACCGGTACGGGGAGCCCGCCTCCGCCGCCGGGATCGCCGTCCCCGGCCTGGTCGACGAGCCCGGCGGCATCGCGCGCTACTCCGCCAACCTCGGCTGGCGCGACGTCCCGCTGCGCGCCCTCCTCACCGAACGGCTGTCGGCCCCGAAACCCCGCTCCACCACCGCGCCCCGCCCCCACACCACCGGCCCGAGCCTCAGCCCCGGCCCCCGCCCCGGCCCGAGCTCCAACCCCCACGAAGACCCCACCCCCGTAGCCCTCGCCCACGACGTCCGGACCGGCGGCCTCGCCGAGGGCCGGCTCGGCGCCGGCCGGGACGCCGACCGGTTCCTCTTCGTACCGCTCGGCACCGGCATCGCCGCCGCCATCGGCATCGACGGCCGGATCGAGCGCGGCACGCACGGCCGGGCGGGTGAGCTCGGCCATGTCGTCGTCCGCCCCGGCGGCCTGCGCTGCGGCTGCGGCCAACGGGGCTGCCTGGAGACCCTCGCCTCCGCGACCGCGGTGTCCCGCGCCTGGGCCGAGGCCAGTGACGACCCGTCGGCGGACGCTGCGGACTGCGTCAAGGCCGTCGAATCGGGTGACCCCCGTGCCGCAGACGTGTGGAACACGGCGGTCGACGCCCTCGCCGACGGCCTCGTCACCGCCGTCAGCCTGCTGGACCCCCGCACACTGATCATCGGCGGCGGCCTGGCGCGGGCCGGGCGGACGCTGTTCGCACCGCTGCGCGCGGCGGTCGAGGCCCGGCTCACCTTCCAGCACGTCCCCCACATCGTTCCGGCGGCCCTCGGGGACACCGCCGGATGCCTGGGCGCAGGTCTGCTCGCCTGGGACCTTCTCACCGCGGAGGTAACCGCCTGATGGTGGCTCGCAAGGTTCTCACCGGCGCCCGTGTGGTGCTGCCGACCGGTGTCGTCGAGGGCGGTCGGGTCGCGGTCGACGGCCGCACCATCACCGGCACCGAAGCCCCGGCCCGCCCCGACGCCCGGCCCGGCACCCCTGCCCACCCCGACGCCCGCCCCCACCCGGACCACCAGGACCGGGCCCGAGGCGAACCCCCTTCCACCCCCCGCCACAGGAGACCCGCGGCCGACCACACCACGTACACCGAACACCCCGAGCGCACCGCGTACGACGCGTACCCCCTCCCCCCCGACCACTGGATCGTCCCCGGCTTCGTCGACATCCACGTGCACGGCGGCGGTGGCGCCTCCTTCTCCGCCGGGACGGCCGAGGAAGCCCTCACCGTCGCCGGCACCCACCGCCGCCACGGCACCACGACGATGCTCGCCTCGACGGTCACCGGCGATCTCGACGACCTGGCCCATCAGGCGTCCGCCCTCTCCGAACTCGTGGAGCAGGGCGACCTCGCCGGGCTGCACTTCGAGGGGCCGTTCATCGCCCGGAACCGCTGCGGCGCCCACGAGCCGTCGCTGCTGCGCGACCCGGACCCGGCGGACGTCCGCAAGCTCGTCGACGCCGCGCGGGGCACGGCCCGCATGATGACCCTGGCGCCGGAGCTCCCCGGCGGGCTGGAGTCCGTGCGGCTCCTCGCCGACCAGGGCGTCATCGCGGCCGTCGGCCACACCGACGGGTCGTACGAGGCCACGCGCCGGGCCGTGGAGGCCGGCGCGAGCGTGGCGACGCACCTGTTCAACGCGATGCCGGGCCTCGGCCACCGCGCGCCCGGCCCGGTCGCCGCGCTGCTGGAGGACGAGCGGGTCACCATCGAGCTGATCAACGACGGGGTGCACCTGCACCCGTCCGTGCTGGGGCTCGCCCTCCGCGGGGCCGCGGGCCGGGTCGCCTTCATCACGGACGCCATGGGCGCCGCCGGGATGGGCGACGGCCGGTATCCGCTCGGCCCGATGGAGGTGCAGGTCAGGGACGGGGTCGCCCGGCTGGTGCAGGGCGGTTCGATCGCGGGCTCCACGCTCACCCTGGACACCGCGTTCCGGCGGGCGGTGACGGTCGACGGGCTGCCGGTCGAGCAGGCCGTGGCGGCGGTCTCGGCGACCCCCGCGCGGCTGCTCGGGCTGGACGGCCGGGTGGGCTCCCTGGAGCCGGGCAAGGATGCCGATCTGGTGGTCCTGGACGGGGAGTTCGCGCTGGTCGGAGTGATGCGCAAGGGAGATTGGGTGGTTTCACCCGAACTGGGCTGAGGCTTCCCGTGGTTGGCCTGTGGAGGTCCGCGGGAGGTCTGGGCCAACCGTCGCTGTTTTGGCATGATCGCTCGCGCACTTGTCCGCCTGCGTCGGTCACCGGCAGCCGCGCGCACTACGGGAGGGGACCGTTGATCCTCACGGTCACGCTGAACGCCGCCCTCGACATCACCTACCGCGTGCCGCGGCTGCGGGCCTCGGCCACGCACCGGGTGGCGGAGGTGTCGGAGCGGGCGGGCGGCAAGGGGCTGAACGTCGCCCGGGTGCTCGCGGCGCTCGGGCACCGGTCGGTCGTCGCGGGCTTCGCCGGCGGGCCCACGGGCGCGGTACTGCGGCAGCTGCTGGCGGAGGACCACGGACCGGGGACGGTCGTCGACGCGCTGACCCCGACCGCCGGGGCGAGCCGCCGGACCGTCGGCGTGGTGGACGCCTCGTCCGGGGAGACCACGCAGCTCAACGAGGCCGGGCCGACGATCGACCGGTCCGAGTGGGACGCCTTCCGCGCCACCTACGCCCGGCTCCTCGGTGACGCCGAGGCCGTCGCGCTCTGCGGCAGCCTGCCGCCGGGACTGCCGGTCGGCGCCTACGCGCAGCTCGTCCGGGAGGCCCAGGCGGCCGGGGTCCCCGTGCTGCTGGACACCAGCGGCGAGCCGCTGCGCCGGGGCATCGCCGCCCGGCCGGACCTGGTCAAGCCGAACATGGACGAACTGACCGGCCTGACCGGCTCCACCGAGCCGCTGCGCGCGGCGCACGACGCCCGCCGCCGGGGCGCCCGCGCGGTCGCGGCGTCCCTGGGCCCGGCGGGCATGCTCCTGGTGACGGCGGACGGCAGCTGGCAGGCGGCGCCACCGCGCCCGGTCCGCGGCAATCCGACGGGCGCCGGCGACTCGGCCGTCGCGGGCCTGCTCTCCGGCCTGGTGGCCGGAGAGCCGTGGCCGGAGCGGGTGGCTCGGGCGGTGGCGCTGTCGGCGGCGACCGTCCTGTCCCCGGTCGCGGGCGAGTTCGACCGCGCCGCGTACGAGGATCTGCTGCCGCGGGTCGAGGTATCCGACGGGGCGGCGGCAGCGTGACGGGCCGACGCGGGGGTGGCCTCCCCCGGCCCGGCCCGGGGCGCGGCATCCGGAAGCCCGGGGCCGCGGAGTGCCACACCCGGAAACCCGGCGTCCAGAACCCCGGTGCCCAGAAGCGCGGCGTCCAGAACCCCGGTGCCCAGAGGCGCGGTGACTGGACGTCCGGTGCCCAGAGGCGCGGTGACTGGACGTCCGGTGTCCGGGGGTGCGGTGACCGGACGTCCCGTGTCCGAAAGTGCGGTGACCGGACGTCCCGTGCCCGAAAGTGCGGTGACCGGAGGTGCGGTATTCGGCGACCGGGCTGATCCGGCCCGGTACATCGGGCCGGACCGGCCCGGGATTGGGGACGCAATGCCACTCGTCGGTACGGGCGGACTCGTCATGCGGGCGCGGGCCGCGGGCCACGCCCTTGGCGCGTTCAACGTGATCACCCTGGAGCACGCGGAGGCGATCGCGGAGGGCGCGGAGGCGGCCGGCGTCCCCGCGGTGCTCCAGGTCTCGGAGAACGCCGTGCGCTTCCACGGCGGCCGGCCGGCCCCGATCGCGGCCGCCGCGGCGGCGGTCGCCCGGGCCTCCACCGCCGAACTCGCCCTCCATCTCGACCATGTGGTCTCCCCGGAACTGCTGCACGCGGCGCACTCCGCGGGATTCGGCTCGGTGATGGTCGACGCCTCGAAGCTGAGCTACGCGGACAACGTCAAGACCACGGCGGAGGCGGTGCGTTGGGGCCATGAGCGGGGCATCTGGGTGGAGGCCGAGCTCGGCAGAGTGGGCGGCAAGGCCGGTGAGCCGCCGCTGGACGCCCACACACCCGGCGTCCGGACCGATCCGGCCGAGGCGGCGGCGTACGTCGCGGAGACGGGCGTGGACGCCCTGGCCGTGGCGGTCGGCAGCACGCACGCGATGACGGAGCGGACCGCCGTCCTGGACCACGCGCTGATCGCCCGCCTCCGGGACACCGTCCCGGTCCCGCTGGTGCTGCACGGCTCCTCGGGCGTCCCGGACGAGGAGCTCCGCCGTGCCGTCGCCGCCGGCATGGTCAAGATCAACGTCGGGACGGCGCTCAACACCGCGTTCACGGGAACGGTCCAGGTCTCCCTAGGGGCGGAGCCAGCCGTGATCGACCCACGCAGGTATCTGTGGCCGGCGCGGGATGCGATGGCGAAAGTCGTTGCGGAATTCCTACGAGTTACAACACTTCGTTGATTCCGGTGACGGGCCGGAAATCAACTCAGAGAAAAACGCCAGGGCCGCCACATCTACGTGACGGCCCCACGTCAAATTCAATTCTCGCGAGGCCACGGCCTCGGAGCCGACACAAGGAAGAAACTCGCCTTCAGTGAAATCCCCCAAGCCTCTCTGGCGAACTCCTCAGCCCATCCAGTCAGAGACTCCAGTCAGTGCACTTGTTCAGCATACGGTTACCCTTAAACCGTCCAACCTGCACGCCAATATTGAAGATCCCTCGGTCATTGCGAGCCGTCGTCGTCCAACTCTTGCTGTGACCAGGACCAGCAGCATTCTTGCGCCACGACCAGTACGTCACCCTGTCATTGACGTCCTCGCTGAGGAACCGGATCTTTACGTCCCTGCGGTCCGCTTTAGTGTCTCTCAAGACCAGAGTGAGCTTGACTTTGTCCGTGGAACCGGTGAAGTGATGAACCTTCACGCTCCCGGCCGCACCAGTGGTAGAACATTGAGCGAAAATGGGGTGGCTCGCCGCGTGAGCCGGACTCGACACGGCGGACGCGATGACCAGAGCCGCCAGAACAGTACCGGTCGTTGCGAGATTTAACTTCAACTAATTTCACCCTTCAATCAATCACGACTGATGGTTGATCATACCTGACCGACGAAGGGCGTGGGTGGATTTTTCTGTCCACTGACACGAGTTCAGCGCACTTCTGGCCGCTCAACAAGCATCGCGAGCCCAGGCAAGAGGTCTGTACATGACCAGGTCTCATTGAGCCGTTGGCAGCAATCGCTGTTCACACGGGATGAGGTGACCGGGAACCGGGGGAGGTAGCGCTCTCGAGTGCGGAGCCGAAAATGGCTGAAGCCCCTGTGCAAAGCCCGCCAAACCAAGTCCCGCCAGGCTTGACTGCTCGGCTGACCCGGTAGGCCTGCACCTATGCGCACCTGAAGGGCGCCCCTGACTGTCGGAACTCATCCCTGGGCTGCTTCGCAGGGATGCCGATAATCCACTGGCCCTAGATACCCGCACGCCAGCTCGCCGTCGACACCCTCCTCACCATCCAGGCCGGCGTCGTTCAGACCCTTCAGGCACGAAGCAGGCCAGGTTGCACATGTGTGATGCCGAATGGGGCCCTGATCGAAACCGACCACCACAGGGGTCCTGGGCTAGGGCTTGTCCGGCCGATCATGTGACTGTGCTGTGTCCGGGTCGTTGTTGTGGGCATGGGGCGGGGCGATCTGAGCGATGCGGAGTGGGAACGGCTGCGGCCGTTCCTGCCGGTGAGTAACAGGCGTTGTGGCCGGTGGCGGGATCACCGGCAGGTCATCGACGGGATTCTGCATCGGGTGCGGACCGGTGTGCAGTGGCGTGACCTGCCCGAACGGTTCGGTCCATGGAAGACCGTCTATGAACGGCACCGGCTGTGGTCGGCCGATGGCACCTGGGAACGACTGCTGCAGCAGGTCCAGGCCAAGGCTCATGCCGCGGGTGAGATCGACTGGGACATCTCGGTCGACTCCACGATCAGGCGCGCGCACAAGCATGCGGCCGGTGCCCGCACAGGCCCGCCGCCGGTCCCTGCTTCAAAGGGGGCAGAGGCGGCAGAACACCAGGAGGAGAGGCCGCGGCAGAGCCTCCACGGCCGGCTGGTGGAGGTGGTGAGGCAGGTGAGAGCCCGGGCCGCTCACGTGGCCGGTTCACCACCAAGCTCCACCTGAGCGCGGACGGCCGCTGCCGTCCGCTGCCCCTGGTCCTCACACCCGGACAGTGGGCGGACTGCACGCAGTTCAAGCCCGTTGCGGAGAAGATCCGTGTCCCTCTGCCCGGGCCGGGCAGGCCACGCAAGAAGCCTGACAGCGTCGCGGCCGACAAGGCATGCAGCAACGGCCCGTGCCGCCAGTACCTGCGGCGAAGGGCCATCCGGCACACGATCCCGGAGAAGACCGACAGCCAGGCCGCCCGCCTGCGCAAAGGCTCACGCGGCGGACGGCTACCCGGCTTCGACACGAGCGCTACAAGAAGCGCAACACCGTCGAACGGGCGATCAACAGGCTCAAGCAGTCCAGAACGGTGGCCACCCGGTACGACAAGCGCGGCTACGTCTTCCTCGGCACCGCGACAGCAGCAGCTCTCACCATCTGGCTCCGAACATGATCGCCCGGACAAGCCCTAGCCCCGCTGAGGCCAAGCAGCCGAAGGGTGGTGACCTTGCCTCCGACCAAACGCAGCTCAACCAAGCGATCAGCTTGGCGCGGTACCCAGGCGAGAAGGTCGAGGTGCCGCACCAAAGGCCCTCTACCCTGCTCAGGTGAAGACTCGCACGTCGTCGGCGACATCGTCGCCATGGCCCTCCGGCCTGTTTCCCACGAGGAGGGCCATGGCTTCTGAAACCGTCACGCGCAGCAACAAGCCCTTGCTGTCAAAAGCTCATTGAGTGCATCACATTCTCTGGTCGCGGCCCGCAGGCTACGGTGCCCGCGCGTCACGAATCGTTCTTGAGCCACACTCGATCGAGAGCGACGTCGCACTCGTTGCCTGCCTCACACGACAGCTTGACCGTATTCGTGCCCTTGTTGAGGTTGACGACGGAGTAGCTGTACGTCCAGCTTTTTGCCCAGTCGCCCTTCGCCGCGTGCGTGAAATTCTTCATCCGCACAGGGCGGGGGTCGAGCTTGTCATTAACAGTCAGACTGAGGTTGCCATCCTTGCCGGGCACACCGTAGCCGACATAGAGGCGGTATGACCCTGCCTTTTTCACGTCCACGGACCAGATCGCAGCGGCACCCTGGGCATTCATGGTGACGTATGAACCTGTTCTGCTATTGGCGCCTTCGAGGCTCTTGCCTACAGCGGCCGGGCTCTCAACACGCAAACTCAGCGCGTCCGACTTCGGCAGCTTTGCCTGCGGCTGCTTCGTAGGCTTGCCACTGGGCTCGTCAGGCTTAACGCCATCGCCGGGCGCGGAGTCCCCGGCCTCGTTCTTCTTCTCGTCGTCCTTGCCGGAGTTGGTGAGCATCGCGACACCGATACCCACGATCACCACGGCGACGACCGCGATCGCACCGACGAGCAGGCCCTTGCTGTTGGGGCCGCGGCCGCCGCCCTGGCCCTGCGGTCCGGACCGGCGCGGCGCGCCGCCGGAGAGGGTCTCGGGGGCCGCGTAGTGCGCGTTCGGCTGCTGCTGGCCGTACGGCTGGCCGGGCGCCTGCGGGGGTGCCTGCCGCTGGCCGTACTGGCGCTCGCCGACGCGGGAGACCTGGTTGTACGAGGTGCGGGGGACACCGGGCTGACCGGTCGGGCCGGGGTAGCCGTAGCCGCCGGTCCGGGGAGCCGCGCCCGCGTCGTCCGTCGCCCCGTCGCCGCCCTCCGAGCGGTACAGATAGCCGAACGGATCGTCGTTCTCAGGCGTGCTCGCGCCGTTGTTGCCGGCCGTCATCCCCTGTCACTCCCCAACTGGTTCTCGGACCATCGGCGCTCTTGATCAGAAGCGCCCTGACAGCTCCTATCAAGGCCGGGGCGGCCCCGACAGAGTCTGTGCTGTCCGGATGGCCAATGTTCACGATGGATTCACTGCCGGCGTTCCAGCGGCGGCACCGCCGACGCCCGAGCCTACCCGCTCACCCGCTCGGGCGTTCACTCCTGCGGCAAGGGGTGCGGGCAGCGCTCGGCACGGCTACGCCTGCCCGGTGCCGGATCCGCCATGCTCCGCGGACGCCCCGGTGAGACGCGTCTCACCCCGCGGCGGACCCGGCTCGGGGCGAGGGCCCGGCGGGGCCCGGAGGCCGGGCGGAAGATTTCCCTCCGCCCCCGTCCCGGTCCAGTGGCACCCCGGCGCCGAAGCCCCTGGGTCCTGTCCAGGAGCCCGTGTCTCAGCCCGCCCGTCGGTGCTGCTTGGCCCGGGACCGCTTCTCCACGTACATCCGCTGGTCCGCCGAGGCCAGGACCTCTTCCGCGGACATGCCGCAGCCCGCCCAGGAGATCCCGATGCTGGCGCCGACCCGGACCGCCCGGCCGTCGACCCGGATCGGCGGGATGATCGCGTTGCGCAGCCGGACCGCCAGGTCCTGGGCGTCCGCGCGGCCGAGGCCGTCGGCCAGGACGACGAACTCGTCACCGCCGAGCCGGGCCACCGTGTCGCCGTCCCGGACACCGTTGGTGAGCCGGCGGGCGACCTCGATCAGCACCGCGTCACCGGTGTGGTGCCCGAAGCGGTCGTTGATCGACTTGAACCCGTCGAGGTCGCAGAAGAGGACCGCGAGCCCCTTGGAGCCGTCGTCGGTGTCCGGGTCCGGGGCGACGGTGTGCACATGGTGGTCGTACGAGGCGGGCGGCGGGCCGCCGAACGGGGCGTCGAAGGCGTCCGCCCGGAAGCCGTGCTCGTCGGTCTCCACCCCGTCCTGATCGCCGCCGTAGGCCGCGCCGCCGTACACCCCGCCGGCCGCGTCGAGCGTCGCACCGCCGGCCCCGTGCGGGGACGGCGGCCGGGTGCACAGCCGGGCGCCGAGCCGGGCGCGCAGCTCGGCGCTGTTGGGCAGCCCGGTGAGCGAGTCGTGGCTGGCGCGGTGCGCGAGCTGGAGCTCGTGGCGCTTGCGCTCCTCGATGTCCTCGACGTGGGTGAGCAGGAAGCGCGGCCCGTCGGCGGCGTCGGCGACCACGGAGTTCCGCAGCGAGACCCAGACGTACGTGCCGTCGCGCCGCGCCAGCCGGAGCTCGGCACGGCCGCCCTCGGCGGACGTGCGCAGCAGCGTCCCGATGTCCTCGGGGTGCACCAGGTCGGAGAAGGAGTAGCGGCGCATCGCGGAGGCCGGGCGGCCGAGGAGGCGGCAGAGGGCGTCGTTGGTGCGGAGCAGCCGGCCGTGCTGGTCGCCGCCCATCTCGGCGATGGCCATGCCGCTGGGGGCGTACTCGAAGGCCTGGCGGAAGCTCTCCTCGCTGGCGCGGAGGGCCTGCTGCTCGCGTTCGAGCCGGACGAGGGCGCGCTGCATGTTGGCGCGCAGCCGGGCGTTGCTGATGGCGATGGCGGCCTGGAAGGAGTACATCTGGAGGGCTTCGCGGCCCCAGGGGCCGGGCCTGCGGCCGTTGCGCGGCTGGTCGACGGATATGACCCCGAGCAGCTCCTCGCCGGAGGAGTACATGGGCGCGAGCAGCCGGTCCATGGGGTGCCACTCGTCGACGAACCGGGGCTGGGGGCCGTCGCTGTGCCACTGCGGTATGTCGTCGTCGTCCAGCACCCAGCCCTCGGTGTGCGGGATGAAGCGGAGTTCGCCCCACTGCTCGCCCATGGTGAGCCAGCGCTCCCAGGCGTTCCGGGCGCCGACCCGGCCGGCCATCAGCGCCTCGGCGCCGGAGTCGCCCGCGACGGCGGCGACGACGAGGTCACCGTCGGGGCGGACCAGGTTCACGGCCGAAAGTCCGTACCCCAGGCCGTTGATGATGCCGTTGGCGACGGTCTGCAGGGTGTCCGCCAGGCTGCGGGCGGTGTTGAGGTCCGCGACGACATGGTGGAGCTGGCGCAGCGTCGCAAGCCGGACGTAAGGCTCCGACTCGGTTTCCATCGCTCGCACCCCCCGAGACCTGACACAACTCCAGAGTCCTAGTCGTCCGATTACCACGGTCACTGAATCACAGCGAGCTGTTCACCCGGTACGCAGGGTCAACAATTCCTGCCATCTGTGACTCAAGTCACAGCACATGATGAACGGTTGAGGTAGTGGGTCGGGAGCGCTTCTGACACTTATTGAACGCAAATTCGAAAACGGATGAGGCCCTTCCGGGCGGCCTCGGCCATCGGACCTAGGTCCCGCCTGGGCCCCGGGGCCGATGTGGACCGGATCCGGCGCCGGATAGCGTTCCTGGCGTGTTGCAGCAGACCCCTTCCCCTCGTGCCGAGACCATCCCCCATGCTGATGGGGTGAGTGACGACGTATTCCGTGCCGCCATGTCCCGGCTGGGCGCGGGCGTGGTGCTGGTGACCGCGTTCGATCCGGAGGACGGACCGAGCGGCGAGGACGTCGGCATGACGGCAACCTCGTTCCTGTCGGTGTCCCTCGATCCGCCGCTCGTGATGGTGAGCGTTCGCAACGATTCACGCATGGACGACCTGCTGGAGCGGCAGCCGCTGTGGGCGGTCTCCGTACTGTCCGAGAGCCAGCGTCAGATCGCCGGACGGTTCGCGATGAAGGGCCGGATCAGCGACCGGCTGCTCTTCGGCGACCTCCCGCACGAGCGCGGCGAGGTCGCCGGCGCGCCGCTCGTCGACGGGGCGCTGGCCGTCCTGGAGTGCCGGACGGAGCAGCGCGTGCCGGCGGGCGACCACACGCTGGTGATCGGCCGGGTGCTGACCGCCCGCACGCCGAGCACGGAGGGCGGGCCGCTGCTCTACTTCCGGGGGCGGTACCGGCATCTGGGGTAGGGGCGCTGGTTCGGACCTCGCGAGCCCGGCGGCTGGTGCCCATCCGGCCGGGTCGTCCGGATCCGGAGGCCGCCTGTCCGCTGGACCGCCGACTCCCACCGGTCGTCCGGATTCCGCCGGTTCGTCCGGATTCTGCCGGGCCTGCGGGGGGCCGGACCCCCGGGAAGCAACCCGGCCCTCCGGCCCATGGGCTCACCGGGACCGGCCGCGTGCGGGCGCTCCGGTCACCAGTCCCGGCCGGAACGGCCCCGCTTCGTGTCGCCGCGCTGCTTCTTCTCCCGCAGTCGGCGCTCGTTGATGCCGCGCGGCACCCGCGTCTTGCGCCGGGGGCGCGGCGGGGGCGCGGTCGCCTCGGCGAGCAGCGCCGCCAGCCGGACGGCCGCGGTCTCCCGGTTGCGCCACTGGGAGCGGTGCTCGGCGGCCCGTACGGACACGACGCCGTCCGTCAGCCGCCCCGCGAGCCGCTCCAGCGCCCGGTCCTTCCAGACCTGGGGCAGCGCGTCGGTCCGCGCCAGGTCGAAGCGGAGCTCGACCCGGCTGTCGCTGGTGTTGACGTGCTGGCCGCCGGGGCCGGACGAACGGGAGAAACGCCACATGAGCTCGGCCTCCGGCAGGGAGACCGAGCCACGGATGACGTAGGGCCCGGACATGTGTCCCATGATCCAGGCTCGGGGCCGCCGCGTCACCTCCTTTCCCGGTGCCGCCCGGCCCTTCCCGCCCCCGGCGCCCGGCGGCGGGACCCCGCAGGGACCCCCGGTGCGGATTCCGGGTAAAGAAAGTAAAGCGATCCGGAACCCTGTGCCGACCTCGCCGCGTTATGAAGGGTGACGGTAGCTTCGTCACCGGCACGAAGCCCGACACACTGACGAGGAAAGGGACATCCCCATGGCTGTAAGCCTGTCCAAGGGCGGCAACGTCTCGCTCACCAAGGAGGCGCCCGGCCTCACCGCCGTCACGGTCGGCCTCGGTTGGGACGTCCGCACCACCACCGGCACGGACTTCGACCTCGACGCGAGCGCGATCGCGGTCAACCCCGGCGGGAAGGTCGTCTCCGACGGCCACTTCGTCTTCTTCAACAACAAGTCCACCCCGGACCAGACCATCGTGCACACCGGTGACAACCGCACCGGCGAGGGCGCGGGCGACGACGAGGCGATCAACGTCAACCTGGCGGGCCTCCCCGCCGACGTCGACAAGATCGTCTTCCCGGTGTCGATCTACGACGCCGAGAGCCGCAGCCAGAACTTCGGCCAGGTGCGCAACGCCTACATCCGCATCGTCAACCAGGCCGGCGGCGCCGAGGTCGCCCGCTACGACCTGAGCGAGGACGCGGCCACCGAGACGGCCATGGTCTTCGGCGAGCTCTACCGGAGCGGCGCGGACTGGAAGTTCCGCGCGGTGGGCCAGGGCTACGCCTCCGGCCTGGCGGGCATCGCCCAGGACTTCGGCGTCAACGTCTGACGCACGCTTCACCGCTGACCTGCCGTCGGCCCCCGGATCCTCGCCGACCGGGGGCCGTCGCGTTAGCGTGCCGCGCATGATCCTCGAACCGCTCACGGTCACCGACGACGGGGGCCACGGGCCGCTCGGGCCCCACGGGCTGCCCGCGCCGCTGCTCGACGAGCTGACCACGCTCTACCGCTCCGACCCCGTCTTCCAGCGGATCAGCGGCGACTTCCCCGACCCGGAGGACATCCGGCCCGAGCAGGTGGCCGCGAGCCTCGCCGAGGAACTGGCGCACCCCTCCTCCGAGGTGCTGCTCGCCCGCGAGGGCCACCGGCTGCTCGGCGTGGCGATCACCCTGGCCGAGCACCCGGACCCCGACGACCCCGACCCGTGGATCGGCCTGCTGATGGTGCACGGCCAGGAGCAGCGCACCGGGTACGGACGGGAGCTGGCCGGACTGGTGGAGGAACGGCTCCGGGCCGGCGGCGCGGACGGCGTACGGCTGGCCGTACTGGAGAGCAACCCCAGGGCGCTGGCCTTCTGGACCGCGCTGGGCTACGAGATCATCGACCACCGCGAGGACCGGCGGCTGCACCGCCCGTGCCTGGTTCTGCGGAAGCGGCTCACGGAGCGCTGAGCACACAGCGCGGCGCACACAGCGCCGGGCAGGCGGCGCTGAGCACACAGCGCCGGGCGCTGAGCGGGGAACCGGGCGGGGAGAGCTGAGAACGGAGAGCCGAGCACCGTCGGCTCCACGACACCGGCTGCTCCAGGACGCCGACGGGCCGCCGGCCCCTACCGCGATTCCTCTCCACCGGTGAGGTGCGAGTCCATGCCGCGGGGCGCGCCCCGACGTTCCTGAGCCGACTCCTTTCGGGGGCGCCCGCGCCTCGGGGACCAGGGCCCGCGTGTTCCGGGCACCGACGCCCGCGCCCACTGCACTGGCGCGCCGACACCGACGCACCGGTGCACCGATGCACCGGTGCACCGGTGCACCGCCATACCCCCAACTCCCGTAGCCCGCACGGAACTTCGTATTCCGAAGCCGTCGCGCACCCTCCCCCTCGCGCCAGCCTCCCCCGCCCGGACAAATGCCCGGATTTCAGCCCGCATCAGCTCAGTTCGGCTCGTATAACGAACATGTCCTGACGTAAATGGAGAACGTCAGGTCAAATCTGTGTTGCTTACCTGTCAAAAAGAATCAACCAATGGCACGCTCAGCTCGGCTCGTTCGCCTCCGCGGACGGGCCGGTCCTCCCCTGCGCGTCTTTCGGGGGCAGGGCCGTTCTTCGGCATCACTCAGCACCGCACCCGCACTCCTGTTTCGCCGGGCCGTCCCACCCAGGGCGGCCCGCCCCCACGAACGGGCCGCATTGCCGGCGGCCCTCCTTCAAGGAGACCGAGTGAGACGCACGCCCAACTCTCCCCGGAAGCACGCACTTCGCGCCGCGGCCCTGGTGGCCTCGGCCGCCATGGTCGCCGTCGGCGCCCAGACGGGCACGGCGAACGCCCAGCCCGACCGCGCGTCCGGAGCCACAGCGCCGGCGCTGTCCGGTTCGCAGCGCGCTTCCGCGATCAAGGCCGCGCAGGCCGACGCCTCGGCCCAGGCCGACGCGCTGGGCCTCGGCGGCAAGGAGAAGCTCCTCGTCCGCGATGTGATCAAGGACGCGAACGGCACGGTCCACACCCGCTACGAGCGCACCTTCGACGGGCTGCCGGTCCTCGGCGGCGACCTCGTGGTCCACGAGAAGAAGGACGGCGCCCGGAGCGTCACCAAGGCGGCCCGGGCCGCGATATCCGTGGCGGACACCGACGCGGAACTCCCCGCCTCCGCGGCGAGGAAGGCGGCTCTGAAGGCCGCCGCCGACGACACCACGAAGACCGCGGCCGACACGGCTCCCCGCAAGGTGATCTGGGCGGCCTCCGGCAAGCCCGTACTGGCCTGGGAGACCGTGGTCACCGGCCGGCAGCACGACGGCACCCCGAGCAAGCTGCACGTCATCACCGACGCGACGACCGGCAAGCGGCTCTTCGCCGACGAGCGGATCGAGACCGGAACCGGTACCGGCGACTACAGCGGCCGGGTCGCCCTCGGCACCCGCAGGAGCGGCGGCTCGTACGAGCTCCGGGACACCGCCCGCGGCGGGCACCGCACCAACGACCTGAGGCAGGGCACCTTCGGGACCGGCAGCCTGTTCAAGGACGCCGACGACGTCTGGGGCGGCGGGCGGCAGAGCGCCGCGGTCGACGCCCACTACGGCGCCGCCACCACCTGGGACTTCTACAAGAACGTGCTGGGCCGTAACGGCATCATGGACGACGGCGCCGGCTCGTACTCCCGCGTCCACTACGGCGACGGCTACGTCAACGCCTTCTGGGACGACGACTGCTTCTGCATGACCTACGGGGACGGCGACGACAACGCGAACCCGCTGACCTCGCTGGACGTCGCCGCGCACGAGATGAGCCACGGCGTCACCTCCAACACCGCCGGGCTCAACTACAGCGGCGAGTCGGGCGGCCTCAACGAGGCGACCTCCGACATCTTCGCCACCTCCACGGAGTTCTACGCGAAGAACCCCGCGGACCCGGGCGACTACCTCATCGGCGAGAAGATCGACATCAGGGGCGACGGCACCCCGCTGCGCTACCAGGACGAGCCGAGCAAGGACGGCGCCTCGGAGGACTACTGGTTCCCGGGCATCGGCGACGAGGACGTCCACTACTCGTCCGGCCCCGCCAACCACTTCTACTACCTGCTGTCCGAGGGCAGCGGCGCCAAGACCGTGGGCGGCGTGCGCTACGACAGCCCGACCTACGACGGCTCCACGGTGCGGGGCATCGGCCGGGCCAAGGCCGAGCAGATCTGGTACACGGCCCTGACCACGTACATGACGTCCACCACCAACTACAAGGGCGCCCGCAAGGCGACCCTGCGGGCGGCGGGTGACCTGTACGGGACGACGAGCACCGAGTACAGGGCGGTCGCCGCCGCCTGGACCGCGATCAACGTCAAGTAGCCCTCCGCGCAGGGCCGCCCGCCCGGCCGGCGGGTGACACCGCAGGAGGACGCGGGCCGCACCGTACGCCACGGTGCGGCCCGTTGGGCGGGCGCGTCCGCTTCGGCCCGTGCGAAGCCCCTCACGCGGAGCGGCCCCGCCCCCGGTACTGGGTCGCTCCGCCCCGGTGCTGATCACTTCGCCCGGTGCGGTCGTTCTGTTCCGGCCGCTAACGCAATTACGCTGCCAGGCATGACACAACACGTGCGCGGTGTGGTTGCTCCCGGCAAGGGCGAGCCGGTCCGGGTCGAGACGATCGTGATCCCGGACCCCGGCCCGGGTGAGGCGGTGGTGAAGGTACAGGCCTGCGGGGTGTGCCACACCGACCTGCACTACCGGGAGGGCGGCATCAACGACGAGTTCCCGTTCCTGCTCGGTCACGAGGCGGCGGGCGTGGTGGAGTCCGTCGGTGACGGCGTGACCGATGTGGCCCCCGGCGACTTCGTGATCCTCAACTGGCGTGCGGTGTGCGGGGAGTGCCGGGCATGCAAGCGCGGCCGCCCCTGGTACTGCTTCGACACCCACAACGCCCGCAAGCCGATGACGCTGAAGGACGGCACGGCGCTCTCCCCGGCCCTCGGCATCGGGGCCTTCGCGGAGAAGACACTGGTCGCCGCCGGGCAGTGCACCAAGGTCGACCCGTCGGCGAGCCCGGCCGCGGCGGGGCTGCTCGGCTGCGGCGTGATGGCGGGCCTCGGCGCGGCCATCAACACCGGCAACGTGGGGCGCGGCGACTCGGTCGCGGTGATCGGCTGCGGCGGCGTCGGCAACGCGGCCGTCGCCGGGGCCCGGCTCGCCGGGGCTTCGAAGATCATCGCGGTGGACGTGGACGAGCGGAAGCTGGAGCTGGCCCGTTCCCTGGGCGCCACGCACACCGTCGACGCCCGCACGGCCGACGTGGTCAAGGGCGTCCAGGAGCTGACCGGCGGCTTCGGCGCGGACGTCGTCATCGAGGCGGTCGGCCGCCCGGAGACGTACCAGCAGGCCTTCTACGCCCGGGACCTGGCCGGAACGGTGGTCCTCGTCGGCGTGCCCACCCCCGAGATGCGGCTGGAGCTGCCGCTGCTCGACGTCTTCGGGCGCGGCGGCGCGCTCAAGTCGTCCTGGTACGGCGACTGTCTGCCGTCCCGCGACTTCCCCGTGCTGATCGACCTCTACCTCCAGGGGCGGCTCGACCTCGACGCGTTCGTCTCGGAGACCATCGGGCTGGACGGCATCGAGGAGGCGTTCGCGAAGATGCACCGCGGGGACGTGCTGCGTTCGGTGGTGGTCTTCTGATGACGGTCCACTCCTCGGTCCGGGTCGACCGGCTCGTCACCTCCGGCACGTTCTCCCTCGACGGCGGCACCTGGGAGGTCGACAACAACGTCTGGCTGGTCGGCGACGACAGCGAGGTCTACGTCATCGACGCGGCGCACGACGCGGACGCGATCCTCACCGCCGTCGGCGACCGCCGGCTGCTCGGCATCATCTGCACGCACGGCCACGACGACCACATCGACGCCGCCCCGGAGGTCGCCGAAAGGGCGGGCGCGCCGATCCTGCTGCACCCGGACGACGACGAGCTGTGGCGGATGCGGCACCCGGACCTCCGGCCGGACGCCGCGCTGGCCGACGGCGAGGTGCTGAACGTGGGCACCGCCGAGCTGCACGTCCTGCACACCCCCGGGCACAGCCCCGGCGCGGTCTGCCTCTACGCCCCGGAGCTGGACACCGTCTTCTCCGGCGACACCCTCTTCCAGGGCGGCCCGGGCGCCACCGGCCGGTCGTTCTCGTCGTTCCCGACGATCATCGAGTCGATCCGGGAGCGGCTGCTGGCGCTGCCGCCGGAGACGGTCGTCCGGACCGGACACGGCGACTCCACCACCATCGGTGACGAGGCGCCGCACCTGGACGAGTGGATCGCCCGCGGGCACTGAGCCCCCGCGGGCACTGAGCCGCTTCACCGACGGCGGTCCGGCATACCAGTCCGGGCCACCGACGCAGGTCCGGGCCGCGGCCCGGCGCGGGCGCGGGCCCACCCGGCACCCGCCGGGCCACCCCGCCGGCCGGCCACCGGGCACGGCGTCGCCGGGAGAGGCGGCGGGAGACCGGTGCCGCCGGTCGTGACACCATCGATGGGTGATCGACCTCGGCTATTCGCTCTCCCGCCGCTTCCCGGACCCGCCGCAGACGGACTACCGCACGGCGGACGTCCGCACCCTGCGGCACGACCTGTTCTGCGGAGACGTCTACCTCGCCGACACCAAGGCCGACCGGGAGCTGTCCACAGCCTGGGGATGGGTGCCGGTGCTCGACTTCGCCTGGGCCCTGTGCGACATCGTCGAGCAGCTCGACCGCGACCCCCGGGGCAGCCGCTCGCACCGCGCCCAGTACGCCGAGCTCGACTTCACCGAGTCCGCCGACCGGATGTGCTTCGAGCGGCGGTTCGGCTGGGTGGACGTCACCGCCGACTGGATGCCCGCCGACGAACCCCCGCTGACCTTCAACCACACCGCACTGCGCCGCGAGGCCCGCGACTTCCTGCACGACCTGATCGCCGACCTCACCGACATGCACGACGGCCTCGGCGACAACCCCGTCGTCTGGGACCTCCAGGCCCGCTTCCGCCGCGTCTGACACCGGCTGCGCCACGGCCCGCCATCACCGGACCAGCGCTGCGGTCCACCCCCGCGGACCGCGGCTCCCGCCGCTCCCGGCCGCCGCCGCCGACGCCCGTCCACACCGGATCCCGTCGACGCCGACGCCCTCCCCCGCGCCCCGGACAGCCCGCGTCACTCCCCCGGGCTCTCCACCCGTACGCCGATCTGTGCCGCGAACGCCGGTGCCAGATCGAGCAGTTGAGCCGGGCTGATCACGGCGCCCGACAGCCGCTCCACCCCACGCGCGATGTCCAGCTCCGTCACCGCACGCAGATCGACCTCGCTCAGCTCCGCGCCGTGGAAGTCGACCGCCCGCAGCGTGCAGTCCCGGAACTCCACCCGCTCCAGGCGCGCCTTCCCGAAGTCGGCCTCGATCAGCACACAGCCCTCGAACACCACGTCCTTCAGGGACGCCGTCCGCAGGTTCAGGTAGTCGATCTTGCCGCCCCGGATCAGGACCCGCTCCAGGACGGCGCCGTGCAGCTGTGTGCCGCCGAGCCGCGCCTCGGTGAGCTCCACATCCCGCAGCAGCGCGCCGGACAGATCCGTCCCGACGCCCCGCACCTCGTCCAGCACGCAGTCGACGAACCGCGCGCCGGACAGCCGGGCCTCGTCCAGCCCGCAGCGGTACACACCGCAGTCCATGAACCGCGCCGCGCACCCGTCCCGGCCGCCGAGATCGAGATCCGCGAACGCCAGCCCGTCGTAGTCCCTCTCCGGCTCCGGGCCGTCTCCCGTGAACGGCCGCAGCTGCGGCAGCCGCACCTCGGGCCGACGCACCCCGCCGCCCGGTTTCCTGCGCCGCACCATGCGTCACCACCTCCCGGCCCCATGGTGTCCCACGGCACCGACAGCGCACGCCGAACGCCTGCCCCACCCCCTTGGCACCCCCTTCGACGGGAGTCAATATAGATGTATGCCTAAATTGATGGAGGCGACGGCCACCGGGCTTCCGGCGCCCTGCTGCCCCCCGCTGACCTCCCCGGATCTGTCCGAGAAGGACGCGGAGGCCATGGCCGCGATGTTCAAGGCGCTCGCGGATCCGGTGCGCCTGCGCCTGTTCTCCCGCGTGGCCTCGCACGAGGGCGGGGAGGCCTGCGTCTGCGACATCCAGGACGTCGGGGTGTCGCAGCCGACCGTCTCGCACCATCTGAAGAAGCTGCGCGAGGCCGGGCTGCTCACGGCCGAACGCCGGGGCACCTGGATGTACTACCGCGTCGCGCCCGGCGCCCTGCCCGCCATGGCCGCGATGTTCACCGGTCCGCGCTGACGCCCGCACCCGCGCCGCGACCGGACGGGGACTCCCGACCGGACGGGGACTCCCGGCCGGGCGGGGAGTCCCGGCCGGGCGGGGGCGGATCGCCGGCCGCCGACGCCCCCGTGCCGCGGAACGTGCTCCGGTAGGCGCTCGGCGACACCCCCAGCGCGGCCTGGAAGTGCTGGCGCAGCGACGCCCCCGTACCGAACCCGACGTCCGCCGCGACCCGGTCCACCGGCAGATCGGTCTCCTCCAGCAGTTGCCGGGCCCGTTCGAGACGCCGCTGGGTCAGCCACTGCACCGGGGTGATGCCGACCTCCTCCCGGAAGCGGCGGCTGAACGTCCGGACGCTCATCGACTCCTGCTCGGCCAACTCCCGCAGGGAGAGCGGCCGGTCGAGCCGGCGCAGCGCCCAGGCACGTGCCGTACCGGTGGAGGACTGCCGCGTCTCGGGCACCGGCCGCTGGATGAACTGGGCCTGGCCGCCGTCCCGGTGCGGCGGGACGACCGTACTGCGCGCGACCTCGTTGGCCACCGCGGCGCCGTGATCGCGCCGGATCATATGGAGGCAGAGGTCGATGCCCGAGGCCTCGCCGGCGGAGGTGAGCACCTCGCCGTCGTCGGTGTACAGCACGTCCGGGTCGAGCTCCACCGCCGGGTACAGCTCCCGGAACCGGTCGGCGGACTTCCAGTGGGTGGTCGCCGGGCGTCCGTCGAGCAGTCCGGCCGCGGCCAGCACGAAGGCTCCGGTGCAGATCGAGGCGGTCCGGGTGCCGGGCCGGATCCGGGAGACCGCGTCCGCCAGCGGACCGCTCAGCCGGACCTCGCTCGCGGCCCCGTCCTCCTCGTGCGAGGCCGGAACGATCACCGTGTCCGCCGTGTCCAGCAGCTCGGGCCCGTGCTCCACCCGGACCAGGAAATCGGCGTCCGTCCTGATCTCCCCCGGGACGAGTGCGCAGGTCACGACCTCGTACAGCCGCTCTCCCCCGCCCGGCGCCCGCGCCGAACCGAACAGCTGGTGCACCAGCCCCAGCTCCATCGGCATCACACCGTGCCGGACGAGCACCACGACCCGGTGCCGTCCCGGACCCGCGGAGCCGGAGTGCACAGAACCACGCATGGCGCGATTCTTTCACACCATGGCCATCCGGCCACTCGTTGCGGACGGACCCGCCGCACATGCTGTTCCTGTGGCGCCGAAGAACGACGCGGCGTCGCCCCGGCGCCCGGGCCCCGGCTCGGACGCGCGCCCGACGCACCACGGCGCAACGAACCACCGCACAACGAACCGGCCGGCACGAACCGGCACACGGCAATCAGCAATCAGCAACCGGCAACCGCCACCAATCGGAAGGAGCGATTCCCGTGAACGTCCTGTGGGTGTTCGCCCACCCGGAACAGCGGTCCCTCAGCGGCTCACTCCGCGACGAAGGCGTCCGCACCCTCACCGAGGCAGGCCACGCCTGCCGGATGTCCGACCTCTACGCGATGGGGTGGAAGGCGACCGTCGACCGGGACGACTACCCCCGCCACGCCCCGGAGGAGCGGCTGATCATCGGCACGGCCTCCCGGCAGGCCCACCGCACCGGCACCCTCAGCCCCGACATCCGGGCCGAGCAGGAGAAACTCGACTGGGCGGACACGGTCGTCCTGCAATTCCCGCTCTGGTGGTACTCCACGCCGGCCATCCTCAAGGGCTGGTTCGACCGGGTCTTCGTCAAGGGCTTCGCCTACGGCGTCCCCGACCCCCGGCGCCCGGGCCGCAACCTGCGGTACGGGGAGGGCGGGCTCGCGGGGAAGCGCGCCCTGGTCGTCGTCACCGTGGGCAGCCCGGAGGCGCCGTTCGGCCCGCGCGGCGTCCACGGCCAACTGGACCAGGTGCTGTTCCCGTTGCTGCACGGCACGCTCTGGTACACCGGCATGGCGGCGCTGCCCCCGGTCGCGGTGTACGGCACCGAACGCGTCTCCCCGGAGGCCTACGCCGAGGCCGCGACCCTGCTCAGGGAGCGGCTGGCGGCCATCGAGGACACACCCCCCATCCCGTACCGCACCCAGAACGGCGGCGACTACGACGACGCCCTGGTCCTCCGCCCCGAGGTGGCCCCGGACGGCACCGGCCTGGAGGTGCATTACGCCTGCTGAGGCGGCCGTTCACCTCGCCGGCCCGGCCCTCTCCGCCACCGTCGCCCGGGTGCCGGGCCGGTGGGGTGCCCGGGCCGGTGAGGTGCCGAGCCAATGGGGTGCCAAGCCGATGGGCCGGGTGCGGGCGCCGCCTCCGCCGACCGGCTCGGCCTCAGGCCCCCGCGGACTTGGCCGTCTTGGCGGCCTTGGCGGCCCGCTTGGCCTCCTGCTTGAAGGCGCGCACCTTGTCCAGCGACTCGGGACCGGTGATGTCGGCCACCGAACGGTACGAGCCGACGTCCCCGTACGCGCCCGCCGCCTCCCGCCAGCCCTCGGGCGTCACGCCGAGCTGCTTGCCCAGCAGGGCCAGGAAGATCTGCGACTTCTGCTTGCCGTAGCCGGGCAGCGCGTTCAGCCGCCCCAGCAGCTCCTTGCCGCTCCCGACACCGCGCCACACCGCACTCGGGTCACCGTCGTAGTGGTCGACCAGGTACTGGCAGAGCTGCTGCACCCGCTTGGCCATCGAGCCCGGGTAACGGTGCACGGCGGGCTTCTCCGACAGCAGCGCGGCGAACGCCTCGGGGTCGTACGCCGCGATCGCCTCCGCGTCCAGGTCGTCACCGCCCATGCGCTGAGCGATCGTGTACGGCCCGGAGAAGGCCCACTCCATCGGCACCTGCTGGTCGAGCAGCATGCCCACCAGCGCGGCCAGGGGGCTGCGACCGAGCAACTCGTCGGCCTCCGGCTGCTGCGCGAGCCGCAGTGTCACATCCATGGCCGCCCGTCCTCACCTTCCGTCGGTTCGCCGCAGATCCCGGCCCGACCAGGGAGAACGGCAGCCCGGCGACCTGCGCGACACAGATTCCGCTGGCACCCACGCTAAGCGGTCCGCCGCACGGGGGCGATTCCTGCCGCTCCGCAGTCGTACCGCCGTGCCGCCGTGGCCGGACCCACTGCCGTGTCGGCCGGCGGGACCCGCACACCTGCACTGCCGATCCCAGGGAGACCCCGGCCGCCGCAAACGAGTGCCGACCGCGCACCACGACCTGCTTTCCGCTCCCGCCCTGCCCGACCTGCCCGCCCTCGGGCGCCTGCCTGCCCTGGACGAGTGCCGACCGGTGTTCCAGTGCCTCCGGCCTTCCGGACGGCCGCTCCCCATCTCCCGCCCGCGGAGGACCGGGGTCCCAGGAGCTCCCCACATCGGCGGAGACGAATCGTCCCTCGGTGCGATCTTCGTTCCGCGACCTTGCGGAACCGTGGAACCGGCCG
Organism: Streptomyces sp. bgisy100; assembly: GCF_057709105.1. Classification (NCBI taxonomy): domain Bacteria; kingdom Bacillati; phylum Actinomycetota; class Actinomycetes; order Kitasatosporales; family Streptomycetaceae; genus Streptomyces; species Streptomyces sp. bgisy100. Next base: position 23,003 of record NZ_JBYITE010000034.1, read on the forward strand.
GTCCGTTCGCGACCTCCTCGCAGAAGGACCAACATCCAATTCCGAAAGGGAAGTTGACACACATGCGCAAGTCCATCACCGCCGGCCTGACCGGCACGCTGATCGCCGTCACCGCGCTGGCGGGGGCCTCCGTCGCATCGGCCGAACCACAGGCGAAGGCCGACTGCGGCAACATCGGTTACCCGATGACGACACTGCAGGTCCGCGACAAGCCCTTCAGGAGCGGCCGGGCGCTGGGCACCGTCGCGAAGGACAAGAGGATCTGCATCTACGGGGCCACGAGCCACGGCGGCAAGGCGACCGAATGCGGGGTCACCTCGCATGAGTGGCTGGAGACCAAGGCTCCCGGCAGCAGCACCCGCCGCGGGTGGGTCTTCGAGCCCTGCGTCCGCCACTGAGCGCGCCCGAAACCGGCTGAGAGCCGGTCAACAGCCCCTCGGCACAGCCGGACGGCACGACCTGGCCGGGCCCGGCGGCCGAGGGGCTTCGCCGTCACCCCCTCCGGCCGGCGCGGTGAGGCCCCGACACCCACGCACCCGGATGCCCCACGGCACCGACCGTCTCCCGGCGAAGCGATCGGGCACCTCACCCCGGTGCCGGCGGCCACCTCACCCCGTTGACGTACCGCCCTCCACCGGAACCAGCCCCGCGCACCGCCGGCAGGCCCGGGCAGCCCCCGCCACCGCGGCGTGCGACACCGCGGCAAGCACTCCGGCGAACGCCAACAGCGGCCAGTCCGTGGCCAGGAGACAGGCGCCGGCCAGCATGAGCGTCGCGACCGCCATGGCGATGCTGGTGGTCGTGCCGGCCCAGGCGACCGCGCGGGGCAGCCCCTGCGGCGTGGGCAGGCGGCGGGCGAGGTGGCCGGTGGCCGCCAACGCGACGGCGGCGAGCAGCGCGGCGACGGTCGCGACCCCGGCCAGATGGACGGCCAACAGCTGCGCCGTCCGGGACCACTCCCCTGCCGCCTGCGCATGGCCGGCGGTCCGGGCCAGGTACCAGCAGGCGCCCAGGAAGGGCGCCGCGAGAGCCACGACGCGCGCGGTGTGCCGCGCCTGAGCGATGGTGAGCTCCCGCTGACAGCTCGGTACCAGCTCCTCGGCAGGCCCGAACTCCCGCACCGCTGCCCGCGCTGCACTCGCGTACGACACCTCATCACCCTGATGGGCCGCGGCGGTGTCCACGAGCCCGCCACGGATCTCCTCGATCATCCGGGCCTTGGCACGGACCGGGCCGTGCAGGGCGGCCGTCAGCGTCCCGACGTAGTCGTCGATGGGGTCGGCCGGCCGACCGGCCGCGGTCACATCGCCTCCGCGGGCGGTGCCGCGGGGTTCAGGACCGAGCCGATCGCCGCGGTGAACTCGTTCCACGCCGTCCGCTCCCCGGCCAGGCTGCGCCGCCCCGCGTCCGTCAGCTCGTAACAGCGCCGGCGCCGTTCGCCGGACGACTGCCAACTGCTGCTGAGCAGCCCTAGCCGCTCCAGCCGGTTCAGGGCCGGATAGATCGTCCCCGTGCGCAACTCCAGCGCACCGCCGCTGCGTTGCTGGACCGCGGCGATGATCGCGTATCCGTGCAGCGGCCCCGGTTCGAGCACGGCCAGCAACAGTCCGTCCAGGTGCCCTCGCACCGCGTCTGCCCTCATGAGTAGGCAGCCTACCTAAAAGAGCCGTAGGTAGTGTATGTATTGGCAGCCAACATATAGAGCTTCCGAAGACTGGGAGGCACCGCAGTGACCAAGCTGCTGCTGTCCGTACATGTCCTCGCCGCGATACTGACGGTCGGATCGATCGCCGTGGCCGCTTCGCTCTTCCCCCGCTACGCGCTGCAGGCCGCCGGGGGCGCGGATCCCGACGGGCGGGCCGCCGGAGTCGCCGCCCTGCTGCACCGGATCTGCCGCGGCTACGCCCTCGCCGGCCTCGCGGTCCCCGTCTTCGGGATCGCCACCGGCGCCCAGCTCGGCGTCCTCACCGACGCCTGGCTGATCACCTCACTCGTGCTGACCACCCTCGCGGCGGGCCTCCTCGCCCTGGCGATCCTCCCCGGCCAGCGACGCCTGCTGGCACCGCCCCGCACACCGGACGGGGAAGGGGAAGGGGACGCAGAAGTGGAATCGGAGCAGAAGACGCCCCCGGACGAACTGCGCCCCGTGGCAACCCGACTGACCATGCTCACCGGCGTGTTCAACCTCCTGTGGGCGGTCGTCGTCATCCTGATGATCATCCGTCCCGGCTCCACCACGGGAGCGTGACCGCCGTGCGCACCCTCCGCCTCGCGGCCGCCGTCGAGGCCGCCTCCTTCGTGGCCCTGCTGGGCAACCTCTTCACCGCGCACATCCCGGCGATCACGACACTCGTCGGCCCCCTGCACGGCACGGCCTACCTCGCCGTCATCGCGGCCACCGCGCTGACGGCCGCGGCCCCCACGAGCGCCCGGTGGCAGTCCGCCGTCCCCGGGGTCGGCGGCCTGCTCGCCCTGCGACTGATCGGGCGGAGAACCCCACAGCACACCTGACCGCCGGAGAACCCCACGGAGCGACTGACCGACGACGGAACCCCCACTGCGGCGCCGCCCTTACCCCCGTTGGAAGGGCGGTGCCGCGGTGGGCACCTGCGACGGGCGGCCTCCCCGACCGCCTACAGCTGATGCAGCCACGCGTTGACGAGCAGCACCCCCAGCACCGCGAACACCCCGGCCAGCGCCACCGGCCACCAGGGCCGCCGGCCACCGGGCGCCGGCGGCTCCAGGGCCCGGTCGGCAGCCGAGACGCCCCGGAGCACGCCGAGCGCCGCCAGCACCACCGGAACGGCGACCAGCGCATGAACGACCCACGCCCCCACGAGAGTCGGCCCGCCCCACGAGTGCTCGTAGTCGTGCGCGTCGATCAGCGGATACAGCAGTCCGTTGGCGGTCGCCTGCCCCGCCAGTAGCGCCACGGCCCAGCCGAACAGCCCCAGCGCGACACCGCACCCGCCCCGGAGCACCAGACTCCCCCGGGACTGCCGAATACCTGCCACCAGCCTGCCGACGGAAGCCGGGAACAGCACCAGCCCCCGCCCCGCACCACGCCATGCGGAGACGCCGACGAGACCCGACACGACCGGCGCCCACCTGCTGCGATTCGCCCCGCGGGGCTGCGTGTTGACCATGCGGCAAGCCAACCAACGCGACAGCGCCGACTCCATCGTGCGGGCACGAGGAAACACCCTTCGTGCTGGCCACACCCTCCGGACCTCACCCTCCGGACCTCACCGAAGGGCGCCATGAACGGACCATGCCCCGCACACCGGTCGGGTTCCGCCTGGGCAGCTGGTCCCGCCTCGGCATCGGGTTCCACCTGGGCCGGGTGCACCCGGAAAGGCACGCAGCAGGACTCCTCGTGCCGGGTGTCCGCGGGTCAGGGGAACATGGCTACCGGGTGCCCGCAGGCCAGGGGCACGGATGCCGGCTGAGCAGCACGCCGTGGTGCTCAGCCCGGGGCCCGTTCCACGGTCACCGTCCCTCCGGACCGCCCCTGCGCCGCGTGTAGCGGCCGGGCGCGGTCCCCACGAGCCGTTTGAAGTGCCGGGTCAGGTGCGACTGATCGTAGAAACCGACCTCGGTCGCCACCTCCGCGGGCAGCCGGCCGTCGAGCAACAGGCGTCTGGCACGGTCGACACGGCGGGCCATCAGATATTGGTGCGGGGCGATGCCGAAGGCGGCACTGAAGGCCCGCACCAGGTGGGTCGGATGGGCGTGCAGGAGCTCGGCCGCCTCGTCCAGGGTCGCCCCCTGGACCAGCCGCTCGTCGAGGAGGTCCCGCAGATCCTCGGCCACGCCGCGGCCGGGCTTCGGCGGACGCCGGACGAGCCGGGGCCGCAGGTGGCCGCGCAGCCGTTCGCCGACCAGGGCGAGACGGCTCTCCGCCTCCAGTTCGTCACCCCGGTGCGCGAGGGCCGTGTGCAACTGCCCCACGCGCCGGCGCAGGAGCGGGTCGGCCAGGTCCGGGCCCTCGGCCGCTGGGCCGATGAAGCTCTCGTTCAGCAGGCTCAGGTCCAGGTAGAGCACCCTCTTGCGGAAGCCCTGCGGGGTGGCGGGTGAGCCGTTGTGCGGAATCTGCGGCGGCAGCAGCGACACCGTGTCGTCCGGGGTGCCGCACTCGCGACGGTTCAAGTCGTAGCGGACCGCGCCGTCGTCAACGATCAGCAGGGTCCACACGTCGTGGAGGTGCATGGGGTACGCGTGCTCGGTGAAGTGGGCGTGGAAGACCTCCACGACACCCGAGACCGGCGGACGCCACGCGGAAGTCTCCTGCCGGCCCACCATGCAAGGAATGTACAAGACCGCACGGCAGGCCGGTCGGCAGTCTCGGAGCATGACCACCGAGAACACGTCCGTACGTTTCGACACCAAGATCGCCGTCCTGCTGCGCGAGGACCTGGAGCCCTGGCAGCGGCTGAACGTGACCGCGTTCCTGGTCAGCGGTCTCGGCTCGGAGCTCCCCGAGGTGATCGGCGAGCCGTACGCCGACGCCGACGGCACCGCCTACCTGCCGATGTTCCGCCAGCCCGTCCTGGTCTTCGAGGGAACGAAGGAGACCGTGACCGCCGCACACGGCCGCGCCCTGTCCCGCTCGCTGCCACGGGCGGTGTTCACCTCCGACCTCTTCGCCACCGGCAACGACCGGGACAACCGGGCCGCGGTGCGGGCCGTACCGAGGGACCGGCTGGACCTGGTGGGTCTCGCCGTGTACGGGCCCCGCAACGCGGTCGACAAGGTGATCAAGGGCGCCCGGATGCACCCCTGAGCACCACGCGGCAGGCCGATCAGCGGGAACGGGAACGGGAGAAGCCGGGGCAGCGGGAACGGAAACGGGAGAGCCGGGGCTGGGAGAGACTGACGGGGAAAGCCTGGGCTGGGAGAGCCGGACGCCGCTCCCCCGCTCAGCGGCTCGCCGTGCCCGCCTCCGCGCACCGCACGCACGTGCTCGCCGACGGGCGCGCCTCCAGCCGTGCGGCCGGGATCGGCTCCCCGCACCCCTCGCACCGCCCGTAGTCACCGCGCTCCAGGCGCTCCAGCGCCCGGTCCAGATCGGCCAGCTGATCGTGCGCCTTCGCCAGCAGGGCGGCGACATGGGCGCGCTCGAAGGCGGTGCTCGACCCCTCGGGATCGTGCTCGTCGTCAACCGCCACCAGGGCGTTCGCCGCGACGATCCCCTCGAACTCCCGGCTCAGTGCTGCGATCCGCTCCTTGGTTCCGGCGCGCTCGGCCGCCAGCCGCTCACGTACGGCCTCACGCTCGGCCGGGAAGGAACCGACGTCACCGGACGAATCGCTCATGCCCTGGAGAACGCCGACACCCGGGATCGCATTCCACACCCCGCCCCGGTTCCCGGCGCCGGGAGACGACCGGCGACGTGGGCACGCCAATCGCCGCGCCGCACTGCCCTCACCGATGCCGGCGACGGATGCCGAAGGCCCCGGACCATGATCGGCCCGGGGCTTCGCCGGGGTTCCGCTTCGGCGGGAACCGCCGGCACGAGCGGGCAGTGCACGCTGCGCCAACTGGGGCGTACACGCAGCGCTAACGACTTCGGGCCAACCGGCTGTGAACATGTCGCTTGCACAGGCACAGGCACAGGGAGAAACATGAAGAAGTCAAAAGCGCTGCGCGGTACCGCCCTGATCGGTCTCACCGCCGCCGCACTCGGTCTCGGCGCGCTGAACGCACCTTTCGCTGCCGCCGAAACGTACTGGACGGCGGACGGCGAGGGCTCGTGGGTCGAGTACAGGTCCTCCGGTGACCAGTTCTGGGTCCACGACTCGCAGGCGGATGGCTACTCCGCCGCAGTCCAGTACCAGTTCGAAGACCAGAAGATCGTTACCCTGGTCAACGACAGGGGCGTGCTCAGCACCAAGCATTTCGTGCGGGACTTCCCCGAAATCGGGAACATCCAGTTCCGCGCCTGCAGGCACAAGACCAGCACCGGGAAGGTCTCCGGCTGCGGCAAATGGGTCCACGCCGACACCAGTGGCTGATCCGCCCCGCACCCTTCGAAGGCCCGCACTCCACACACGGATCCATCCCGTGCCCCCGTTGACCTGCCTGGCTGCGCTGCGCTGCGCCGGGAGAAGCGTCAGCACCATGGACCGGCTGCCGGAACGCCGCCTTGATCGTGGCTGACCGTCCCCGTCGATGTCAGCCGTGGATGTCGAACGCCCCGAACCGATCATGGTTCGGGGCGTTTTCCCTGTGCGGGCTCTGAGCCGACTGTCGGGTTCGAACCGACGACCTTCGCTTTACAAGAGCGGTGCTCTACCAGCTGAGCTAAGTCGGCGCCGCGCAGCGAAGCCCGTGCGCGGAGGCGGCTCCACTCTACACAGGGCGCTCAGCTTCCGGCATCAGGCGATCCCGGGCTGTGCAACTCGATCCGGGCCTGTCCAACTACTGACAAACCTCGACCCGCCGGGTAGCGTCCTGGCAACCCACTACCAGTGGACTACTCCTTTACTCGGATCGTCCGGCACGTTCCTGCCGGTGAAGGGATGTATCACCATGGCTACGGTCACGTACGACCAGGCAACCCGGATCTACCCGGGCACCGACAAGCCCGCCGTCGACAAGCTCGACATCCAGATCGAGGACGGCGAATTCCTCGTCCTCGTCGGCCCCTCCGGCTGCGGCAAGTCCACCTCCCTCCGGATGCTCGCGGGCCTGGAGGACGTCAACGACGGAGCGATCCGCATCGGTGACCGCGATGTCACCCACCTCCCGCCGAAGGACCGGGACATCGCCATGGTGTTCCAGAACTACGCGCTGTACCCGCACATGACCGTCGCCGACAACATGGGCTTCGCCCTCAAGATCGCCGGTGTCAACAAGACCGAGATCCGCCAGAAGGTCGAGGACGCCGCCCGGATCCTGGACCTCACCGAGTACCTCGGCCGCAAGCCCAAGGCCCTCTCCGGCGGCCAGCGCCAGCGCGTCGCGATGGGCCGCGCGATCGTCCGCGAGCCGCAGGTGTTCCTGATGGACGAGCCGCTGTCCAACCTGGACGCCAAGCTCCGCGTCCAGACCCGCACCCAGATCGCCGGCCTGCAGCGCCGCCTCGGCATCACCACCGTCTACGTCACCCACGACCAGGTCGAGGCCATGACCATGGGCGACCGGGTCGCGGTGCTCAAGGACGGCCTGCTCCAGCAGATCGACTCGCCGCGCAGGATGTACGACCGCCCGGCCAACCTCTTCGTCGCGGGCTTCATCGGCTCCCCCGCCATGAACCTCGTCGAGGTGCCGATCACCGACGGCGGTGTGAAGTTCGGCAACAGCGTCGTCCCTGTCTCCCGCGAGGCGCTGTCCGCCGCCTCCGACAAGGGCGACCGCACCGTCACCGTCGGCGTCCGCCCCGAGCACTTCGACGTGGTCGAGCAGAACGGCGACACCGCCCGCGCCCTCTCCAAGGAGGCCGCGGACGCCCCGGTCGGCCTGGCCATCACCGTCAACGTCGTCGAGGAGCTCGGCGCCGACGGCTACGTCTACGGCACCGCCGACGTCGGCGGCGAGCGGAAGGACCTGGTCGTCCGGGTCGGCGGCCGGCAGGTGCCGGAGAAGGGCGCCGTGGTCCACGTCGTGCCGCACCCCGGCGAGACGCACGTCTTCTCCACGTCCTCGGGCGAGCGCCTCGGCGACTGACCGGCCCGGCACCGACCCGCACCGCTGCGCAGCGGCCCGCACCACCGAACGCCGGCCCGCACCGCCGAACACCGGCCCGCGCCGCTGATCATCGGCTCCTGCCGTTGCGTCCGCCGGTCACCAACCGGCGCCGACGACGGGACCACCCCGCCCCGCAGCCACCACCGGCCGGCCCGGCGCCGTACACCCACCCCCGGGTGTACGGCGCCATCGCCGTGGGCAGCGTCAGGGCATCCGCCCGGCCGGCGCCCACCACCCCTGGGATCACCGCACTTCCGACGTTTCGACCCTGTGCGTCAACACGGTGAGCGGACCGGCTCGGCAGTTCGTCACTCAAGAGGGTGACTAAATGCCGTCGAATCATCACTCCTCGCTACGATCGCGTGCGTGAATCACGCAGCCCGCCGCATCGGCAGAACCCTCGCCTTCGTCCTCCCCGTCGTCCTGGTGCTCTCCGGGACGCTCGCGGTCACCAGCGTCCCGTGGTCGGGAACCGGTACCGACTCCCGGATGCTCACGGCGTCCGCGGAGAAGGCCTCCACGCACGCCAAGTCCCGCGCCCCGCAGGACGTGCTCCGCGACCGGCTCCTCGCGGAACTCCAGGAGAAGGACCCGGGCATCGCCCTCACCCACCTCCAGGAGGAGACCAACGCCCGCCCCTCGCTGGCCAAGCACTGCGCCTCCATCGCCCGCGCCCTGGGCCGGGCCGCGGTGGCCAAGTACGGCGGCGCCGCGCACCGCGCGCAGGAGTTCTCCCGCCCCGTCTGCGACACCTCCTTCGCCTACGGCGTCTCCCAGGAGGCCCCCTGACCATATGCCGCGAATGTCCGGACAACACCTAGGGTGCACCCATGACCGGTGACCACCCTGGGGATGTGAGCGAGGACGTGAGCGCGACTGCGCGCAGCGACGCGGACACCGACGTGTATCCCACACAAGCCGTGATCCTGGCCGGCGGCCAGGGGTCACGGCTTCGTCCGTACACCGACGACCGGCCCAAGCCGATGGTCGAGATCCCCGGAACCGGGACCCCGATCATCGGCCATCAACTGGCCTGGCTGGCCGAGGAAGGCGTCACCGACGCCGTGGTCTCCTGCGGGCACCTCGCCGCCGTCCTCCAGGACTGGCTGCGGTCCGCCGCCGACCGGCTCCCGCTGCGCGTCACCACCGTGGTCGAGAAGGAGCCGCTGGGCCGGGGCGGCGGCCTCAAGTACGCCGCCGCCTCCCTCCCCCACCCCGAACGCCCCTGGTACGCCACCAACGGGGACGTCTGGACGCGCTTCTCGCTGCGCGAGATGGCCGCCTTCCACCACGAGCGCGGCGCGGACGCGACGGTGGCGCTGGCCCGGCCGCGGATGCCCTGGGGAGCGGTGGAGACCGACGAGTTCGGCCACGTACTGGACTTCATCGAGGCCCCGCTGTCGCCGTATCACATCAACGCGGGGGTGTACGTGCTCTCCGCCGCGTTCACCGGCCTGCTGCCGCTCCGCGGCGACCACGAGCGCACCACCTTCCCGCGGCTGGCCCGCGAACGGCGCCTGGCGGGCTTCCCGCTCCCCCACGGTGCCTACTGGCGCGCGATCGACACGGTCAAGGACCTCTCCGAGGCCGCCGACGAACTCGCCTCCCACACACGCTGATTCGCCCGGCCGTCCCACCTCTGCCGAGTACGGGCGTACGCCTCCTGCGGCCCGCCCCCGGACAACGGCTACGCCGCCATGGACCACCGCGCACGGCGCCGCCATCGCGCGCCGCCGTACGGCCCTCCACCACCGCGCTCACGCCGGACGCGCCCCGCCCCGGCCCGGCACCATGCGGAGAGCCCCAGCCGCGGCGCGCCCTCGGCACGCCCGCCTCCCCACGGCACCGGCGCCCGTCCGGACCACCCGCCCCCACACAGAACGCCGCCCCACGACGTGAGTCGTGGGGCGGCGTTCCGGCCCGCGGGACCGGGGGGAGGCGTAGGCGGGCCCGTACGGGGTCCCGGGTCAGCCCAGGATGCCTCCGAGCGCGCCGCCGGAGGACGAGTCGCCGCCCGAGCCACCGGAGCCCGAGCCACCGCCGGTGGCCCCGCCCGGGGTGGCACCGCCGCCCGTGGACGACGGGCCCGCCGTCTGGCTCGGCGGCGCCGCCGGAGCGGCCGGCTGCTGCGGCGTCTGCACACCGCTGGTGTCCCGGCCGGAGGGGGACTGGCCCGGCTGCTGCCCGGTCCCGACCGTCGCGGTCTCCCGTGCCGTGTCCGGACCCGTGGACGCCCCCGCGGAGGCGCTCGGGGTGGCGCTGCGGCTGGCCTCGGGCGAACCCGAGCCGGCCGACGTCGGCCCCTGGGAGGCCTGCTCGGACTCCGGCTCCTTCGGCATCGGCGAGCCGGGGAGGTGGTTGCGCGGGGCGTCCGTCGGCCCCGGCACCGTGGTCATGTCCGTGGACCGCACGGCGCTGCCGAGCATCGAGCCGACCAGCAGGGCCAGTCCGCCGACGACCGTCGCCATGACGGCGCCGCGCCGCAGCACCCGCCGCCGCAGGTCCCAGATGCCGACCCGCGGGCCGAGCCGCCGCCAGGCCTCGCCCGCCAGCCGGGCGTCCATCGAGTACACCGGCGCCCCCGCGATGATCAGCGGGCTCCAGGCGGCGAGGTAGATGAAGTCCGGGGCCTCGTAGACCGGCACCGAGCGCCAGCTGACCATCATCAGCAGCGTGGCCGACAGCAGCGCGCCGAACGAGGCGGCCAGCCGCTGCCACAGTCCGAAGACCGTCAGCACACCGACCACGACCTGGAGGAACGCGACACTCAGCCCGGAGCCGACCGGGTGCGCCAGGGCGAAGTCGCGCAGCGGCGAGGCGAAGCCCCACGGGTGCAGGTGCGTGAGCCAGGTGACCATCGAGCCGCGCCGGCCGCCGTCGAAGTACACGGGGTCGCAGAGCTTCCCCATGCCCGCGGAGATGAGGATGAAGCCGAGGAAGATGCGCAGCGGGAGCAGCACGACGCCGAGGTTCATCCGGCGGCCCGGGTAGTACGCGTGCCGGACCGGGTCCGTCCCCTGGCGCCGGCCGGCGCGCCCCGCGTCGTCGACCGCGGCGAACTCGTCGGTGTCCGGGCCATCGTCGTAGTCGTCGTACGCGCCGCGGGCGGGCCGGACGCCGCGCAGCAGTTCCGTCTCGCCGGCCTGGGGGGACCGCGGGCCGATGACGGACGGCGGGGCGTCGTCGAGCCGGACGCGGGGCAGCACCTGGGTCGAGCCCATGTCGGCGCCGCCGCCCCGGTTTCCGGTTCCCGAGGCCCGTACGGCCTGGAGGAGATTGCCTGCCGCGCGATCGCCCGGTTCGCTGCGACCGCTCCACACGACGGGTGTCCGGCGCTTCCCTGCCCCGGGCGCTCCGGCGCCCGACCGTGCGGCGGAGCCGACGAGCTGCCGGGCGTGCCCCGGCGTGCCCCGGCCTCTGACCGGCGTGGCGAGCTGCACGCGGAAGCTCGCGTGGTTGACGATGACCTGGGACGGGTCGCACGGCACCTTCACCGTGCTCAGCACAGGCTCGTCGTCGAACCCTCGCGAGCGTGCCCCCGTAGGGCGGGGTGTTCTGGTGTCCACACTCATCTAACCGAGTGACGAGCGCATAGGACACTGCCTTGACGCCTCGAAGTGTCCGAGGCCCGTCAAGCTCCCCCGCCCCCCGGGGGGCAAAGGCTCACGCCCTGCGACGAGCCGTCTCGTAGAGGACGACGCCCGCGGCGACACCGGCGTTCAGCGACTCCGCGCCGCCCGGCATCGGGATCCGCACCCGGATGTCGCAGGTCTCGCCGACGAGCCGGGACAGGCCCTTGCCCTCGCTGCCGACCACGATCACCACGGGGCCGTCCAGCGCCTCGAGGTCCGTCAGCTCCGTCTCGCCGTCGGCGGCCAGGCCGACCACCGTCATCCCGGCCTTCTGGTAGCTCTCCAGGGCGCGGGTCAGGTTGGTGGCGCGGGCGACCGGGGTGCGGGCCGCGGTGCCCGCCGAGGTCTTCCACGCACCGGCCGTCATCCCGGCGGCGCGGCGCTCCGGCACGACCACGCCGTGGCCGCCGAACGCGGAGACGGAGCGGACGACCGCGCCCAGGTTCCGCGGGTCGGTCACCCCGTCCAGAGCGACGATCAGCGGGTCCTCGCCGGCGTCGAACGCGGCCGCGGCCAGGTCCTCCGGGTGCGCGTAGTCGTACGGCGGCACCTGGAGAACGAGGCCCTGGTGGTTCAGGCCGTTCGTCATCCGGTCCAGCTCGGGCTTGGGCGCCTCCATCAGCGCGATGCCGCCGCGGTCGGCGGCGAGCTGCAGCGCCTCGCGCACCCGCTCGTCGTTGTCGATGAACTGCTGGACGTAGAGCGTGTTCGCCGGGACGCCCTCGCGCAGCGCCTCGACCACCGGGTTGCGGCCGACGACCAGCTCGCTGGTGCCCTTGGGGCCACCGCGGCGCGGCGCCGGACGGCGGGTAGCCGCCTGCTTGGCCTTGGCGTTCGCGGCACGCTGCTTGGCGTGCCCCTTGCGCGCCGAGGCCGGCGGGGTCGGGCCCTTGCCCTCCAGGGCACGGCGCCGCTGACCGCCACTGCCGACCTGCATGCCCTTCTTGTTGGACGTGCGGCGGTTCCTGCGCTGGCTGTTGCCGGCCATGGGTCACCTAATTTCTTACTGCTGCTGCAATCCTGCGTTGCTGCAAACCTGCGTATGTATGGACTCCGGCGCTCCGGGACCCCCGGAGCGCCGGTCAAATCTGCAATTGTGCGATCAGCGCGGGCCGAGCTCCCAGCGCGGGCCGGACGGGGTGTCCTCGATCACCAGGCCGGTCTGCTGGAGCTGGTCACGGATCGCGTCGGCGGTGCCGTAGTCCTTGCGGGCGCGGGCCGCCTGGCGCTGCTCCAGCACCAGCCGGACCAGGGAGTCCACGACGCCGTGCAGGTCGTCGCCGCGGTCGGCGCCGGCCCAGTGCTCGTCGAGCGGGTCGAGACCCAGTACTCCGAGCATCGCACGGACCTCCGCCAGGCGGGCGACGGCGGCTTCCTTGTCGTCGGCGGTGAGTGCGCTGTTCCCCTGCCGGACCGTGGTGTGCACCACGGCCAGCGCCTGCGGGACACCCAGGTCGTCGTCCATCGCCTCGGCGAAGGCCGGCGGCACCTCGGCCGCGGGCTCCACGGGGCCCGCCTTCTCGACGACCCGCTGGATGAAGCCCTCGATCCGCGCGAAGGCCGACTCGGCCTCGCGCAGCGCCTCCTCGCTGTACTCGATCATCGAACGGTAGTGCGGGGTGCCCAGGTAGTAGCGGAGCACGATCGGGCGCCAGCGCTTGACCATCTCCGAGACGAGCACCGAGTTGCCGAGCGACTTGCTCATCTTCTCGCCGCTCATCGTCACCCAGGCGTTGTGCACCCAGAACGAGGCGAACGCGTCGCCGAAGGCCTTGGCCTGCGCGATCTCGTTCTCGTGGTGCGGGAAGACGAGGTCCAGCCCGCCGCCGTGGATGTCGAAGGCCTCGCCCAGGTACTTGTGGGCCATGGCCGAGCACTCCAGGTGCCAGCCGGGGCGGCCGCGGCCCCACGGGGTCTCCCAGCTGGGCTCCCCGGGCTTGGCCGCCTTCCACATGGCGAAGTCACGCGGGTCGCGCTTGCCGGTCTCACCGGCGCCCGACGGCTGCTGGAGGTTCTCCAGCTCCTGGTTGGAGAGCCGCAGGTACTCCGGGAAGGACCGCACGTCGAAGTAGACGTTGCCCTCGGCGGCGTAGGCGTGGCCCCGCCCGATGAGGCCGCGCATCATCTCGATCATCTCGGGGATGTGGCCGGTGGCCCGCGGCTCGTACGTCGGCGGGAGGCAGCCGAGCACGTCGTAGCCGTAGGTGAAGGCCCGCTCGTTGCGGAAGCCGATCGACCACCACGGCTCGCCGCTCTCCGCGGACTTGGCCAGGATCTTGTCGTCGATGTCCGTGACGTTCCGGACGAAGGTCACGTCGTAGCCACGGTGGGCGAACCAGCGGCGCATGATGTCGAAGTTGAGGCCCGACCTGATGTGCCCGATGTGCGGGGCGGCCTGCACGGTCGCGCCACACAGGTAGATCGAGACGCAGCCCGGCCGGAGCGGGGTGAAGTCGCGGATCTGCCGGGCGCTGGTGTCGTACAGGCGAATGGTCACCCCACAAGGGTAGTGCGCCCACGGCAGTGCCCTGCGACCCGTGGGGTCACAGGGCACGGAAGCATGACGGCCGCGGTACGCCGGACGCCGTACCGCGGACCGAAAGCTCCAGGTGACGGGAGCCGCGGGCGTCAGATGCTGCCGACGACCTTGCGCGGGGTGATCCGGACGACAACCCGCTCGGCGTCCTGCCCCGACGCGGGGTTGAAGTCGGCGTAGGGCTTGCCGGCGTACTTCATGGACAGCGCGTCGATCAGCTCCCGGCCGCCCTCGGTGGTGAGGGTGGCGGTGCCGCGGATCTCGGCGTACGTGTACGGCGCGTCAGCCGGGTTGACCAGCACGGTGACCCGGGGGTCGCGCCGCAGGTTCTTCTCCTTGCGGCGGCCGACCGTGGTGGAGAACAGCACGTCGTCGCCGTCCCGCTTCACCCAGACGACGGACAGCTGCGGGCTGCCGTCCGGCTGGACGGTGCCGACGGTCGCGAAGACCGGGCTGTCGATGAGCTTCTTGAGGTCGTCGGAGAGTGCGGCTGCCACGGCGGTTCCTTCCGGTGCGGGTGTGCGGATGAAACGGGGTGCCCCGATCCGTACCCAACTCCCCGGCATGGAGGCATATTCCTGCGGCCGGGCACCGGTTCGGCGCAGAGCCCGAGAGCGGGCGGGGAGCAGGTGTGGAGCAGGCGGAAAGCCGTCGGGAATCGCGGCGCGCGGCCGGGGCGGCACGCCGGGGGCACGGGGCACGCAGTCGGACGGGGCTCCGATGAAGGGGACCGCGCAGTCGGACGGCGCTGCGATGAAGGGCCGCGCAGTCGGACGCCGCTCCCGCGGAACGGGGAGTACGGCCGACCGGGGCGAGGCCGGGGCCGTCGCGCGGCCCCGGCCCGGCGCGGTGGGACGTGGCGTCCCGGCGCCTCAGGGGCGGCGGAACACCACGGCCGTGGCCAGCGCGGCGAGCCCCTCGGCGCGGCCGGTCAGCCCCAGGCCGTCCGTGGTGGTGCCGGAGACCGAGACAGGCGCGCCCACCGCGGCGGAGAGCGCCTGCTGCGCCTCGGCCCGGCGCTTGCCGATCTTCGGGCGGACGCCGATCACCTGGACCGCCACATTGCCGATCTCGAAGCCCTCGGCCCGCACGATCCGCGCCGCCTCGGCGAGCAGGGTGACGCCCGAGGCACCGGACCACTCGGGCCGGTCGGTGCCGAAGTGCGCCCCGAGGTCGCCGACTCCGGCGGCGGAGAACAGCGCGTCGCAGGCCGCGTGGGCCGCGACATCGCCGTCCGAGTGCCCGGCGAGCCCGTACTCGGCGCCCTCCCAGAGCAGGCCCGCGCACCACAGCTCACGGCCCTTCTCGAAGGCGTGGACATCGGTGCCGATCCCGACGAGCGGCAGCACGGGCGCGGCGCCGGACGGATCAGGTGCGGCCATCGGATCAGGTGAAGCCATCGGTGGCCCTCCTCCGGGCGAGTACGGCCTCGGCGAGGACGAGGTCCAGCGGCCGGGTGACCTTGAACGCCTCCTCGTGGCCGGGGACGACGACGACCGGAACGCCGAGGCGCTCCACCATCCCGGCGTCGTCGGTGGCCCCGTCGCCCTCGCAGTGGATCTTCTCGTGGGCCTCGACGAGCACGGCCCGGTCGAAGCCCTGCGGGGTCTGCACGGCGCGCAGCCGGGCACGCTCGGGCGTGCCGACGACGGGCTCGGGCTCGCCCGCGGCGGCGGGCTCGACCTGCTTGACGGTGTCCGCGAGCGGCAGCGCCGGGACGACCGCGGGAGCGCCGGACCGTACGGCCGCGGCGACGGCGTCCACCGTGTCGACGGGCACCAGCGGGCGCGCGGCGTCGTGCACCAGGACCACGCCGACGTCGTCGGGCAGCGCGGCGAGGCCGAGGCCCACCGACTCCTGGCGGGTCTCCCCGCCGGGCACGACCAGCACGTCGGTGGTCTCCGGCAGAGCGTGGTCGTCGAGGAGGGTGCGGACCTCGGCCGCACCCTCCGGCGGAGCGACCACGACGACGAGCGAAACGGCTCGGGAGCGGGCCATCGCCCGCACGGCGTGCACCAGCATCGGCGTGCCCGCCAGCGCCCGCAGCGCCTTGGGGGCACCGGGGCCGAGACGGACGCCACGACCGGCCGCGGGAATGACGGCGGCGGTACGTGGGAGGTGCGAAGCGGGGGAGTTTGGTTGCGCGTTCAGGTTTGTTTCCTCGGCCGAGTTGGGTATGGCCACAGCGTGCCGGGCGCGATGCCCCGACCGGTCCCTTCCGTGACAACCGGTCGAGCGTGTGCCCGGGCCCGGCACATCCTTCAACGGGCCGGTTTCCGTGGGCCCGCTCACACCGGATCATCACGTCAGGGGCGTGCGCAACGACGCAGCCACGCAGAAGGACCCGGTTTCGCGATGTCCGGTTCCGTGAAGATCCGGACGCCCGGTCCCTGCGGAGTCCTTGCAGAAGCAGAGGCTTGCAGAAGCAGAGTCCCTGCAGAAGGAGATCCGGCGACCGGTTCCCCGAATCACTCCGGCGGATCGCTCGGGGGTGCGCCTGACTCGGCGGTGCGCCGTCGGCGCCGCAACGCCCGTGCCGCACGGCTGACAGTGCCGCACAAGGCAGCGCCGACCTGCACCTATGCCGCAGCGCCCGGCGACGAAATCGTCACTCGGGCACCGCGGCTGTTCTGCCGGCACCGGCGCTTGCGCGCGGTCCGCGTCAGGACGATCGGCGCGTCAGGACGCGAGAACCTCGTCGAGCAGCGCCTCGGCCTTGTCCTCGTTGGTGTTCTCCGCGAGCGCGAGCTCGCTCACCAGGATCTGCCGCGCCTTGGCGAGCATGCGCTTCTCACCTGCGGAGAGTCCGCGCTCGCGCTCACGGCGCCACAGGTCGCGCACGACCTCCGCAACCTTGATCACGTCGCCGGAGGCGAGCTTCTCGAGATTTGCCTTGTAGCGACGGGACCAGTTGGTCGGCTCTTCGGCATAAGGTGCACGCAGCACCTCGAAGACCCGGTCCAGCCCGTCCTGGCCGACCACATCGCGCACGCCGACGAACTCCGCATTGTCCGCAGGCACACGAACCGTCAGGTCACCCTGGGCAACCTTCAGCACCAAGTAGGTCTTGTCCACGCCTTTGATCTGACGAGTTTCGATGGCCTCGATCAGCGCGGCCCCGTGATGGGGATAGACCACGGTGTCGCCAACCTTGAACGTCATGTGACAGGTACCCCTTCCGTGGCTATCCAGAGTAACACGGGAACGGCCCGTTCTGAATGGCGTTTTCGCAGGTCAGGGCATATCTCGGGGCTTGACAATCACGACCGGAACGTGCTGCGCGGGGTCCCCGGAACCAGGTATTCGCAGGTGGGAGCGGCTGTGGCGGGGAGGCGAAACGCGTACGTTACACGCATCCACGACCCCGGAAGACAGGCCGAACGTCCCGGTTTGCCGGAGTCCAAGCGGCTGACTTCCGCTACTCCGTTCGGAGCCAGAGGATGCGGATCCGGTCGCGATTCGCGAATTGATCACTCCGACCCGTTCGGCGCACTGATCAATTTCTCGCCTTCACGGATTCGGCGCCGATAATCCGCCGAGCGGACTCCCGGTGGATATTCGCCCGTCATCGGTCCCCCGGGCGTGGCCGACGGCCGGATGACGACCCCGGGCAGCGCCCCGAGCGGCGTGGCGGCCGCCGTCCGGCCTCTCCCGTCGTGGCTGCTCAGCCGGGGTGGACCGGTGTGGCGGCGCTGTGGCCGGGGCGTTGCGGGGGCCGTACGGTCCGGCTTCTTCCGTGCGGGTGGCTTCCCCCGGCTTCTTCTGTGCGGTGGCCTCCCCCGGGCGCGGCGGGCCCCGTAGAGCCGGGCCTGACGGAGCGGGCGGACAGAGCGGCCGCCGGGCGGCTGAGGACGTCCGCGTGACTGACGGCACACGGGTGGCCTGCGGGCAACGTGTGGCTGGTGGTGCACGTATGGCTGGGGGCGCCGGCTGGGGGCGTGGGAGGCCACAGAGCGCGCCCGGGGTCACCCATGGGCGCTCGGGCGCGGCGGAGGCGCCGTCGCGGCGTGCAGGCCGCCGCACGGCGGCGCCTGGGACTCCGTGCAGGTCCACCGGGCCCGACACCTGGGCGCGGCTCGCCCGCGGCGGGCTCGGGAGCCGGACGTGAGGCGTGGGACGCGAAGGGCGCGTGGGGTCCCGGGGGCGGGTCGGGTGCGGGGCCGAAACCACGGCTCGGTAATGTAAGCGCGCTGACACCCCCTTACGTCCAAGGAGATGCCGCCGCCGTGAGCAGCAGCCTTCGACGCGGCGCCCTCGCCGCGACCGCCATCGCGTTCTCGATCGCCTCGCTCGCCGCCTGCGGCGCCGGGAACTCTGCCTCGACGCTCCAGGTCAAGCCGGACAACGCGGCCACCAGCGTCGGTGACGTCCAGCTCCAGAACGTGAATGTGATCACCCAGCCCGACGGCGCGGAGGGTCCGGCCGTCGTGTCGGGCCGGATCTTCAACAACGGCACGAAGACGGAGACGCTCGAGTCCGTCGCCGTCGAGGGCTCGTCCTCCCCCGTGAAGCTGCGGCCCGCCAAGGGCAGCGGCCCGGTGACCATCCCGGCGGGCGGTTCGGTGATGATCGGCGGCAAGGGCAACGCCTCCGCCGTCATGGCCCGGAGCGGCGAGTCCGTCCGGGACGGCAACGCCCAGCAGGTGTCGTTCGAGTTCGGCCGGACCGGCAAGGTCGAGCTGAAGGCGTTCGTCGTGCCCGCCCAGACCTACTTCAAGGACTTCGGGCCGAGCATCGTGCCGACCCCGTCGTCCTCCGCGAAGCCCTCGGGCACCGCGTCCCCCTCGGGTTCGCCGACCGGCAGCCCGGGCAGCGAGGAGGCCGCCGGCGGGGAGGCCGCGGACGGCGACGAGGCCAACGGCGACACCGCCGGGAGCCCGTCCGCCGAGGGCCACGAGGGCGCCGGGCACTGAGCCGCGCGCCGGACACCGTCCGGCGCCGGCCGCCCGGCCCGCCGCGCAACGCGTCCGTGCGCACGCGCCCGGTGCGGCGGCACCCAGGCAGCACGAAGGCCCCGGAGCAGCACTGCTCCGGGGCCTTTCGTCGTGGCTCTCGGCCGGGGATTTCCGTTCGGGGATTCCCCGCCGGGGCACGTGGCCGGGTTTTCCGTTCGGGGATTCCCCGCCGGGGCACGTGGCCGGGTTTTTCCGTTCGGGGATTCCCCGCCGGGACGCGTGGCCGGGTTTTTCCGTTCGGGACTCCCCGCCGGGGCGGTTTACGGCTCGAACTTGTAGCCCAGGCCGCGGACCGTGACCAGATAGCGCGGCGCGCCCGGGTCGGGCTCGATCTTGGCGCGCAGCCGCTTCACATGGACGTCCAGGGTCTTGGTGTCACCGACGTAGTCGGCGCCCCACACCCGGTCGATCAGCTGCATCCGGGTGAGCACCCGGCCGGCGTTCCGCAGCAGCATCTCCAGCAGGTCGAACTCCTTGAGCGGGAGGTCCACCTTGCCGCCGCCGACGGTGACCACGTGCCGGTCGACGTCCATCCGTACCGGGCCGGCCTCCAGGGCCGCCGGGACGACCTCCTCCGGCTCGCCGCGGCGGCGCAGCACGGCCCGGATCCGGGCCACCAGCTCGCGGGAGGAGAACGGCTTGGTCACGTAGTCGTCGGCTCCTATTTCGAGCCCGACGACCTTGTCGATCTCGCTGTCCTTGGCGGTCACCATGATCACCGGGACGTTGGAGCGGCCGCGCAGCTGGCGGCACACCTCGGTGCCGGGCAGGCCCGGCAGCATCAGGTCGAGCAGCACCAGGTCGGCGCCATTGCGTTCGAACTCGTCCAGCCCTTCGGGCCCGGTTGCCGCAATGGCGACCTCGAAGCCCTCCTTGCGGAGCATGTACGACAATGCGTCGCTGAACGATTCCTCGTCCTCGACGACGAGCACTCGGGTCACGGAAGGACCTCCGGGGCGGGAAGTGTTTCATCGGTGAAGGCTTCGTACGGCCGGTGGTCCTCGTCATCGAGGTCGTCCGGCTCGATCAGGGTCCGGTCGTGGCGGTCCGTCCGCTCCCGGTCCCTTTCGCGGCCTGCCTCCGGAAGCCGCAGGGTGAACGTGGAGCCCTGTCCCTCAGCGCTCCACACCGTGACCTCCCCGCCGTGCGAGGCGGCCACGTGCTTGACGATGGCGAGGCCGAGGCCGGTCCCGCCGGTGGCGCGCGAGCGCGCCGGGTCGACGCGGTAGAACCGTTCGAAGATCCGGTCCTTGTCGCGGTCGGAGATGCCGATGCCCTGGTCGGTCACGGCGATCTCGATCATTGCCCCCGAGCCGCCGGCCGGGGAGCCGCCGGGCGCGTTGACCCGGCGCCCGGCTATGCCGACGCGGGTGCGGGCCGGGCTGTAGTTGACCGCGTTCTCGACGAGGTTGCCGAGGGCCGCGGCGAGCTGTCCCCGGTTGCCCCACACATGGAGGCCCGCCGTCCCCCCGGCCGCCATGGTGATCTGCTTGGTGCCGGCCTGGTGGCGGCAGCGGTCGATCGCCTCCGCGACCAGCTCGTCCACCCGCACCGGCTCGGCGTCCTCGAGCGGATCGTCGTTCTGCACCCGGGAGAGGTCGATGAGCTCCTGCACGAGGCTGTTCAGCCGGGTCGCCTCGACCTGCATCCGGCCGGCGAACCGGTCGACCGCCTCCGGGTCGTCCGAGGCGTCCATCACCGCTTCGGAGAGCAGGGAGAGCGCGCCCACCGGGGTCTTGAGTTCGTGGCTGACGTTGGCCACGAAGTCGCGGCGGACGGCCTCTATCCGGCGGGCCTCGGTGAGGTCCTCGACCAGCAGCAGCACCAGCCGGGAGCCGAGCGGGGCGACCCGGGCGGAGACCGCCAGGCCTTCGCCGCGGCCGGATCCGCGCCGCGGCAGATCCAGCTCCACCTGTCGTATCTCGCCGTCCCGGCGGGTGTCCCGGGCCATCTGGAGCATCGGGTCGACGGCCAGCTTGCCGCCGCGGACCAGGCCCAGGGCATATGCCGCCGAACTGGCCTTGACGACGCTGTCGCCCTCGTCGAGCACGACGGCGGACGACCGGAGCACGGACAGCACGGTGTCGACACCGGGGGGCAGCACGGAATCGGTGTGCAGCGAGCTGCGCGTGGGCTTCGCCTGCTCGCGCTCGCTCCAGCGGAAGGCCAGCATGGCTACGACACCGGTTCCGACCCCGGCGATCGCTGCCGCTGCGGCAACCGCCGCGTTCACGTCCATGAGTCCAGATTAAGCGGGTGGCCAGAGCCGCCCACAGCCGTCGGAGGGCGCCCCCGGGCAGACGTTGCCGAGAGTTCACCACCAGGTTGCGGCCGGTTCACCCCGGACGGACGGGCGTCAGCGGGCCGTCGTCACCCGCCGCCGGGCGGCGGGGCGTACGTTGCCAAGAGTTCACCGTGACGTCGGGACCGGTTCATCCCGGCGGCTGATGCGGGACGCACTGTCCCCGGAGCGTGGATGCTGGGAGAACCAGCCAGTTCGATGAGATGAGGAAATCGATGCGGGACGCATACCACGAGGAGCTCGACTCGATCGGGGAAGGCCTGGTCGAGATGGGCCGGCTCGTCGGCTCCGCGATCGGCCGCGCCACCACGGCGATTCTCGACGCGGACCTCAAGCTCGCCGAGAGCGTGATCGCCGGGGACGAGAAGGTGGACGATCTCCAGCGCGAACTGGAGGCGCGGGCGATCGCCCTGCTGGCGCGCCAGCAGCCGGTCGCAACCGACCTGCGGATCGTCGTCACCTCGCTGCGGATGAGCGCCGACCTGGAGCGGTCCGGCGACCTCGCCCAGCACGTCGCGAAGCTGGCGCGGCTCCGCTTCCCGGACTCGGCCGTACCGTCCGACCTGCACGCCACGATTCTGGAGATGGGCCAGCTCGCGCAGCGGCTGATGGCCAAGGCCGCCGAGGTGATCATCACCAAGGACGTGGACCTGGCGCTCCAGCTGGAGCAGGACGACGACGCGATGGACCTGCTGCACCGGACGCTCTTCCAGCACCTGATGGACGACCGCTGGAAGCACGGCATCGAGACGGCCGTCGACGTGACGCTGCTCGGCCGCTACTACGAGCGCTTCGCCGACCACGCGGTGTCCGTGGCCAAGCGGGTCGTCTACCTGGTGACCGGCGAGCACGCGGACGAGATCCTGCCGGTTGCGCCGGTGGAGGGGGCTTGAGGCCTGGCCTCGGGGCCTGATTGCGGGGTCTGCTGAGGGCCTGAGTGCGGCGTCTGAACTCGGGGGCCGAGCCGGTCGTGGGGGCTGGGTTCGGTCCTCGTCCTGGGGCTGGTCACGGCCCCGGAGAGAGCCCGGGCGAGGGCGGCTGGCCCTCGCCCGGGCTCTACCGTGCCGACGTGCCGACGTCCATGGCCCGACCGGGGGCGCCCCGCTCGTCGTGCCTGGTGGGAGGGTGCCTGGCGGGGCAGGTGGGGGCCGCTGTGCTTCCGCGCGCCGTTGATGCGCCCGCGGACGGCAGTGTGGAGTGTGCGGCAGGCTCACTGCCTTCGAGGAGGTTCCCATGGCCGAATCCATCCGCCCCGTTCCCTCCCGCGAACAGAAGCCGCACGACCGGGCACCACGTCTGGTCGAGGTACCGGTGCCCGTCCTGGGCTCCTGCGGGTGCGGCCCCGGCTGCAGCTGTGGTTGTCAGAGTGGCGGTGCCTGCCAGTGCGGCGGGTCCTGCGGCTGACACGTACGACCTGAGTTCCGTCGATCCCGCAGTTCCACCGACTCCTTTTCAGCGCGACTCCACCGGACCGGCTCCGTTCTCCGGTGGACCAACCGAGCACAGAGGGCCCGGCCGGGCAGACCCCGGCCGGGTCTGTTCGTTGTCCGGTGGGTGTCGGGCTGTCGGTATCCGGCAGGTGTGTCGGGCTGTCGGTATACGGCAGAGGGGTGTCGGGCTGTGGGGCGTGGGCAGTCGGGGACGCGGGCGGCAGGCCTGGCCTGCGGCTGGTCAGCGACGGGTCAGCACGCCGAGTACCCGTTCGATCAGCCGGCTCTCGTTCCCGTCCCCCAGGGTCGTCGGGTTGCCGGAGATCACTACGCGGCGCTGCTGATCGCGGGTGGACAGCAGTACCGACTTGTAGCCGTAGTGCTCACCGCTCTTCCCCCAGAGCGCGATGCCGTTGACCGTGGCCGTCTGGAGTCCCGTGCTGTAGCGGGCCGGAGTGCCGTCCAGCATCCGCACCTCCGGGGGCGGCAGGGTGAACATCTTCGCGAGCAGCCGCGGCGGGAGCAGAACCCCGGAGAAGAGAGCGGACAGCAGTCGGTCCAGATCCTTCGGGGTGGAGATCATGTCACCCTCACCCCTCGATGCGGACATGTCGTACGTGGTGACGTCCCGCAGGCGTCCGTCCGTCATCCGCAGATACCCGTGCACATGCGGGCCATGGATCCGCGGGTCGTCGCCGGGCACCGATGTCCGGGTGAGGCGCAGGGGGCGCAGGAGGCGGGCGGTGACCGCCTCACCGTACGGACGTCCGGTGATCCGCTCGATGAGCAGTGCGGCCAGCACGTAGTTGACACCGCGGTACTCCTGGCAGGTGCCGGGCGCGAACTTCAGCGGCCGTCGTGTGGCCGTCTCCACGAACCGTTCCGGCGTCCAGTGGTCGAAGCGGTGCCGGAACACCTGCTCGGGCGTGTCGAGTTCGGGGAGTCCGACGTGGTCCGGCAGCCCGCTGGTGTGGTTGAGCAGCTGCGCCAGGGTGATGGGCGCAAAGCGGTCCGGCAACAGACCGGGCAGCAGGCGCTGCACGGGCGTGGCCAGATCCAGCCGGCGCTCGGCGACGAGCTGCAGCGCCACCGTGGCGACGAACACCTTCGTCACACTGCCGATCCGGATACGGTCGTCCTCCTGGACGGGACGCCCCGTCCTGACGTCGGCCACCCCCGAGGTGCCGTACCAGCGGCCCGCAGAGCCGGCGACCTTCAACTGGGCGGCGGTGGCGGGCGGATGCTCCAGATCGTCGAGTGCGGCTTGCAGGGCCCTGGTGTCGAGCGGCGGAAGCGCGGAGTCGGCGGAGTCGGCCGCGTGGGCACGGCTCGCCGGGAGCGTCCCGGTGGCCGCCAGTGCCGCGGCTCCGGCCAGGGCGATCCCGGTGAGGGACCGGCGGGACAGGTGAGGTGACGTCATGGCACCACGCTCGCGGCGCGAAACCGCTCGGGCATCCGGGTGACCCAGGACAGAACCCGGAGCGCACCCGGAGGAAGCCCGGACATGATGCGGACGTGCGCGTCGTGCGCGTCGTGCGCGTCGTGCGCGTCCTGCGCGTCCTGCGCGTCGTGCGCGAGCGCATTCACTCTGCCGTGACCCGTTCCGGGCCTCACCAAGGGGGAACATGAACATCAGGCGTTCACTCGGCATCTCGGTGACGGTTGCCGCCTTATTGGGCACCACCCTGGCAACCGCTCCTCCGGCAAGCGCGACACCCGCGGGCTGCGGAGACCTCAGCAACGGCCAGCTCTGTGTCAGGGGACGCACCGGCACCTCGGGCAACTTCCGCTTCTCCACCTTGTACTGGCGGAGCGGAGCGCGGGGTGAGATCACGGTCAAGCTCGGTTCGCAACGGAAGACCGACCGCATCATTGCGTTCCCGCTGTGGTTCGGCTCGAAGAAGACCCGCAACGGCTACGCGAAACTGAGCAAGAGACACCACATCTCCCGGCACGAGTGCGTCCGCGGAGTGATGGAGTACAAGCGCGACATCTATTTCACGAAGTGGCGCTGCCCCTGATCCCCGAAGGGCCGACTGATCCCTGAAGGGCAGCCGGTCGATCCGGCCCACCCGGCCCGAGGGAACACTCGGGCCGCGGCGGATCAGGCGGGTGGCGTCGATCTGGAGAGCTCCATGTGGCAAGTCGTTCTGTACATCAACCCCGCGACCGTCGCGCTGTTCGTCGCGGCGGTCGTGGCGCTGTCGGCGACTGCGGCGTGGTGGCACCACCGCTCGGACGGCTGCGCGGCGAACCGGCGAGTCGACCGGGGAGTCCAGGCGATGCTCGCGGCCTGGACCGTCCTGGTCCTGGCCGCGACGATCATGCCGACTCAACCGCTCGGCACCGGGGGCCATGACATCTTCTGGACGCCCGGTGAGGGCCTCTGGACGCCCACCGGCGAAGGCGGCGCCGCACTCTTCGCGGAGGAACGGGACATGATCGTCCGCCTCCAGATCGCCAACGCCGCGATGTTCGTCCCCCTGGCATCGCTGCTGACCTTCTCCGCACCGGGCCGGCCGGCGGGCCGGGTCGTCGCGCTGTGCCTGCTGCTGAGCACCGCGATCGAGACGATCCAGTTCGTGATGGCCGCCGGCCGGACCGTGGACGTCGACGACCTGCTGTTCAACACGGTCGGCGCCGTGCTCGGCGTCGCGGCGGCCAGGGGGTCGTTGTACGCGGTGGGCCGGCTGAGCCCGTCGGGGGTGCGTCGCGCCTGAACCATCGCGGCTGGACCACCTCTTGGGCCACCCGCAAGCGCCACCACATGCCATCGCAGACAGCGCATGGGCAACTGACTACTGCTCGGCGCGGGCAAGCAAAAGCCCGGACACCTCCCTCCGCACACGGGTGGTCACGTAGAGTATCCACACCACTGCGATTGCCTTGGAGCTCCATGCCCCCGCTACCGCCGTTCGCCCCGGAGACTCAGTGTCCGCTGCCCGGTCGCTACCCCATGGCTTGGGACGAGCTGGAGAGTTCACTGGTGCAAGCCGCAGCTTTCCGGGAGTCCAGCACACGGACTGGCCTGTGGGCGGAGCTGGTGCAACACAAGGCGTTGGTGGAATGCAAGTTCGGTTCCGTGAGCCGCATCTGGCTGGCAGGAAGCTTCGTCAGCAGCAAGTTAGACCCCAGCGACGTGGACGTCACATACCTGGTGGATGCCAGAGTGCACGGCTCGGTCACAGAGCAGGACGACATCGCTGACCTCGCCAACCTCAGCGATCGGGACTGGTGCGTAAAGCACGGCATGCGCATCGATGCCTACATTCTGAGCCTGTCGGCCACCACCGACTTCGATAGCCTGGGGGTGACCGGAGCGATGGCGCCGGGAGATGCCGAAGTCTTCCAAGAGCTTGGCCTGTACGACGAGATCTGGCAGCGTTGCCGCGTCAAGGGGCAGCGCAGGGGCTACCTGGAGGTATGGCTATGAGCGCTCCTCACAGCTTGCCTGATGTCGCGGACAAAGAGGCTCTGCGTGCGTGGCTGGCCGCGCGAAGGTATGAGTCAGCAGGCAGGCCGGCCCCCAGAACGATGTCCGAACTGCGATCGGCCCAGCTGAAGCGCCTCGGTAGGTTCCTGACACCTGAGACCGAATCGGAGACTCCTGCCCGACCCGTGCTGCGGTTCGCGCTGGACGGCACCACCGTGCGGACACACCGAGTTGAATCCGCGGTGCTGGGCGACTGGCTCCGCGCCTTCCAGAATGCCGTGCAGTCCGTTGCCTATGCGCTCGACGAGTTGCGCCCGACTCGAGACGCGGGGCCAGTACCCAAAGACGTGCAACGTGCGACGAAGCTTTTCTCTGGCGTGGTCTTCGCATCGTCCTACGGCATGGTTCTGGAAGGAGTCTCTGAAGAGGAAGCGGAGCATCTGCCGAGCACCGGCGCTGATGCCCTGCTGGATCGGGCCATCAACCGACTTTTTGATGTGGCTGATCGCGCAAGCTCCGGTGCCGACGCCGGGGATGCCGTCCTGGATGCAGCTCTGCCTTTGGGCCGCCGAGCGATTACCCATCTGACTGAACTCTCGGACGTTCTGGCCTCTACGGGCACCGGCGTGACCTTGTCGTGGGAGTCGAAAGCGACGATCCGCCGCACTTCGTCCCTCAGCGCCGAGAGCGCCGATCGCTGCCGAAAGGTACTACGAGCAGCGGAGGTCGAGGACACCGACAACCGCCTTGTCGGCACAGTGGTCGGTGGCAGCACGCTCCGAGGTTTCATTGAACTGGACCTGGCCGAGGAGGGTGTGGTCATCGTGCGCGCACCAAAGGACCATGTGACCGGTTTGCTCGCTGCCTACACGGAACGCGAGGTAGTTGCAGACGTCCGCGAGCTGACCGCGCGCTCAGCGGGTGGCCGTGTGCACCGCAGCTACCTGCTGCTCGATCTCTCCCTGAATGAGGACGCAGCGGAGGAGTGAGCGCCACGCCCGCGTCCCCTACTCCAATGAGGGCCTGAACCACTGCGCAGTGGCGGCCTGGGGCAACGGTCTTCATCAGCAGCCCAGCGGCCTTAACCGACGGAGGCAGCCCACCACTGTGCGGTGATGCCCCCCTCTTCCATGGCCCGCCACTCCTCGGCCACGGCGTGGTTGAGCAGCCGTTGCCCCTTGGCGAGATCGGCGCCGGGTGGGGCCCTCCACCGAGGCTGGGGCCAGTCGTCCTCGATCTCAAGCCGGAAGTGCACCTTCACGTACGAGTCTTCGGGGTTCGTCATGGTGCCCAGGATGCACAGTCCCGCCGTCGCCAGCCGCAGGCGGGTGACCGAAGACGTCTGGTCAGAGTTGGATACGGCTACCGCGACGCCCCGGCGGCCAAGCGCACCTGACGGCCCAGTCACGACCCCAAGACAGCAACAAGCCCCCCACCCGCGGGAACACCGCAGGCAGGGGGCTCGGAGCCAGCGGGCTACTTCTTCTTGCCCTGGTTCTTCACGGCCTCGATCGCGGCCTTCGCCGCGTCCGGGTCCAGGTACGTGCCGCCCGGCTTCACGGGGCGGAAGTCGGCGTCCAGCTCGTAGGCGAGCGGGATGCCGGTGGGGATGTTCAGGCCGGAGATGTCCTCGTCGGAGATGCCGTCGAGGTGCTTGACCAGGGCGCGCAGGCTGTTGCCGTGGGCGGCGACCAGGACCGTGCGGCCGGTGAGGAGGTCCGGGACGATGCCGTCGTACCAGTACGGCAGCATGCGGACGACGACGTCCTGGAGGCACTCGGTGCGCGGGCGGAGCTCCGGCGGGATCGTGGCGTAGCGGGGGTCGTCGCTCTGCGACCACTCGGTGCCGTCCTCCAGCACGGGCGGCGGGGTGTCGTAGGAGCGGCGCCAGAGCATGAACTGCTCCTCGCCGAACTCGGCCAGGGTCTGCGCCTTGTCCTTGCCCTGCAGCGCGCCGTAGTGCCGCTCGTTCAGGCGCCAGGAGCGGTGGACCGGGATCCAGAGCCGGTCGGCCGACTCCAGGGCGAGCTGCGCGGTGCGGATCGCGCGCTTCTGGAGGGAGGTGTGGACGATGTCGGGGAGCAGGCCGGCGTCCTTGAGCAGCTCACCGCCGCGGACCGCCTCCTTCTCGCCCTTCTCGGTCAGGTTCACGTCCACCCAGCCGGTGAACAGGTTCTTCGCGTTCCACTCGCTCTCGCCGTGGCGGAGGAGGATCAGCTTGTACGGTGCGTCGGCCATGGCGCCGAGCCTAATCGACGGGATTCGGCCGCAGTACGACTGCCCGACTGGTGGACCGGGACGGCCCCGGAGGACGGAGCCGGCGAGCCCCGGAGGACGGAGCCGACGGGCCCCGGAGTGCAGGGCCGGCGGCGCGCGGGGCCGAAAATCCGTGGCGGTTCCCGCCCCATGATTCGTAAGCTGCGTTCGAGGTATTCACCACTTACGGAGCCGGGGGGCCTGCTTGTCCGTCGCCAGTCTGAAGCGAGCCGCGACGGAGAGTGTCTCGGGTCTGCCCCGGGCCTTCTGGTGGCTGTGGACCGCCACCCTGGTCAACCGGCTGGGCGCCTTTGTCGCCACCTTCCTTGCCATGTATCTGACAGTCGACCGGGGCTATTCGGCTTCGTACGCGGGCCTGGTCGCGGCGCTGCACGGGCTCGGTGGCGCGGTCTCCTCGCTCGTCGGCGGCGTGCTCGCCGACCGGCTGGGCCGACGGCCCACCCTGCTGGTCTCGCAGATCGGCACCGCCTGCTCGGTGGCCCTGCTCGGCTTCATGGAACATCCGGTCGCCATCGCCGCCGTGGCCTGTCTCGTCGGCGTGACCAGCAACGCCTCCCGGCCTGCGACGCAGGCGATGATGGCCGACATCGTCGCCCCCGAGGACCGGGTGAGGGCCTTCTCCCTCAATTACTGGGCGATCAACCTCGGGTTCGCGGTGTCGTCCTCCGCGGCCGGACTGCTCGCCGCGCACAGTTACCTGCTGCTGTTCCTGGGCGAGGCGACGATGACGGCGGTCTGCGCGGTCGTCGTCTTCGTGAAGCTCCCGGAGACCCGTCCGGAACGGGGCGCGGGCGACGGCTCGACGGCGGCGGAGGCCGAGGTCGGGCTGGGCTCGGTGCTGCGCGACTACCGGTTCATGGGCGTCGTCGGGCTGTCGTTCCTGATCGCGACCGTGTTCCAGCAGGCCTTCGTCGCCCTCCCCGTCACGATGGGCGCGCAGGGCTTCTCCAGCAGCGACTACGGCCTGGTGGCGGCCGTGAACGGCGTGCTGATCGTGGTCCTGCAGATTCCGGTGACCCGGTTCATCGAGCACCGGGATCCGGCGCGGCAGCTGATCCTCGCCTCCCTGCTCATCGGGTTCGGCTTCGGGCTGACGGCGTTCGCGGGTTCCCTCACGGTGTACGCGCTGACCGTCTGCGTCTGGACGCTGGGCGAGGTCATCAACGCGCCGACGCAGATGGGGCTGGTCGTCCGGCTCTCCCCCACTCATGGCCGGGGCCGCTACCAGGGCATGGTCGTCCTGTCGTGGGCGGTCGCGTCGCTGGTGGCGCCGCTGCTGAGCGGCTTCGTCATCGACCGCTTCGGTCCCGACACGCTGTGGTACGCGAGCGCGGTGGTGGGGACGGTGGCCGCCGTCGGCTACGGCCTGCTGATGCGGCGCCTGCCGGACG
This sequence comes from Streptomyces sp. bgisy100, assembly GCF_057709105.1. NCBI lineage: Bacteria > Bacillati > Actinomycetota > Actinomycetes > Kitasatosporales > Streptomycetaceae > Streptomyces > Streptomyces sp. bgisy100. The sequence goes on from NZ_JBYITE010000034.1 coordinate 52,648, forward strand.
ACCAGCCGGCGCTTCTCGAACCGGAGAAGAAGCGGGAGCCGGAGGAGAAGGGGGAGCCGGAGGAGATCGGGGCGAAGGAGATCGAGCGGGCGGGCGCGGAGGAGCCGCTGAAGGTCGCGGAGGGGCAGGCAACCGGGGAGCGGCAGGCAACCGGAGAGTGGCAGGCGGCCGGGGAGCGGTAGCTCAGTCCGACGTGCGCCGCTCGCCCGTCAGATGGGTGAACGCCTCCAGGTTCCGCGTCGACTCCCCGCGGGCCGTGCGCCACGCGTACTCCTTGCGGATCGCCGTGGCGAAGCCCATCTCCAGCAGGGTGTTGAAGCTGCCGTCCGCGTGCTCCAGCACCGTGCCGAGGAGGCGGTCCAGTTCGTCGGGGGTGACCGAGGAGAGCGGCAGCTTGCCCACCAGGTAGATGTCGCCGAGCCGGTCGATCGCGTAACTCACACCGTAGAGGCGGGTGTTGCGCTCCAGCAGCCAGCGGTGCACGGCGGCCTCGTTCTCGTCCGGATGCCGGACGACGAAGGCGTTGACCGACAGCGAGTGCCGGCCGATCACCAGGGAGCAGGTCGTCGACAGCTTCCGGGTGCCCGGCAGCTTCACGACGTACGTGCCGTCGCTCGGGTTCTCCCATTCGAGTTCGGCCTCGGTGAGGGTCCGCTCGACGGTCTTCCGGGCGTCCAGTTCAGCGTGAGCAGCGTCAGCCATGCAGCGAGCGTAGACGACGCCGTTCCTGCATCGCCGCCGTGTACACCTCTGCGGTCGACGCCGCGGACGCGTCCCAGCCGAAGGCCTGGGCGTGCCGGGCCGCGGCGGCGCCCATCCGGTCGGCGAGGGACGGGTCGTCGCCGAAGCGGCGCAGCGCCCGCGCGTAGTCGCGGGGGTCGTGGCCGTCGACGAGGAAGCCGCTCTCCCCGTCCCGGACCGCGACCGGCAGGCCGCCGACCGACGCGGCGACGACCGGGGTGCCGCAGGCCTGCGCCTCGATGGCGACCAGGCCGAAGGACTCGCTGTAGGAGGGCATGACCAGCACGGACGCGGCCCGGAACCAGTCCGCGAGCTGTTCCTGGCCGACGGGCGGCCGGAACCGGACCACATCGCAGATGCCCAGCCGGGCCGCCAGCTTCTGCAGCCCCTCGGGCTTGGCGAGGCCACTGCCGCTCGGTCCGCCGACGATCGGCACCACCAGGCGTTCCCGCAGCCGCGGCTGCTCCTCCAGCAGGGTGGCGACCGCGCGGAGCAGGACGTCGGGGGCCTTGAGCGGTTGTATCCGGCCGGCGAAGAGGGGGATCAGCGCGTCCTGCGGCAGCCCGAGGCGGGCGCGGGCGGCGGCCCGGCTCTCGGTGACACCGGCGGGCTCGGGCCGGAAGCGCTCCAGGTTCACCCCGGGGTGGACGACGGCGACCTTGCCGGCCGCCGCGTCGTAGTGGCGGACGAGCTCGCCGGCCTCCTCGGCGGTGTTCGCCACCAGCCGGTCGGCGGCGCGGACTATCTGGGTCTCGCCGATCACCCGGGCCGCGGGCTCGGGGGTGTCGCCCGCTGCGAGCGCGGCGTTCTTGACCTTCGCCATGGTGTGCATGGCGTGCACCAGCGGGACGCCCCAGCGCTCGGCGGCGAGCCAGCCGACGTGGCCGGAGAGCCAGTAGTGGGAGTGGACGAGGTCGTAGTGGCCGGGGCGGTGGCCCGCCCACGCCTGCATCACGCCGTGGGTGAAGGCGCAGAGCTGGGCGGGCAGGTCCTCCTTGGCCAGGCCCTCGTAGGGGCCGGCGTCCACGTGCCGGACGAGCACCCCGGGGGCCAGCTCGACCGAGGGCGGGACCGTGCCGGTGGTGGCCCGGGTGAAGATCTCGACCTCGATGTTGATCGCGGCCAGGCGCCGGGCGAGCTCGACGATGTAGACGTTCATGCCGCCGGCGTCCCCGGTGCCGGGCTGGTGCAGCGGCGAGGTGTGCACGCTGAGCATGGCGACCCGGCGCGGGCGCCGCGGCGCGGTGCCGGGCAGCCTCAGCCGGGGCGGAGTCACCAGCGGGCCGTGGGAACGGCCCCGGAGCGCACCGAGACGGGACACGTACTGGCTCACCTCGCGAGACCTCCTTAGCCGGGAGCGGACCTCCCCTTCGAACGTGTAACCAGCGGAACTCCTCGTACCATTTCCGCTTTGCCAAAACGTGACGCTCGATGCCTCCGCGGGCCGGCGGAAGGGGCCGGTCCGGGCGGTGCGGAGTGGACCATTCCCGGACCAGGGTTCCATGGCCGCTCGGCGTCACGGCCGCGGGCGGTGCGGCGGCCGGGGCGGTACGGGGACGGGCGAGGCCCCGGGGCGGGCGCGGTGCGGGCGGACGGGCCCGGGGCGCGGTAGGGGCCCGGGGCGCGCTACAGGCCTGCGGCGCGGTCCGGGCCCGGGGTGCGGGGCGCGGTTGACCGGTACCGGGCCGGGGCGCGGTTGACCGGTACCGGCCCGGGGCGCGGTTGACCGGTACCGGCCCGGGGCGCGGCACCGGGCGGTACGGGCTTCGGGCGGCACCGCCTACCCTCTCCTCATGGCCGTCCGCATCCCATCGCCCCGCCCTGTGGGGACCGTGACCCGCGGCACGACCAACCCGAACCGTCTGCGGCGCATGGACCGCTGGATCGCCGCGGTCCACGGCGGAGCCGTGCGCCGGGACCGGGACGGGGTCGCCGTCGACCTCGGCTACGGCGCCGCCCCGTGGACCGCCGTCGAGCTGCTCGGGCGGCTGCGGACCGTGCGGCCGGACGCCCGGGTGGTGGGTATCGAGATCGATCCGGTCCGGGTCGAGGCCGCCCGCCGTTACGAACGCGACGGGCTCGCCTTCGCCCACGGCGGCTTCGAGGTCCCGCTCCCCGGCGGGCGCCGGCCGGTGCTGATCCGGGCCGCCAACGTGCTGCGGCAGTACGACGAGGCCGAGGTCCACGCCGTCTGGGAACGGCTGCGGGCGCGGCTGGCGCCCGGCGGACTGCTCGTGGAGGGGACCTGCGACGAGATCGGGCGGCGGCACGTCTGGGTCGCCCTCGGCCCCGAGGGCCCGCGCACGGTCACCTTCGCGACCCGGCTGGGGTCGCTGTCCCGCCCCTCCGACCTGGCGGAACGGCTGCCCAAGGCGCTCATCCACCGGAACGTGCCGGGCGAGCCCGTCCATGCGTTCCTCAGCGACTTCGACCGCGCGTGGGCGGCCGCCGCACCGTTCGCCTCCCTCGGGGCGCGGCAGCGGTGGATCGGCACCGTACGCGCCCTGCGCCGGGACTGGCCGGTCGCCGACGGGCCCGGGCGATGGCGCCAGGGGGAGGTCACCGTCCGCTGGGACGCCTTGGCTCCCCGGGGCTGACCGGGGCGCCGGCTCCACGGGACTGACCGGGGCGTATGGACGGCTCCGACCCGGTCGGCTCCACCTGGCCGGTCGGCGGGACGGCGCCTTCGTGGTACCAGTGCGCGCGGCTGGCCCGGGCCGCCGTGAGCCGTTCGTCGTCCGGCGCGGCCACGCTCTCCCAGTCGGCGACCACGGCGTCGAGCAGTGCGGCGGCGCCCGGCGGGTCCCCCGCCTCGCCCAGCACCGATCCGTGGGCGTGGCGGTAGGTGAGGACCTCCCGGTCCGTCGGGGAGAACTCCCGGACGCCGTCGGCGACGATGCCCGCGAAGAGCCGGACGGCCTGTTCCATCCGTTCCGGCTTGACCACGGCGCCCTGCAGAGCGAGCCGGCGCGTCCGCAGGGCGAACCGGGCCCGCGCCGCGAGGCCTTCCCGGGTCCGCCCCGTCCCGTGTGCGGGGTTGCGGGTCAGTGCCAGGTCGTGGCTGAGCCCCACCGCCCGCTGCGCCGGCACCGGACAGCGGTCGGCGGACGTGGGCAGGGTGACCGCGAGCCGGCGGTGGAGCGTGCCGAGGTCGAGGTGTTCCGGGCCGTCGGGGATGCCGTCCCTCAGCAGCTCCAGCAGCGCGCCGGTGAAGCCGGTGAACTCCGCGCCCTCCCCGTACCGCGCCTTCTTCGTCCGGGTCGTCGCGGTCAGGAGATGTACATCGGCCGCTGCCGGTGCGTCGAAGGCACGGGCGGCGAAGCAGCAGTCGAGCACCGCGACCTTGTGGCGGGCGGCCGACTGGGACATCGCGGCGAAGACGTCCTGCACGGGCAGCGAGGTGCGGGCCACCCGGCCCGGCTCGTCCACCGAGCCGGGGAGCGCCAGGCACAGCCGGTCCCCTTCGGCGAGCAGTCCGTGGCCGGCGTAGTAGAAGAGGCACAGGTCCGGCCGGCCGCCGCCTGCCGGCGGGAACAGATCGAGCACGTCGGTGGCGGTCTGCGGGTCGACGCGCAGCCGCACGGCGTCCGGGTCGAGGTGTCCCGCGGGGCCGGTGAGGGCGTCCGCGAGGGCCCGGACGTCGGCCGCCGCCTGCGGAATCGGGTGCAGGCCGCTGGGCGTGACCTGGGTGGCGGTGCCGACGAGCACGGCGGACGAGCGCTGGGGGCGGGGCAGTTGTACGGCCCATCCGCCGTCGTTCACGCGCCCGGGCCGCGGCCGTCGGTCCGCCCGTCGCCGCTCCGCCCGCCGTCGGCCCGCCCGTCGCCGCTCCGCCCGCCGTCGGCCCGCCCGTCGCCGGTCCGCCGGCCGTCGGTCCGCGTGTCACCGGCCCGTGTGTCACCGGCTTCCGCGTCACCAGCTTGCGTGTCACCGGCCCGCGCGTCATCGGTTCGCGTTGCGTCGTCGGTGCCGCCCCCGCCGCGGCCGTTGTCGTTCACAAAGCGCTCCAGTTCCTCCCGTACGGCTGCCGCGTCCGCCGGGCTGCCCGCGGAGACCCGCAGTTCCGCGCCGTCCGGCCGGACGGCGCGGAAGCTGACGCGCCGGCTCTTCGTACGCTCCGCCAGCCACATGGCGACGGCGCCGACCCCGGCGCTGAGCAGCGGCTCCGCCGCGCCGAGCAGTTCCGCGGCCTGGGCGAGGGCGCCCTGTTCGCCGCGGGCGGGCGGTGCCATCCGGAGCCGGACGGCGCCGCTCAGGTCCTCGTCGTCGTTCAGCCAGTCGGCCAGGTCACGGACCAGGGCGTCCGCCTCGGCGGAGCCTCCGTCGAATGCGAAGGTGAGCACGGTTGCTGGGCCTTTCCGGTCGGGGTTCGGTGTTCGGTCGGTCCCGTGCGGTGCGTGGCCGGGACCGGGTCGTCACCCGCCGCTGCACGGGCGGGCGGGGAAAAGCGGGGATCCGGGGAGCCGCCGCGCGGCTGCGGTTCCGTACGGCGGGCGGTTCGCCGACGGGTGTGCGGACGGTGGGCACACCGTCGACGGGCGCAACGCCAACGGGCCTCTCGCCGGCAGGCACGTCGTCAACGGGCTCCTCGTCAGTGGGCACCTCGTCAGTGGGCACGTCGGCAACGGGCGCCTCATCAGCCCCCTCGTCCTCAGCGGCCACGCCGTCACAGGCCCGGGAAGTGCGGATCCGCCTGCGGGGCGGCCGGGCCCGGTCCTCCGCTCCGGGGTCCGCCCTGGGCCGCCCGTCGGCCCGCGGTGTCGAACAGGGGCGGCCGGCCGGGGGTTTCGTACGGGAACCGGAACGCGGTGCCGGCCTCCGGCAGATCCACCAGATCGCTCAGCACCCGCTCCACCGGTCCCAGCCTGCCGGGCGGCGCGCCCTGCCCGTAGGTCTCCTCCAGCCAGGCGCGGCCCAGCGTGGTGACGCTGTGCCAGGCGGTCTGCCGCTCGCCCTCCGGCGGCACGCGGACCACCGCGGCCTCGGCGGCCGATACGGCCCCGGTCCCGGCCCCCAGTGCGGTGGACAACGATGCGGCGGACACCGTGGCCGCGACCGTCTCCGCCAGGTGCAGCGGCACCGTCCCCGCGGCGGCGACGGCGATCCGCATCCGGAAGACGCGGCCCCCGTAGCGCTGGGCCGCGTCCTGGTACAGCGGCGCGGCCCGGATCGCGAACGGGTCGGCCGGCACCGGCTGCTGGTACACCGGGTTCGGTGTGCCGGCGACCGCGAGGCGGCCGTACTCCTGGGCGAGATAGCCGAGCCGGGCCGGCAGTCCCTCTCCCGGCGCGGACGGCTCCAGACAGACGCCGATCATGCTCGGCCGGTCCTGACGGGCCAGTTCGTCCCAGACGGGTTCCCAGGACACGGCCTGTCCGGCCGGTCCGGCCAGCGGGAACACCATGACGCCCACCCGGAACCGGGCGTCGTGACGGGTGGACGGCGCCCAGGCCAGCCGCTTGCGGACCTCGGCCAGGCCACCGTCGCCCGGACCGCTGCCCCCACCGGATCCGGGTCCCGCACCGGCGCCCCCTCCGAATCCGGCTCCGGCTCCGGCTCCGGCTCCGACGGGTGTGAGCGCGCGCCGCACCCCTGCCGCGTCGAGCCCGACGGCCCGCACATGCCGGGGTACGGAGAGCAGGCGCGGTCGCAGGGCGCGGGCGGCGCTCTCCGCGCTCTGCCGGTCCCGGTCGTGGACCTGGCCGAGCAGGGCGCAGGAGATCCGGCCGGTGTCCGGCTCGTTCCAGTAGCGGATCTCGAACCGGTGCCGCCCGTCGGGGACCCACCGCTCCGCGAGCCAGGTCCGTTCCCGGACCGCCGCCTCGGCCGTGCGCCGCTCCTCGGGCAGACCGGCGAAGCCGCCGTGCTCCGACAGGGCCGCCTCGGGTTCGAGCCGGGCGCCCACCCAGGCCCAACTGCCCTGCGACCCCGAGGAGACCAGCACACCGTCGTCGGTCATACCGTGCCGGGACCTCCGGCCTGCGGCGGGACACCGGGGCGCGGCGGCATCGGCGGAACGGGGACCGGCGCGGGCGCCGGGGCGGCGGGCACGTCCTCGTCGACGACCGGCGGCAGCCCCTGCGGGAAGCCGTAGGAGTCGGGCACGTCGATGCCCTCGATCGCCACGAACAGGCCCTCCCGGCAGGCCAGATGCACGGCCTCCCGCATCGCCTGCGGCCGGTCGGCGCGCATCATCTGCTTCTCGGGCGTGTTCTGCCCCAGCACGCCGCGGAACAGGTCGCCGACGAACTGGGCGAACAGCGCGGCCCCGCGGCGCGAACGCCACATCGTCCAGCCGAGGTAGAGGCTCGATCCGTAGCCGAACACGGAGACGTACGCCGTGTACGGGCCGTCGTCCAGGACCAGCCGGTGGCTGATGCTCTCCGCGCCCCGCCCACCGGTCCTGATCCGGCGTTCCTGGACGGCCAGCGGGCTGCGCCGGAGCCGCAGCGTGCCGCGGATCTGGCTGTAGACCGACGTCGCCCGGTCCTCGCGGTCGGCGAGGAGGACCCGCCAGGCGCCCAGCGGCTCCCGGACCCGGGACGCCAGCAGGACCAGCCAGAAGGCCGCGGTGGAGGCGATGAACGCGAACATCAGCCAGGCCGCGCCCGCTGCACCCCCGTCGGAGGACGACGACCCGTAGCCCCCGTACTCGGAGGACCCGCCGAGGTCGGCCATCAGGGAGATCAGCCCGATGAAGGCCGGGACCATGGCGACGAGGACCGAGGCGAAGAAGGCCCGCAGCACCAGGAACAGAATGAACCGGCCGCTGACGCCCTCCGCGAGGGACAGCTCCATGTCTCCATGGCGCAAGGTTTTGTCGAGGTACGCGGCGTTGCCGTCGCCTCCGCGCCACCCCGGTAACTGCATGCCGTCGCCTGTGATCACCGCTGCCCCCCAGAGGTCCCGCGTTGGTGCCTAGGTGCGACAGAATGCCACGTCAGTGGCCCAAGTGCACTGCCTGTGACGGAACTTGACACCAAGTTTCCACGGCCCGGCCGTCCCCTTTCCCCAGCCCGTACGACGCATCCGGCGCACCCGCACCGACCCGCTCGCAGAGGACGGCCGACACCTGACCGGATCGGAGGCGTCCGCGATCGAAATGGTCGTGAAAACGACCGGACTGCTTACGGAGTTGGGCGCTCGATGACGGGTGCCGGGTGACGGATGCCGGGTGCCGCTCGGGGCGGGCGCTGTCGGCGGCCGACCGGTCCGCGACGACGGCCGGCGCACCGCCCCGCACCTGTGGGCTCAGGCCATGTGGAGCACGTCGCGGAAGGCGTCGACCAGTTCCCGGTCGCGCTCGTGCGTCAGCCGGAGCCGGGCCGCGTCCGGGGACAGCCAGAGGAGTCGGTCGACCTCGCGGTTCGGCACGAACCGCCCGTCGGTGGCCTCGGCCGCCCAGTAGTGGACCAGCTTGGGGCGGTCGTTGGCCAGATAGTGGGCGGTGGGGAGCGGCGGTCCGGGTGCGCAGGCGTATCCGGTCTCCTCCAGCACCTCGCGCAGCGCGCCCCGCAGCGGTTCCTCTCCCCGCTTGAGCTTGCCCTTGGGGTGCGACCAGTCGTCGTACTTCGGGCGGTGGACCAGCGCGATCTCGACCTCCCCGGCCCGCGGGGAACGCCGCCAGAGCACGCACCCCGCCGCCAGTACGGTCTGCCCGACTGCGGGATGCCGCCCGGCCGCGGGCTCGCCGGTGGCCGGTTCGCGGGTGGACGGTTCGCGGGTGGACGGTTCGCGGGTGAACGGTTCGCGGGTGGACGCCCCGTTGCCCGGGCCGGCGTCCGGAGAGCCGACGTCTCTGGGCTCGTCGTCCCGGGAGCCAGTGCCCGGAGAGCGGCCGTCGTCGCGAGGACCGATGTCCGGGGGGTCGTCGTCCCGAGGACCGGTGTCCGGAGGGCCGTCGTTCCGAGGACCGGTGTCCGGGGGGTCGTCGTCGCGGGTCACCGGGTGGTCACCGCCCATCGCTGCCAGAGCCTGCCGAAGGCGAACCGCGCCGCCTCCACGTCGTGCCGCTGATCGGCGTGGAGCACGCCCAGGGCGTACGCCGTGGCCGGAGCGATCCGCGGAGTGCGGGCGGCTGCCGCCGCTGCCGCCGCCGCCTCGGCCGCGTCGCGGTGCCGCTCCAGGGCCTGCGCCGCGCCGGAGAGCCGCACGCCGAACGGCGGCTCGTCTCCCCCGCCGGGCACCGGCCGGGGATCCACCGCCTCCATGACCTCCTCGGCGTACCGGCACAGCCGCAGCAGCAGCCGGACCTGGTGCCAGGGTGCGTCCTGCTGCTCCGCCGCCGGTGGTGCGTCGGCCGCCGCCGTGGCGGCGAGCCCGTGCACCAGGGCCTCGGCGTTGTACGGGTGCCCGGCCCGGTACAGCGGCAGGGCGTCCACCGCGTCCGCCAGCCGCCGGTGCACCTGGTCGGCGAGCGGCCGCAGCGCCTCCTCCGGGGATCCGGCGGCGGCGACCGTGTCGAGCGGTGCCTCCGAGGCCAGCACGGCCACGCTGTCGGCGACCGCGTGGAACCGTGACGAACCCAGGACCTGGAGGCCCTGCGAGTGCGCCCGGGTCCGGGCAAGGGTGAGCTGCCGGTCCAGCAGGGCGGCGGCACGGGCGGCGCCCACCGTCAGCGCGCCGGGAGCGGTGGCCGTGGCCTGGGCGGTGTTCCGCTGCTGGGCCCTCCGCTGCCCACCGGCGGCCCCGCCCTTCCCGGGTGTCCCGGCCGCGCCGGCCGTCACTCCGGTCCCGGCCGTCCCGGCCGTCGTCACGGATCCGGGCGCGCGCTGCGCCACGACCCGCTCCCCGTTCTCCCCGTTCGCCAGGTTTCCGCTCGCCGCGTTGCCGGACGTCCCGGAGCCCGTCCCGAACCCCGAGTCCGCCACGGAGCCCGCCCCGTACCCCGAGTCCGCCCCGTACCCGGCGCTCCCGGTGGGCAGCAGGTCCGCGGGGGCGGGCAGTTCGGCCTCGCCGAGCGCGAGCGGCCGGACGGCCGGGCCGTCACCGCCGTACGCGGCCGGGGCGCCGTCGAAGGACGGTCCGCCGTCGAAAGGCTGTCCGCCGCCGTGAGACGGTCCACCGCCGTAGGCCTGCCCACCGGGCCCGCCCGTGCCCATGCCCGTGCCCGTGCCCGTGCCCGTCAGGTCGTACCACTCGGTGGCGCCCCGGCCGCCCTCTCCGGTCCCGGCCGCCGCCACGGGCGACGGGTCCGCGCCGGAGAGCCGGTGCAGGGCCGCGCGGAGCCGGACCAGCCGGGCCGCGTAGGCGTGTTCGCGGGCCAGCGTGCCGGCCACCCAGGCGAGTTCCGCGCGCAGCGGGTCCGACCACGCCGTGTCCGTCAGCGGGCGGAAGGTGTGCAGCGCACCGCTGATCCGCCGCGCGGACCGGCGCAGCCGCCGCCCCGCCTCGACGGCCTCCTCCGCGTCGGAACCGCTCTCCCGCTGCAACCGCAGGCTGCGCAGGAACTCCGTCGCGTGCGCGTGCAGGTACCCGGCCAGCACCTCACCCGCGGTCGGGGCCGGGGGCGCGCCCCGGACCGGCCTGCCGCCCGTGCTCTCCGCCACCATCACACGCACCCCTCGTGCCGGTTCCTCCCCGCCGACCGCGGCCGGACGGCCGCGCTCGGCGGATTCCCGGCGGTCCCGGCCGTGACGCTGCCGCCACTCCCGGTCCCGCCCCTCCTCGTCCCCGCGGCCCCCGCCGCGGTGGTCCCCATATCCGGGGCGGCGATCCCCAAGGCGACGGTCCCCGCCCGTGCGCACCCCGTCGCGTTCGTCGTCGCGGCGTTCCCGGCCGGGGTGCCCGGCCCTCCGGCCCGCCGGGGCCGACGCGTCCGCGGCACGGGCCGTAACCTCCCGGTCCGGACCGGTCCCCGGAACGCCGTCGCCGTGAACGCTGTCGCCGTCACCGGCTCCACCGGCGGATTCATGATGTCGCTGGACCACGCCGGCGCCTCCGGGCGTCGATGAGCATTTCCTGGACGTTGGGCAGCCGCTGTCCCTCGGCGTCCGTCGCGTGCCGCGTCCAGTTGCCGTCCGGGCCGAGGTGCCAGGACGCGGTCGCGTCCGACATGCCGGTCTCCAGCAGCCGGGTCAGGGTGGCCCGGTGGGCCGTGTCGCTCACCCGGACCAGCGCCTCGATCCGGCGGTCCAGGTTGCGGTGCATCATGTCGGCGCTGCCGAACCAGACTTCGGGCTCCCCGCTGTTGCCGAAGGTGAAGACCCGCGAGTGCTCCAGGAAGCGCCCGAGCACACTGCGCACCCGGATGTTCTCCGACAGCCCCTCGACCCCGGGCCGCAGCGCACAGATCCCGCGCACCCAGACGTCCACCGGCACCCCGGCCTGCGACGCCCGGTACAGCGCGTCGATGACGGCCTCGTCGACCATCGAGTTGACCTTGATCCGGATGTACGCGGGCCGGCCGGCGCGGCGGTGCGCGGCCTCCTTGTTGATCCGCTGTATCAGGCCGTCGCGCAGGGACTTGGGGGCGACGAGCAGCCGCCGGTAGTTCTCCCGCCGGGAGTAGCCGGACAGCCGGTTGAAGAGGTCCGAGAGATCCGCGCCGACCTGCGGGTCCGCGGTGAGCAGCCCCAGGTCCTCGTACAGCCGCGCCGTCTTCGGGTGGTAGTTGCCGGTGCCGACGTGGCTGTAGCGGCGCAGCGTGTCGCCCTCCTGCCGGACCACCAGCGACAGCTTGCAGTGCGTCTTCAGCCCGACCAGGCCGTAGACCACATGGCAGCCCGCCTCCTCCAGCTTGCGCGCCCACTTGATGTTGGCCTGCTCGTCGAAGCGGGCCTTGATCTCGACGAGCACCAGCACCTGCTTGCCGGACTCCGCGGCGTCTATCAGCGCGTTCACGATCGGCGAGTCACCCGAGGTGCGGTAGAGCGTCTGCTTGATCGCCAGCACGTCGGGGTCGTCGGCGGCCTGCTCCAGGAAGGCCTGCACGGAGGTGGAGAACGAGTCGTACGGGTGGTGCAGCAGCACGTCCCGCTCGCGCAGCGCCGCGAAGATGTCGGGGGCCTGCGCCGACTCGACCTCGGCGAGGTCGCGGTGGGTGCCCGCGACGAACTTCGGGTACTTCAGCTCGGGCCGGTCCAGCTTCGCTATGCCGAACAGGCCGGTCAGGTCCAGCGGGCCCGGCAGCGGATGGACTTCGGCCTCGGAGATCTTCAGCTCCCGGACCAGCCGGTCCAGGACCTCCGGGGCCATCGACTCCTCGACCTCCAGCCGCACCGGCGGGCCGAAGCGGCGCCGCATGAGCTCCTTCTCCAGCGCCTTGAGGAGGTTCTCCGCGTCGTCCTCCTCGACCTCCAGGTCCTCGTTGCGGGTGACCCGGAACATGTGGTGGGCGAGCACCTCCATCCCCGGGAAGAGCTCCTCCAGGTGCGCCGCGATCACGTCCTCCAGCGGCACGTACCGCTGCGGGGAGGCCTCCAGGAAGCGGGAGAGCAGCGGCGGCACCTTGACCCGGGCGAAGTGCTCGTGCCCACTGACCGGGTTCCGCACCACGACGGCCAGGTTCAGGGAGAGCCCGGAGATGTACGGGAACGGATGCGCGGGGTCCACGGCCAGCGGCGTGAGCACCGGGAAGATCTGCTGGCGGAACAGGGTGAACAGCCGCGCCTGCTCCTTCTCGGTCAGATCCGGCCAGCGGATCATCTGGATGCCCTGCTCGGCGAGCTCCGGCAGGACGTCCTGCTGGAAGCAGGCGGCGTGCCGGGCCATGAGCTCGCGGGAGCGGTTCCAGATGAGGTCCAGCACCTCGCGGGGCTGGAGTCCGGAGGCGGACCGGGTGGCGACCCCGGTGGCGATCCGGCGCTTCAGACCGGCCACCCGGACCATGAAGAACTCGTCCAGGTTGCTGGCGAAGATCGCCAGGAAGTTGGCGCGCTCCAGCAGCGGGGTGGCGGGGTCCTCGGCGAGTTCCAGCACCCGCTCGTTGAACGCCAGCCAGCTGCGCTCGCGGTCCAGGAACCGTCCCTGGGGCAGCTCGCCGTCCCGGTCCTCGTAGCCGTCCTCGTAGCCGTCGAGATCGGCGTCGAGATCCGGTTCCAGGTCGGAGTAGGCCGCGGCCGCCACGGTCTGCGTGCGGTGCGCGGCGATGGAGCCGACCGAGGGCTGGACGTGCTGGGCCGGAGCCGGAACGCTGGAGTCGCTCATGTCCTCATTGTTCCGCGCCCACGCGTGTTCGGGCGCGTCGGAAGGGGGCGGGGACAGCGGCGGAGGAGCGGCACGGAGCCGTCTCGTGGGGGATTTCGGCACAGCGGGCTGCATTCAGTGATGCTCGCAAGCAACGTTGAATCGCCGGTAACGCGCACATGGCGACCAGGCAAGCGGGTCCCTTCCCGGGGGTGGACGCGGCCCGGCGCCCGGGGGCCGTGGCCCGGTGCCGGCGGCGCGGGCGGGCCCCGGGCGGGGTGCGAAGCCGCCGTTACGGAGTGCGGCTGCGGCCGTCCTCCGCGGAGTTCCGCTGCGGGCTTCTCCGCGGGAGCCACGGGGGGCGGCGGGGACTCCTGATCCCGGCGGGGGCTCCGGAGTCCCCGCCGGGATCCGGGGGCTGCGAGGCCCGCCGGGGTCCCGGTGCCACCGGAGCACGCCGGTGTCCGGAGCCCGCCGGTGTCCGCCGGGGCCGGGGTGACGCCCGAGGAAGCCGGGCAGCGGGGGCGGGCCGCCGCCGCACGTCTTCCGTCACCAGGCTGCCCAGCGCGGCGGGCGGTCACGCATGACGGCTTTCCTTCCTGGCCGGGGGGCTCCCGACGGCCCGGGGGACCGGCAGGGCTCCCGACGGCCCGGGGACCGGCAGGGGATCCCGACGGCGCAAGGGACCGGCGGGGGCGGGGCGGGGCCTTCGGCGGGTGCCCCTCGGCCGGGGTCCGAGCTCTGGCCATGGGTTTCCGGGGCTACTCCATCCGGGTGCCGGAAGTGCCCGCGGGGGCTTTTGCCGGAGGCCGGTAGGGCGATCCTGCGCGGACCGCCCGCAGGCGGCCGGGCACCGGGTACGGCCGGGCCGCCCGGGAGCGGCCGTACCCGGTGCCCACTCTGATCAGCTCTCCACCCGGACCGGCTCTCCACCCGGCTCAGCTCTCCGCCCGGACCGGTTCTCCGCCCCGGCTCAGCTCACCGTCCGGCTAGCTAGCTCTCCGTCCGGACCAGCTCTCCATCCTGATCAGCTCTCCACCCGGCTCAGCTCTCCGTCCGGTACATCAGATCCGTCTCGTGGGTGACGAACCCGAGCCGCTCGTAGACCGTGACGGCCGCGGTGTTGTCCGCGTCCACGTAGAGCATCGCGGTCGGCAGCGCCGACGCCGCCAGGTGCCGCAGCCCGATCGCTGTGAGCGCCTTCCCCAGGCCGCCTCCCTGCGCGCCGGGGACGACGCCGACCACGTAGACCTCACCGAGCTGTTCGGCGGCGTGCACCTTGGTCCAGTGGAAGCCGACGATCCGGCCCTCGCGCTCCGCCAGGAAGAAGCCCTCCGGGTCGAACCACGCCTCCGCCATGCGGTCGTCGAGGTCCCGCTGGGTGAGGGAGCCCTGCTCGGGGTGGTGGGCGAAGGCCGCCGCGTTCGCCGCCAGCCACGCGGCGTCGTCCTGCCCCGGCCGGAAGGCCCGTACGGTCACGCCCTCCGGCAGCACCGGGTCGGCGAGCGAGAGATCGGCCAGCGGGCGGCGCATCTGCCGCAGTTCCCGGAACAGTGACATGCCCAGCACCTGCGCCAGGTGCCGTGCCGCCGGGTGCCCGCCGTGCGCCCACATCCGCAGCCGCCGCCCCGAGGCGTCCAGCAGCGCGCCGCCCAGCGCCCGGCCGTGGCCGCGCCCCCGGTGCCCGGGGTGCACGACCAGTTCGGCGGCCGGTGCCTCCACCGGGTCCGTCTCCTCCAACTGGGCGTAGCCGGCGAGCGTCCGGCCGCCGTCGCCCTCGTCCGCGTACAGCAGCAGATGCCGTACGCCCTCGCGGCGGCCGCCCCGCAGCTGCAGCCGGCCCTGCTCGGAAACGGCGGGCTGCCCGTCGATCCGGGCGGCCTCCTCCAGCAGCTCCGAGACCGCCTGCGCCGTCTCGGGCGCCACCTCGTCCAGAACCTCGATCTTCCGCACCGCGCCCGTCCCGTTCACCACGTTGCTCATGTCCTGAGCCTACGACTCGTAGGTTCCGGGGGAGCCCTGCCACCACAGGGAGACACCGCGCCTCCGCCCGTCCGCCGCCGTGACCCCGGCGACGCGTCCGGCGGGCCGCCGCCCCCGTCGTCGCGCACGGCCCGCCGGGCGGCCCCGGAGCCCCGGCCCGGCTCCCGCTCACCCGGCCCGTCCGCCCGGGGTTTCCGGGCACACCGTCGCAACCTGCTCGTTACCACCGGAGTCCTGACACGCTACGCGCGTTGACCATAAGCTGCCGCTCGACTCGACCACGTCAGCGATTTCCGCTGTCGCAAAACTCGCTGTCCACAAAGGGGAACTCATGTCAGCGACACCTCAACGGCGCCGCACGGCCCGCCGTCTGACGATCGGTGCGGCGGTGCTCGCGGCCACGGCCGGGGCGCTGTCCGTCGCCGTTCCGGCCGGGGCCGACAGCAACCGGCACGGCCGCGGTCACGGACACGGACACGGCCGCACCGTCGATGTGCAGCTGCTCTCCTTCAACGACTTCCACGGGAACCTCGAACCGCCCGCCGGCTCCTCCGGCCAGGTCACCCAGCAGAACCCGGACGGCACCACGCAGAAGATCGACGCGGGCGGCGCCGAGTACCTCGCCTCCTCGCTGCGCACCGCGCGGAAGGGCCACCCGTACAGCGTCACCGCCGCCGCCGGCGACATGATCGGCGCCAGCCCGCTGGTTTCCGGCCTCTTCCACGACGAGCCGACCGTCGAGGCGATGAACAAGCTCGGCCTCGACGTGACCAGCGTCGGCAACCACGAGTTCGACGAGGGACGGACCGAGCTCACCCGCATGCAGAAGGGCGGCTGCCACCCCAAGGAGGGCTGCTTCGAGAAGGGCAAGGTCTTCAAGGGAGCCGACTTCCCCTACCTCGCCGCCAATGTGACGGACGAGAAGACGCGCAAGCCGATCCTCAAGCCGTACACGGTCTGGAAGCACCGCGGGGTGAAGATCGGCTTCATCGGGCTGACCCTGGAGGGCACCCCGGACGTCGTCTCCGCGGGCGGCATCAAGGGCCTGAAGTTCCACGACGAGATCAAGACCGTCAACAAGTACGCCAAGGAGCTGAACCGGCGCGGGGTGAAGTCCATCGTCGCGCTCATCCACGAGGGCGGCGCCCCCGCGAGCGGCTCGTACAACTACAACTGCGACAGCCCCGGTCAGGGCGACGGCATCTCCGGCCCGATCGTGGACATCGCCAAGGGCATCACCCCGAAGGTCGACGCGCTGGTCACCGGCCACACCCACCAGGCGTACGTGTGCACCGTCCCGGACCCGGCGGGCAAGCCCCGGATGGTCACCTCGGCCTCCTCGTTCGGCAAGCTCTACACCGACACCACGCTCACCTACGACCGCCGCACCCATGACATCGTGCGGACCAAGGTCGCGTCGGCCAACCACGTGGTGCGCCGGGACCAGCCCAAGGCCGCCGACATGACCGCGCTGATCCAGCGCTGGAACAAGCTGGCCGCGCCGGTCGCGAACAAGCCGGTCGGCTACATCTCCGGCGACATCCCCGGCCGCGGCGCCGCCACGTACGAGTCGCCGCTCGGCGACGTCATCGGCGACGCCCAGCTGGAGGCCATGGCCCCGGCCGACAAGGGCGGCGCGCAGCTCGCCCTGATGAACCCGGGCGGCATCCGCTCCGATCTGGTGCAGAAGGCGTCGGGCAGCGAGGGCGACGGCGTGGTCACCTACGGCGAGGCCTTCACCGTGCAGCCGTTCACCAACATGATGACCGCGGTCGACCTGACGGGTGCCCAGCTGATCACCGCGCTCCAGCAGCAGGTGAGCGGGCCGAACGAGGCCTCGCCGAAGATCCTCCAGGTCTCGAAGGGCTTCACCTACACCCTGGACATGACGAAGACCGGCGCCGCCCGGATCGAGGCGGACTCGGTGAAGCTGAACGGCACGGCGATCGACCCGTCGAAGACGTACCGGGTCGCGATGAACGAGTTCCTCTCCGGCGGCGGTGACGGCTTCACGGCGTTCAAGGAGGGCCGCAACAAGTTCGTGGGCCAGTCCGATCTCGACGCGCTCACCGCGTACTTCGCCGCGCACTCGTCCGCGGCGCAGCCGCTGGCGCCGCCGAAGGCGGACCGGATCACCGTCGTGAAATGACCCGCCCGGACCACGGTCGTGAAGTGATCCGCGCGGAGGGTTGACCAGCCTGCGGGGCGGGCGAAGTGGCCCTCCCCGCACGGGAGTCACCCCGGCACCGGGGTGCACCGGACACCGGTACGGCCCGGCGGGGCATGATCCCGCCGGGCCGTCGTGCGTGAGCGCCCGTCGGCGGCCCGGTCCCTCCTCCGTCACCGCCGCGTCCGTCACCCCCGCATCCGTCACCCCCGCGAGTGACCAACGGCGTTGCTCCGCACGGCCGTATACGGCTGAACGCGGCCGGTCACCGGCGGCCGGGCAGGCCCGCCCGGAGCCTCCCACACCGCTCCTCCGCGTGTGCCCCGAGCGCCGCCGCACCTGTTCCGACCTGCCCGGGGACACTCCGGAGCGCACGGCGGTTCCGCTGCCCCCGGGTACGGCACCCGCGCCCGCCCCAACGTGAAATCCCTCGCATTAACCGAGGTTTAACGCCTGAACTTGCATTCGAGGGTGCGGTTCGTGATCGGATATACCGATGCGACCCCCCACACGACCTCCCGAGTCAGAGCCGAGGCCGTCGGTGCGCAACCCGTACGAGGACCTCGCAGCGCTCGCCGACCCCGAAGAGGACTACGGCGACAGCTCACACCGGCGCCTCGAGGACGACGTCCTGGGGCTGGGGCTTCGCGCGGACGACGAGCAGGCCGACGAGGAGTGGACCCGGCCCGACCACCGCCGGGGCCGGCGGCGCCGGGGCCGGTTCGCGGCCCTTCCGATCGCCCTCAAGGCTGTGGTGGCCGTCGTGGTGGCCATGGCGTTCCTGGTCGTCGCCGACCGCTGGGCCGTGCTCTACGCCGAGCAGAAGACGCAGGAGAAGCTGAAGGATTCGCTGCATCTGGCCACCGAGCCGGATGTGACCGTGCACGGCTTCCCCTTCCTGACGCAGATCGCCGACAAGCGGCTGGACAAGGTCGACATCGCCATCCCCGACGTCGCCGCCGACCGCGTCTCGCTGGCGCGGGTCGAGGCGTCCGCCTCCGATGTGCAGCTCCAGGGCAGCCTGCCCACCGACATCAAGGGGGCGGTCATCGGCCGGATGCAGGGCAGCGTGCTGCTGTCGTTCGACGACCTGAACCGGGAGCTGGGCTCCTCGCAGGTGAAGTTCACCGAGATGGGGCGCAGCTCCGTCCGGGCCGAGGGCAGCCTGCCGGTCGCGGGTCACGACCTGCGCATGAAGGCCGAGGCCCACATCCGGCGGGTGGGCGGCCGGGGAATCGCCACCGACATCAGCGGCATGCAGCTCAACATTGCCGATATCGCCGTATACCGGCCGGGGAAGGGCGAGGGCGAGGGGCTGCGGCTGACCCGCAAGGGTGCCGAGGAAGTGCGCCGCAACCTGGCCCAGGCGAAGGCCCTGCTCTCCATCCCGTCGCTGGCCGAGCGGCTCGGCGTGCCGGACTCGGCGATCGACCGGACGGTGCGCAGCGAGGAGGAGCTGCACCGGGTCACCGGGGCGCCGCGCTTCGTGAAGCAGGTGATGAAGCTCAACCTCGTCGACGTCCTCGTCGAGCACCCGTGGCTGCTGAAGAAGATCGGCATCGACCCGGGGCTGGCCTCCGGGCTGACCCAGCTGACGAAGCCGGACCTGTCGAACCGGTTCTCCCTCTCCTTCCAGCTCCCGAAGGTGCCCGGATACGTCCGCCTCCAGAACATCTCGGTGGAGCGCGAAGGCATCCGTGCCGACCTGTCGGGGATGGACATGCCGCTCGGCGACGCGGAGAAGAAGGACGCCGAGAAGAAGGCCCCGGAGAAGGGGCCGGCGAAGAAGGGCGGGAAGCCCGAGCCGTCCGGGAAGAACGACAAGGGCCAGAAGGACAAGGGCGAGAAGTCGCAGAAGCCGGAGGGCGGCAAGGAGCACTGAGGGCCCGCACGCCCCTCCGGCGCCGCCGCGCCACCTGCTGTCCGAGCCCCGCTCAGGCCTCCGCGCCGGGCGGGGCTCGTCGTTTCCGCGGGGCCGGGGCGGCTGCCGAACCGGTGCCCAAACCTGGGTCCGGTCGCGGCCGGGGCAGTGTCCGAACCGGTGCCCGGCCCCAGGCCAGGTTGCAGGGCCGGGGCAGAGGCCGAACCCGTCCCCGGACCCGGACCGGGTGGCCGGTCCGGTGAACCGGGCGGCCTACGCGGTGGCCCTGCCGCGGTCCCGGGCCGGGGCGCCGACCCCGGGCCACCTGTCACCCGCCGGCCGGCCACCCGGTCGGCCGCTACGGCACCGTCTCCGGCGGAGGCGCGCTCGACCCCGGCAGCGCGAGGCGGGCCAGCGTGCCGCCGCCCGGTGCCGCCTCCAGGGTCACCGTGCCGCCCGCCTGCTGCACCGTGCGGGCCACGATCGACAGCCCGAGCCCCGATCCGGGCAGGCTCCGCGCAGAGGTGGAGCGCCAGAAGCGTTCGAAGACGTGCGGGAGTTCGTCGGCCGGGATCCCCGGGCCGTGGTCCCGCACCGTCAGCGCCCCGCCCCGCAGCCGGACCTCGATCGCGCCGGCGCCCTCGGCCGGCACGCCCGCCTGGCCCGTACCGGCCGCCGGGGCCGCACCGCCCGCCCGGCCGGCACCGCCGGCCCCGGACACCCCGGCCGACGGCTCGGCCGGGCCGCCGGCGCCGCCCTCCGTCCCGCCGCCGGAGAACTTGACCGCGTTGTCCAGCAGGTTCACCACGGCCCGCTCCAGGGCGGCGGGCTCGCCCCGCACGTACCAGGGGTCCAGCTCGGTGGTGACGGCCAGGCCCGAGCCGCGCAGCCGGGCCCGTTCCACCGCGCGGCCGGTGATCTCGTGCAGCGCCACGACCTCCAGCGGCCCGCTGCCCGCCACCGCGTCCGGCCGGGACAGCTCCTGCAGGTCCCCGATGAGCGCCCCCAACTCGACGACCTGCGCCTTCACCGAGGACAGCAGCTCGCGCCGGTCCGCCTCCGGCAGCGCCCGGCCGGTCTCCGCGCTGCGCACCAGCAGCTCGATATTGGTGCGCAGCGAGGTGAGCGGGGTCCGCAGCTCGTGCCCCGCGTCGGCGATGAGCTGCTGCTGACGGTCCCGCGAGGAGGCCAACGCCGCGGTCATCGCGTTGAAGGACTGCGACAGCCGGGCGATCTCGTCCTCGCCCTCGACCGGGATCCGCACCGCCAGGTCCTCGGTGCGGGCCACGTGCTCCACCGCTCCGGTCAGCCGGTCCACCGGCTTGAGCCCGGCCCGCGCGATCCACAGGCCCGCCGTGGCCGCCCCGACCACCCCGACACCGGCGACCGCGACGAGCAGCAGGGCCAGGGTGTTCAGCGCGCCGTCGATCTCGCTCAGCGGCCGGGACACGGAGACGGCGCTGCCCACCTGGGTCTGCTGGGTCAGCACCCGTACGGGTTCGCCGCTGTCGGTGACGCCGTCGTGCAGCGCCTCCTCCCGCACCCCTGCGGCGACCTCCTGGTCCACCCGCTCGACCTCGACGGGCTGGGAGTTGATCCCCACGCACCGGTGGCCGTCGGCCAGCACCAGCTGCCCGCTCGCGATGCCCGGGAGCACCTCCTTGTTGGTGTTCGGCTCGGTGTCCCGGCAGTTCCGGAGCAGCTGGCCGACGAAGCCGGGCGGGATGCTGGTGTTGTGGAGGCTGTTGTCGAGTTCGGCGCGCAGCTGGTTCCGCGTCAGGAACCAGCAGGCGAAGGCCGACACCGCGACCGCCACCGCCACGGCGACCGCCGTCAGCAGCGCCAGCCGGGAGCGCAGTCGCAGCCGGTGGATGCGGCGCAGGGAGGCCGGGATCACTCGCCGCCGCCCTCCCCGCGCAGGACGTACCCGACGCCGCGCACCGTGTGCACCAGCCGCGGCTCGCCGCCCGCCTCGGTCTTGCGGCGCAGATACATCACGTACACGTCCAGCGAGTTGGAGCTCGGCTCGAAGTCGAAGCCCCAGACGGCCTTGAGGATCTGCTCCCGGGTGAGGACCTGCCGCGGGTGGGCGAGGAACATCTCCAGCAGCGTGTACTCGGTACGGGTCAGCTCGACCACCCGCCCGCGCCGGGTGACCTCCCGGGTGCCGAGGTCCATCCGCAGGTCGCCGAAGACCAGCGCCCGTTCCTCCGGCTCCGGGCCGCCGCCGGCGGACGCGTACGAGCTGCGGCGCAGCAGGGCCCGGATGCGGGCCAGCAGCTCGTCCAGCTCGAAGGGCTTGACCAGGTAGTCGTCGGCGCCCGCGTCGAGCCCGGTGACCCGGTCGCCGACGGTGTCCCGCGCGGTCAGCATGAGGATCGGCACGGTCAGGCCCGCGGCGCGCAGCCGGCGGGCGGCGGTGAGCCCGTCCATCCGCGGCATGAGCACATCGAGCACCACCAGGTCGGGTTGGTACGCGTCGACCTTCTCCAGCGCGTCGAGGCCGTCGACGGCCTGCGCGGTGCCGTACCCCTCGAAGGCGAGGCTGCGCTGGAGCGCCTCGCGGACGGCGGGTTCGTCGTCGACGATCAGGATGCGGTGGTCGCCTTCGGCGGGGCTCATCGGTGCCTACCTGGGGATGGGAGCGGCGGATCGGTTCGGTGCGGTGCGGGCGGGTGCGGTGCGGGCGGGTGCGGACAGTACGTGCGGTGCGTCGCCGGTGGTGCGTGCCCGGCCGGGGGTGACCCGCCGGGGTCACCAGCCGGGGTCACCAGCCGGGTCGCCGTCCGGTGGCTCCGGCCTCCGGGTACGGGCCGGGGTGCGCGGGTCCGGCGCCGCCGCACCAGCCTCGCACGCGGACGCCGGAGCCGGTCGTCCGACGGGCGGGCCCGTTCACCCGCGCCCCGCAAGCCTCGGTCCCTCGCAGCCTCCGCCCCTCGCGGCCTCCGTCCCCGCCCCTCACCCCGTCCCTCAGTCCCCGTCCCGCAGGTCGTCGAGGATCCCGCGCACGTCGTTGACCGGGATCGCGAAGCCGAGTCCGATGCTGCCGGCCGCCCCCGAGGCCGCACCGCCGCCGGAACTGGGTGTGTACATGGCCGAGTTGATCCCGATGATCCGCCCCTCCATGTCGACCAGCGCGCCGCCGGAGTTGCCCGGGTTGAGCGAGGCGTCGGTCTGCAGCGCCTTGTAGGTGGTGGTGGACGAGCCCACCTCGCCGTTGTACTGCCCGCCCCCGAAGGAGAACGGCCAGCGGTCGCCGTCCCCGGGCGAGCGCTGCCCACCGTCCTTCCGCACGGTCACGTCCCGGTCGAGCGCGGAGACGATGCCGCTGGTGACCGTGCCGGTGAGCCCTTCCGGGGAGCCGATGGCGACCACCTGGTCCCCGACCTTCACCGCGTCCGAGTTCCCCAGCGTCGCCGCCTTGAGCCCGTTGACGCCCTCGGCCTTCAGCAGGGCCATGTCGAGGTCCGGGTCGGTGCCGACGACCTTCGCGGTGGCCGTGCGGCCGTCGTGGAAGGTCACGGTGACCGACGAAGCACCGGAGATCACATGGTTGTTGGTGAGGATCTCGCCGTCCGCGGTGGTGATGACACCGGAGCCGGTGGACTTCCCGCCCGGCGAGGAGGCGCTGATCTCCACGACGCTCGGGGCGACGGCGGAGGCGACTCCCGCCACCGTGCCCTTCGTCGTCACCGCCGCCGTGGTCCCGGCGACCGCGTTTCCGCCGCCGGCCGCTCCCCCGGTGGCGTGCTCCACGAGGAGGGCCGTCCCGCCGCCGACCGCGGCCGCCGCGAGGGCGACGGCGGCGAGGAGCGCCACGGGCCGGCGGGCGCGCCGGCGGTGCCCACCGGGCGGCCCGGCCTCCGAAGCCGCCCCGGGCACGCCGCCTCCCGAGCCGCCCCACCCGCCAGGACGGGCACCCGCACCTCCCCCACCGGGTGCGGGCGGCAGCGTCGGCCCCTGGACGGGCGCTGCCGGAAACCGGGCGTCGAGCGGCGGTCGGGACGCGGAAGCGCCCTGGTCCGGGCCCTGAGGAACGGGATACGCACGGGTGTCGGTCATGTCATGTACGGTCCGCCCGCAGCATGAGAACCGTCTGAACGATCCGTGAGAAGCCCGATAGAACTCGGTATGCCCGACATAAGGATCCGCCCCTGCGGAGCGCGTACGCGCTCCGCACG
>NZ_JBYITE010000035.1:0-75235 GCF_057709105.1 Streptomyces sp. bgisy100
CGCACGCAGCACGTCAGCGGACCCCCGGCACCCGGTGCCGGGGGTCCGCCGCTGTCCGGGGCGCACTCGGCGACGCGGCCGTCGCCGGGGCCCGGCGACTCGCCGACACCGCGTTCCGGCCCCGCCCGGGGCGCACCGGAACGCGCCGGGCGCCGGGTGGCATGCTGGACTTCCCCGGACCGCGGCCGGGCGGCACCGAGGAGCACGGAGGACGGGCAATGGCGACCGAAGCGGCGCAGGACCCGGTGCGGCCGATGCGCGCCGACGCCCGGCGCAACTACGACCGGCTCCTGGCCGAGGCCCGCTCGGCCTTCACCGAACACGGCACGGACGCCTCGCTGGAGGACATCGCCCGGCGCGCGGGCGTGGGCATCGGCACCCTCTACCGCCACTTCCCCAACCGCTACGCCCTGATGGGTGCCGTCTTTCAGGGTGAACTCGACGCGCTGCTGGCCCGGTCACGGGAGCTGCTGGACGCGGAACGGCCCTGCGCGGCGCTGATCGACTGGCTGCGGGCCGTCATCGACCACGCGGGCACCTACCGGGGGCTGGCCCGGGCGCTGATGAGCGCCGCCCAGGACAAGGCCTCGGCGCTGGCGCGGTGCCGGGTGCCGATGCGCGAGGCGGGCAGCGCACTCCTGGCCCGGGCCCAGCGCGCGGGCTCCGTACGGGACGACGTCGACATCGCCGATCTGTTGCAGCTGACGAACGCGATCGCCCTGGCCGTCGAGGCGACCCCCGACGACCCGGACCTGGCTGACCGGCTGCTCGGCCTGACCTTCACCGGGCTGCGGCCACCGCACGGTTGAGCCGTCAGCCGTCAGCCGTCAGCCGTCAGCCGCCTGCGGCCGGACGGCGGTAGCGCAGCCCGGGCCGAGGGGCGGGTGCATCCCGCGGGTCCGCACCCGGTCCTCCTGAGGGCCTGTCGGACGGCACCTTGCCGGCCGGCGAGCCGCCGGGTGGCGCCCCGGCCCCGGCCCGGCCCGAGGCGATGCTCCGGCTGGGCGAGCAGGCGCTGCGGCTGATGCCGCCCGCCTCCCGCGCTGCTGGAGCACCGGTGGCACGGGGGACGCGGCGGCAGCCCACGGGGGCGCCCCCCTGGCCGGCGCCGCCGGCCACACCCGGAGCCGGGCGCCCGACGGCTGGGCCCGGACCCGGCCGCCGGCCCGGCGCCAGCCTCGGCCCAGCGCCAGCCGCGGCCCGGCGTTTCAGCCTCGGCCCGGCGTCAGCGGCGGCGCGGCGTTCCAGCCTCGGACCGCGTCAGCGGCGGCGCGGCGACAGGTCGGCGATGCGGCCGTTCGCCACCGCGGTCTGCTGGTCCGACAGGGCGCCGCCACCGCGCAGCTGGGGCCCGCCCGGCCCCGGCGGGTGGTTGCGCCGCTGGCCCGGCAGCGGCAGTTCCTCCTTCGGGGTGGAGGGCGCCATCCGGCGGGGCCTGCGGCCCGGCGGACCGCTTCCCTCGGCCCCCGCTCCGGACGGCCCCGGCCCCGTACCGGCCACCGCGACCTGCACGCCCTGGTCGGCGAGGGCCTGCAGTTCGGTGGCGGCGCGGTCGTCGTGCAGCGGGGGCTCGTCCGTCACCAGCCGGGTGATGACGTCCGTCGGCACCGTCTGGAACATGGTGTCGGTGCCCAGCTTGGTGTGGTCCGCGAGGACCACGACCTCGGCCGCGGCCTGGACCAGCGCCCGGTCGACGCTGGCCGACAGCATGTTGGAGGTGGACAGGCCGCGCTCGGCGGTCAGCCCGCTGCCGGAGAGGAAGGCCCGGGAGACCCGCAGCCCCTGGAGGGACTGCTCCGCCCCGCTGCCGACCAGCGCGTAGTTGGAACCGCGGAGGGTGCCGCCGGTCATCACCACTTCGACCCGGTTGGCATGGGCCAACGCCTGCGCGACGAGCAGCGAGTTGGTGACGACGGTCAGCCCCGGGACGCGGGCGAGCCGGCGGGCCAGCTCCTGTGTCGTCGTACCGGCTCCGACGACGATCGCCTCGCCCTCCTCGACGAGACCGGCCGCGAGATCGGCGATGGCCGTCTTCTCCGCGGTCGCTAGATGGGATTTCTGCGGGAAGCCGGACTCCCTGGTGAGCCCTCCCGGCAGCACCGCACCGCCGTGCCGGCGGTCGAGGAGTCCTTCGGCCTCCAGCGCCCGTACGTCCCGCCGTACGGTCACTTCGGAGGTCTGGACGACGCGGGCGAGTTCCCGGAGCGACACCGCTCCGTTCGCTCGCACCATTTCGAGGATCAATTGGCGACGTTCTGCAGCGAACACGAAACTGACAGTAACCCCAGCGACCGTCTGCTTTCAGCAGTTTGCGCCGAATTACAGAAGTTGTTCGCACAGGGGTGCCGCAAGTGGTATACGGGGCAACGACCCCGCAGGCGGCACCCGTACGGCCTACACCTCGCGCGGAGCCTTCCGGGTGTGGAGCTGCCGTGCCACCTCGGCGATCGAGCCCGACAGGGACGGGTACACGGTGAAGGCCTTGGCGATCTGTTCGACGGTCAGGTTGTTGTCGACCGCGATCGAAATCGGATGGATGAGCTCGCTCGCCTTCGGGGCGACCACGACACCGCCGACCACGATGCCCGTGCCGGGGCGGCAGAAGATCTTCACGAAGCCGTCCCGGATGCCCTGCATCTTCGCGCGCGGGTTGCGCAGCAGCGGCAGCTTGACGACCCGGGCGTCGATCAGCCCGTTGTCCAGGTCCGCCTGGCTGTAGCCCACGGTGGCGATCTCGGGGTCGGTGAAGATGTTCGCCGAGACGGTCTTCAGGTCCAGCGGCGCGACCGCGTCGCCCAGGAAGTGGTACATCGCGATCCGGCCCTGCATCGCGGCGACCGAGGCCAGCGCGAACACGCCCGTGCAGTCACCGGCCGCGTAGACGCCCGGAGCGGTCGTCCGCGACACCCGGTCGGTCCAGATGTGACCGGAGTCCTTCAGCCGGACCCCGGCCTCCTCCAGGCCCATGTCCGCGGTGTTGGGGATCGCGCCGACCGCCATCAGGCAGTGCGAGCCGGTGATGACCCGGCCGTCGGCGAGGGTGACCTCGACCCGGTCCCCCACCCGCTTGGCGGACTGGGCGCGGGAGCGGGCCATGACGTTCATCCCGCGGCGCCGGAAGACGTCCTCCAGCACGGCCGCCGCGTCCGGGTCCTCGCCCGGCAGCACCCGGTCGCGCGAGGACACCAGCGTCACCTCGGAGCCCAGCGCCTGGTAGGCGCCCGCGAACTCGGCACCGGTGACACCGGAGCCGACCACGATCAGCTCCTCCGGGAGCTCGGTGAGGTCGTAGACCTGGGTCCAGTTCAGGATGCGCTCGCCGTCGGGCTGCGCGTCCGGGATCTCCCGGGGGTGCCCGCCGGTCGCCACCAGCACCGCGTCCGCGACGAGTTCCTCGCTGGAGCCGTCCGCGGCGGTCACGGTGACCCGGCGCGAGCCGTCGGGGGCCTGGTGGGGCTGGAGCCGGCCGCGGCCGCGCATGACCCGGCCGCCGGCCCGGGTGACCGAGGCGGTGATGTCGTGGGACTGGGCGAGCGCGAGGCGCTTCACCCGGCGGTTGACCTTGCCCAGGTCGACGCCGACCACGCGGGCCGCCTGCTCGATGTGGGGCGTGTCGTCGGCGACGATGATCCCCAGCTCCTCGTAGGAGGAGTCGAAGGTCGTCATGACCTCGGCGGTGGCGATCAACGTCTTCGACGGCACGCAGTCGGTGAGCACCGACGCCCCGCCCAGACCGTCGGAGTCGACGACGGTCACCTCCGCGCCGAGCTGGGCGGCCACCAGCGCCGCCTCATAGCCGCCGGGTCCGCCACCGATGATCACGATCCGAGTCACGTGCTCCATTGTCCCGCACCCCTGCCCGCGCCTCTCTCCCGGGGGCCTCGGGTGCCTCTCCGGCACTCCCGGGGATCTCCGGCACGTCTCCCGTACCCTCGACCCATGTCGCTCTACGCCGCGTACGCCGGCAACCTCGACGCGCGGCTGATGTCCCGCCGCGCTCCGCACTCGCCGCTGCGCGGTACGGGCTGGATCTCCGACTGGCGGCTCACCTTCGGAGGCGAGCAGATGGGCTGGGAGGGGGCGCTGGCCACGATCGTCGAGGCGCCGCGGTCCCAGGTCTTCGTCGCGCTGTACGACATCGCCCCCATGGACGAGGACTCCATGGACCGCTGGGAGGGCGTCGGGCTCGACATCTACCGGCGGATGCGAGTGCGGGTGCACACCCTCGACGGGGACGAGGCCGCCTGGGTCTACGTCCTCAACGGCTACGAGGGCGGACTGCCCTCCGCCCGCTACCTCGGCGAGATCGCCGACGCCGCCGAGTCGGCGGGCGCCCCGCACGACTATGTGATGGAGCTCCGCAAGCGCCCCTGCTGACCGCAGCGCGCCCCCGTTCACCCCGGTCGGGAGCGGCCGTCGTCCCCCGCCGGAACAGCGGCGACGCAGTGGTGTCCGACCCGGCGCACGACCGGTATCCGATCGGTATCCGGACGGCGTCTACGCGCGTAGGCGAAGACAGGCTACGCTCGTGCCGTGAACGCTTCTCTTCCTTCGGACCACCGCGGCGCGCCCGACGCCGACGCCGCCGCCGCCCGCCTGCGCGAGCTGACCGGTGCCGAGAGCCACGACGTCGCACTCGTCATGGGCTCCGGCTGGGTCCCCGCCGCCGACGCCCTCGGAGCGCCCGAGTTCGAGTTCCCGGTCACCGAGCTGCCCGGCTTCCCGCCGCCGGCCGTCGCGGGGCACGCCGGCACCGTCCGCTCGTACGCCATCGGCGACAAGCGCGCGCTGGTCTTCCTCGGCCGCACCCACTACTACGAGGGCCGCGGTGTCGCCGCCGTCGCGCACGGCGTGCGCACCGCCGTCGCCGCCGGCTGCAAGACCGTCGTGCTGACCAACGGCTGCGGCGGCCTGCGCCCCGGCATGCGCCCCGGCCAGCCGGTCCTCATCAGCGACCACATCAACCTCACCGCCACCTCCCCGATCGCCGGCGCCAACTTCGTCGACCTCACCGACCTGTACTCGCCGCGGCTGCGCGCGCTGTGCAAGGAGATCGACGACACCCTCGAAGAGGGCGTGTACGTCCAGCTCCCCGGCCCGCACTACGAGACCCCGGCCGAGATCAACATGATCCGGGTGATCGGCGGCGACCTGGTGGGCATGTCCACCGTCCTGGAGGCCATCGCCGCCCGCGAGGCCGGCGCCGAGGTCCTGGGCATCTCCCTGGTCACCAACCTCGCCGCGGGCATGACCGGCGAGCCGCTCAACCACGAAGAGGTGCTGCAGGCGGGCCGCGACTCGGCGGCGCGCATGGGCAGCCTGCTGGCCCAGGTCCTCGGCCGGATCTGAGAGATCCCGGCCCCGGCCGGGTACCCCTGACCGGGCACGACGAGGCGATCACCCGGCGGGCCCGCCCCACAGCGGCCCGCCGGCGCGCCCCGGACGGCCCGGCGGACCAGGACCCCTCAGCCCTCCGGAGCCCGGGCCGCCCGGGCCACCCCGGCACACAGGCGGCCCGGTGAGACCGCCGCCGCGCCGGGTATCCCTTCCGTGCCCGCGACCCACCGGTGCCGCCGCCTCCTGCGCAGCGGCGCCGCGGTGACCGGGCCCCCTACCGGACACAGGAGCATCACGTGGCACGCGACACAGCGGAACTCCTCCGCCAGGCCCGTACCTGGCTGGCCGAGGACCCCGACCCGGAGACCCGCGCGGAGCTGAGCGCGCTGCTCGACGCCGTGGACCCGGCGGACGTCGAGAACGGCGCCGAGAGCCCGGAGCTCGCGGAGATCACCGAACGCTTCGCCGGCATGCTCCAGTTCGGCACCGCCGGACTGCGCGGCGAGCTCGGCGCCGGCCCGATGCGGATGAACCGCGCGGTCGTCATCCGGGCCGCGGCCGGCCTGGCGGCCCACCTGAAGAAGCAGGGGCAGACCGGCGGACCGGTCGTCATCGGTTACGACGCCCGCTACAAGAGCATCGACTTCGCCCGCGACACCGCCGCCGTGATGACCGGTGCCGGGCTGCGCGCCGTGCTGCTGCCGGAGCCGCTGCCCACGCCCGTCCTCGCCTTCGCCATCCGGCACCTCGGCGCGGTCGCCGGCGTCACGGTCACCGCCAGCCACAACCCGCCGCGGGACAACGGCTACAAGGTCTACCTCGGCGACGGCTCGCAGATCGTGCCGCCCGCCGACGCGGAGATCGCCGCGGAGATCGCCGCCCTGGGCGGCCTGGACGCGATCCCCCGCCCGGACTCCGGCTGGGAGACCCTCGGCGACGAGATCGTCCAGGCCTACCTCGCCCGGACCGACGCCGTCCTCTCCCCCGGCGGCCCGCGGGACGTGCGGGTCGTCTACACGCCGCTGCACGGGGTCGGCCGGTCCACCTTCGCCGCCGCGTTCGCCCGGGCCGGCTTCCCGGCCCCGACCGTCGTCGCCGAACAGGCCGAGCCGGACCCGGCGTTCCCGACGGTCGCGTTCCCCAACCCGGAGGAGCCGGGGGCGATGGACCTCGCCTTCGCCACCGCCCGCGCCGCAGGGCCGGACATCGTCATCGCCAACGACCCGGACGCCGACCGCTGCGCCGTCGCCGTCCCCGACCCGGCGGCCGAGGCCGGCTGGCGGATGCTGCGCGGCGACGAGGTCGGCGCCCTGCTGGCCCGGCACCTCGCCGACACCGGCGCCCGGGGCACCTTCGCGACCACGATCGTGTCGTCCTCGCTGCTGGGCCGGATCGCCGACCGGGCCGGCTCCGAGGTCTCCTACGACGAGACGCTCACCGGCTTCAAGTGGCTGGCCCGGGCCGACGGCCTGCGCTACGCCTACGAGGAGGCGCTCGGCTACTGCGTCGACCCGGCCGGCGTCCGGGACAAGGACGGCATCACCGCCGCCCTGCTCGTCGCCGAGCTGGCGGCCGGGCTCAAGCAGCAGGGGCGGACGCTCACCGGACTGCTGGGCGACATCGCCGTCGAGTACGGGCTGCACGCCACCGACCAGCTGTCGGTGCGGGTCGAGGACCTGTCGCTGATCGCCGCGGCGATGACCCGGCTGCGCGAACAGCCGCCGGCCGCGCTCGCCGGGCTCACGGTGGACTCCGCCGAGGACCTGACCCGGGGCACCGACCGGCTGCCGCCGACCGACGGCCTGCGCTACCGGCTCGCCGGGGACGCCGGGCGCGGTATGGACGCGGCGCGGGTGGTGGTCCGCCCGAGCGGCACCGAGCCCAAGCTCAAGTGCTACCTGGAGGTCGTGGTGCCGGTCGCCTCCGCCGCGGAGCTCGACCGGGGCCGGGCGACGGCGTCGGCGGTGCTGGACGCACTGAAGGCGGATCTGGCGGCGGCAGCGGGCATCTGACCCCCGCGCGCACCGCGCATCGACGTACGGGCCGCCGGGCCCGCGCGAGGCCCTCGGGTGGGATCACCCGGGGGCCCTCCGCGTTTCCCCTCCGCTCCGTTCCGCTCCCTCCCGCGACAACGGTTCGATGCCCGTCGGCGGATGACGGCCCGGGGCGAGCGTCGGCGGATGACGGCCCGGCACCGTGGAGCGGGGAACGGACCGGCGGGAGCGTCAGTGGACGACGGCCCGGCACCGATGAGCGACGAACGGACCGGGGCGAGCGTCAGTGGATGACGGCCCGGCACCGGGGAGCGACGAACGGACCGGCACGATCGTCAGTAGGTGACGACGCGGGCGTCAGCGGCGGACGGCGCGGGGCCTCAGCCGATGACGAACAGAGCCGCCGTCAGGACCGCCCCGACGAGGCTCGGGACGATGACCTCGAGGGCCCAGCGCACCTGGGGCCCGCCCTGCGCCGACTCGTTGGCCGCGTTGCGCTCCGCCAACTCCCGCAGGTCGTCCACCGCCTGGTCGGACGGGGCGCGGCGGGCCGCGGTGTCGGAGACGTCGGCCGTGCCGGAGGTCCGGCCGTACGGGTCCTCGGAGGCGGCGCGGGCGGCCCGGCGCGCCGCCGTCTTGCGGGCCCGCAGCGACACGGGGATCGCCCACAGCTGGTAGGTGCGGCCGCCCGCGAGGACCTCGCTGGAGTAGCCGGCCCGCACCCCCTCGACCGACGCCCAGGGCAGCGTGACGGTCCGGAAGGGATTGCGCACCCGGAGCCGGTCGGCACCGGCGAACACCGCCGGGCGCAGGGTGAACGCCACCACCAGCGGAACGACGAGCAGCAGCCCGGCCAGGGCCAGCCAGGGGGTGCGCCCCTCCCCGCGGATCACCGCGTCCCCGCCGAACCACAGGGCGAGCACGAGCAGCAGCACGCCACCGACCAGCGCGGACGGCGAACGGTAGACGCGGTCGGCGAATCCCTGCTGCGACGCGGGCCGGGGTGCGGAGGAGTTGTCGGGGCTCGTCATGGGCCCGATTCTGCCCGATCGTCCGGATGCCGGACATTGCGTTCCGGCATCGAATACCGGTGTTCGCGGCGCCTCCACCCGCGCTCCGGGCCCGTTCCCGGGCCCCGGCGGCACACACATCCACCAGGGTCCGCGGGGCCGTCCGGGGGAGCCCGTCCCGGCGGAAGGAGAGCTCGGGGGGTGACAGTTGCTACGCGCGTAGATATGCTCGGGTGGTGACCATGCCCACCACTGTTCCCGCATACGGCAGTGAAGCCGCGGAGCGCCTGGCGTCGATGGCGGACGTGACCGCCTCGGATGCCGCACTGCGCCGCTTCCTGCACGGCCTCCCGGGTGTCGACGCGGTCGGTCTGCAGGCCCGCGCCGCGACGCTCGGCACCCGCTCGATCAAGACCACGGCGAAGGCGTACGCCATCGACCTGGCGATCTCGATGATCGACCTGACGACGCTGGAAGGCGCGGACACCCCGGGCAAGGTCCGGGCGCTCTGCGCGAAGGGCGTCCACCCCGACCCGACGGACCGCTCCGCCCCGAAGGTCGCCGCGATCTGCGTCTACCCCGACATGGTGGCCACCGCCAAGGACGCGCTGGCCGGGTCCGGCATCCATGTCGCCTCCGTGGCCACGGCGTTCCCGGCGGGCCGCGCCGCGCTGCCGGTCAAGCTCGCCGACACCCGGGACGCGGTCGCCGCCGGGGCCGACGAGATCGACATGGTGATCGACCGGGGTGCCTTCCTCTCCGGCCGGTACCTGGACGTCTTCCAGGAGATCCAGCAGGTCAAGGCGGCCTGCGCGCGGCCGGACGGCACCGCCGCCCACCTCAAGGTGATCTTCGAGACCGGCGAGCTCCAGACATACGACAACGTGCGGCGCGCCTCCTGGCTGGCGATGCTCGCCGGCGCGGACTTCATCAAGACCTCCACCGGCAAGGTCGCGGTGAACGCCACTCCCCCGGTCACCCTCCTCATGCTGGAGGCCGTCCGCGACTTCCGCGACGCCGTGGGTGTACAAGTGGGAGTGAAGCCCGCCGGCGGCATCCGCACGACCAAGGACGCGATCAAGTACCTGGTCATGGTCAACGAGACGCTGGGCGAGGAGTGGCTGACGGCGGACTGGTTCCGCTTCGGCGCCTCCAGCCTCCTCAACGACCTGCTGATGCAGCGCCAGAAGCTGAGCACCGGGCGTTACTCCGGTCCCGACTACGTGACGGTGGACTGATCCGACATGAGTTCAGCATTCGACTACGCACCCGCCCCCGAGTCCCGGGCGGTCGTGGACATCGCCCCCTCGTACGGGCTGTTCATCGACGGTGAGTTCACCGAGGCCTCGGACGGCAAGGTCTTCAAGACCGTCTCCCCGTCCTCCGAGGAGGTGCTCTCCGAGGTCGCCCAGGCGAGCGGTGAGGACGTCGACCGCGCCGTCCGGGCCGCCCGCACGGCGTTCGCGTCCTGGTCCGCCCTGCCGGGCGCCGAGCGCGCCAAGTACCTCTTCCGCATCGCCCGCATCGTCCAGGAGCGCTCGCGCGAGCTGGCGGTGCTGGAGTCGCTCGACAACGGCAAGCCGATCCGCGAGTCGCGGGACGCCGATCTGCCGCTGGTCGCCGCGCACTTCTTCTACTTCGCGGGCTGGGCGGACAAGCTCTCGTACGCCGGCTACGGCGCCGACCCCAAGCCGCTGGGCGTGGCCGGGCAGGTCATCCCGTGGAACTTCCCGCTGCTCATGCTGGCGTGGAAGATCGCCCCGGCGCTGGCGGCGGGCAACACCGTCGTCCTCAAGCCGGCCGAGACCACCCCGCTGTCGGCCCTGTTCTTCGCGGACATCTGCCGCCAGGCCGGGCTGCCCAAGGGTGTCGTCAACATCGTCACCGGTGACGGCGCCACCGGCGCCGAGCTCGTCGCCCACGACGGCATCGACAAGGTCGCCTTCACCGGCTCCACCGAGGTCGGCAAGGCCATCGCCCGCACCGTGGCGGGCACCCGCAAGAAGGTCACCCTCGAACTGGGCGGCAAGGCGGCGAACATCGTCTTCGACGACGCCCCGATCGACCAGGCCGTCGAGGGCATCGTCAACGGCATCTTCTTCAACCAGGGCCACGTCTGCTGCGCGGGCTCCCGCCTCCTGGTCCAGGAGTCGGTCGCCGACGAGCTGCTGGACGCCCTCAAGCGCCGGATGAGCACCCTCCGGGTCGGCGACCCGCTGGACAAGAACACCGACATCGGCGCGATCAACTCCGCCGAGCAGCTGGCCCGCATCCGCAGCCTCGCCGACGCGGGCGAGGCCGAGGGCGCCGAGCGCTGGGCCCCGGCCTGCGAACTGCCGTCCTCCGGCTACTGGTTCGCGCCGACCCTCTTCACCGGCGTGACCCAGGCGCACCGCATCGCCCGCGAGGAGATCTTCGGCCCGGTGCTGTCGGTGCTGACCTTCCGCACCCCGGCGGAGGCCGTGGAGAAGGCCAACAACACGCCGTACGGGCTGTCGGCGGGCATCTGGACGGAGAAGGGCTCGCGCATCCTGTGGATGGCCGACCAGCTCCGGGCCGGGATCGTCTGGGCCAACACGTTCAACAAGTTCGACCCGGCCTCCCCCTTCGGCGGCTACAAGGAGTCGGGCTACGGCCGCGAGGGCGGCCGCCACGGTCTGGAGGCCTACCTCAATGTCTGATCGCCTGGGTGTCCTGAAGACCTACAAGCTGTTCGTCGGGGGCAAGTTCCCCCGTTCCGAGAGCGGGCGGGTGTACGAGGTGACCGCAGCAACATCGGCCGGTGACACGGCGGGCGAGGGCGCCTGGCTGGCGAACGCCCCGCTCTCCTCCCGCAAGGACGCCCGGGACGCGGTGGTGGCCGCCCGCAAGGCGTTCGGCGGCTGGTCGGGCGCGACCGCGTACAACCGCGGCCAGATCCTCTACCGGATCGCGGAGATGCTGGAGGGCCGGCGCGGCCA
Source organism: Streptomyces sp. bgisy100 (assembly GCF_057709105.1). NCBI lineage: Bacteria > Bacillati > Actinomycetota > Actinomycetes > Kitasatosporales > Streptomycetaceae > Streptomyces > Streptomyces sp. bgisy100. The sequence goes on from NZ_JBYITE010000035.1 coordinate 11,302, forward strand.
GTTCGCCGCCGAGGTCGCCGACGCGGAGGGCCTGAGCGCCGCAGAGGCCGCCGCGCAGGTGGACGCCGCGATCGACCGCTGGGTCTGGTACGCGGGCTGGTCCGACAAGGTCGCCCAGATCGCCGGTTCGGCGAACCCGGTGGCGGGCCCGTTCTTCAACCTCTCCACCCCGGAGCCGACCGGTGTGGTGGCCGTCCTGGCCCCGCAGGAGTCCTCGTTCCTCGGCCTGGTGTCGGTGATCGCCCCGGCGGTCGTCACCGGCAACACCGTGGTGGTGGCGACGTCCGAGCGGGCCCCGCTGCCCGCGCTGTCCCTGGGCGAGGTGCTGGCCACCTCCGACCTGCCGGGCGGTGTGGTCAACGTGCTGTCCGGGCGGACCGCGGAGATCGCGGCGCCGCTCGCGGCGCACCAGGACGTCAACGCGATCGACCTCGCGGGCGCCGACGCCGCTCTGGCGAAGGACCTGGAGACGGCCGCGGCCGACAACCTCAAGCGGGTGCTGCGCCCGTCCGCCACGGACTGGACCGCCGACCCGGGCACGGACCGACTGCTGGCCTTCCTGGAGACCAAGACGGTCTGGCACCCCATCGGCATCTGACCGCCGCTCCACCCGCACGAGCCCCCACCGGCCCCGGCCGGCGGGGGCTCGCCGGCATCCCGGGGCGTGCCCGCCGAGTTGAGGGCATCGGCACGGACGGGGCTGGGTGGGCAGTGGGCTCCCTGGACGGCTCAGGGCAGGTAGGTCTTCTGCCACTCGATCGAGGTCATCGTCAGCGCGGCCTCGGCAAGCGCCTGGGCCGAGGGCGTCTTCAGCTTCGAGAGGCTGCTGTCGATCCACGGCTGGACGTTGGAACACCCCTGCTCGCGATACTCGACGGCCTGGATCAGGCATTCGAGCTTGTCGGCGTCGTGCGCGCAGATCACTTCGAGAGAGTCGCCGTTCTCGTACTCCTCCACGATGCGCTGCGCCCCGGCCTTCACCGCCGGGTGTGCGGCTGACACCTGGTCCGCGGTGACCTTCTCGTTGCCGGCCGCCTCCAGGTAGCGACGGCCGATGTGCGGGATGTCGCTGACCCGGGTCTCCTGCGTGTCGTGCCAGAGCCCGAGGAGCGCCGTCTTCGCCGGGTCGGCCCCCTCCATCATGGCGAGCACGGATCCGATGAGGGCGACCCTGAAGCTGTGCTCGGCGATGGTCTCGGGGTCCTTGACCCCGGCGATCCACCACCCGGACCGCTTGGCGCGCTTCAGCATCCCCATCTCCAGCAGGAAGCCCGCCGTGCCCTTCGCCTGCTCCTGCTCTGTGTCCGCCATGAGATGCGTCCTCCGGTGTCTGTGTGATGGTCGCTCGGAACGCAATGCACACGAGCCTCCGCGCATCGCCCCGCTCCTCACCATGCCCCGGGCGCCGAGTGGGCCAACTCTCGCCGGTCCCCGGCCCCCCGAACGCGCGATGCACCCCCAGACACCCCTCGCAGCCCGCCCACGCCCCGCCCGGGACCGCTCCGCACCCACGGGTTCCGGAGTCGCGCCCCGATGCGCGACAATGGTGACCCGTGACCTCCCCTCATCGTTCCGCCCGCGTCGTGCTGCTGACGGGGCCGTCGGGCTCCGGCAAGTCCTCCCTCGCGTCCCGCACGGGCTTCCCCGTGCTGCAACTCGACGACTTCTACCGGGAGGCCCACGAGGAGGCGTCCCCCGGCGGCCCGCGCGCCCCGATGCCGCTGCTGCCGGACGGCGCCATCGACTGGGACTCGCCGCGGTCCTGGGACGCCGACGCCGCGGTGGCCGCCATCACGGCGCTGAGCCGCGACGCCGTGACCGACGTCCCGGTCTACGACATCGCGACCAGCTCCCGGACCGGTACGGCCCGGCTCGACATCGGCGGGGCACCGGTGTTCATCGCGGAGGGCGTCTTCGCCGCCGACATCGCCGAGCGGTGCCGGGAGCTGGGCGTCCTGGCGGACGCGCTGTGCCTGCGCGGCCGGCCGTTCACCACCTTCCGGCGGCGGCTGGTGCGGGATCTGCGGGAGGGCCGCAAGTCGGCCGCGGTGCTGGTCCGGCGGGGCTGGCGGCTGATGCGCGCGGAGCGGGAGATCGTCGCCCGGCAGACGGCGCTCGGCGCGCACCCCTGCGGCAAGGAGGAGGCGTTCGCACGAATCGCCTCGGCCGCGGAACGCCGCGCTCCGGCCCGCTCCGGCCGCGGCCCCGCCCGTACGGTCAGCGCCTGACAGCCGCGTCTGACGCCCGCGCCCGACACCGGGCCCGACCAGGAACGGCGCCCTGGCAGCCTCGCCCGGCGGAACAGCCCGGGTCGGCGGAACAGCCCGGCGAAACGGCTCGGGTATGCGGAACGGGGCCGGCGGCACAGCCAGGATGCACGGAACGGGACCACCAGGACGGCCCAGGAACACGGAACGGTACTGACGAACTGGCCGGTAACGCGGAACGGCACTGCCGGAACAGCCCGGGAACACAGAGCAGGCCAGGCGGAACGGCCCCGGAAAACGGAACGGGACCGAGCAGACCCCCCGGCCACTCGGTCCCGCCTTGTCGCACCGCCGCTCCCCCAAGCGGCGGCCCCCGTCTTCCCCCGTGATCCCCCCGTGTTTCCCCCGTACGGCCCGTCCGTCCCCCGATGGACGGGCCTCTGCCGCTCCCCCCCGGGGCGGCAGCCCCCGTTTCCCCCCTGCCTTCAGGCGACCAGTTCGCCGAAGGACTCCTCCGCGTCACGGCCGAAGCTCAGGGCCTCGTCCTCGCGCAGCCGGCGCAGGGAGCGCCAGATGCTGCTCTTGACCGTGCCGACGCTGATGTCCAGGATGTCCGCGATCTCCGGGTCGGTGCGGCCCTCGTAGTAACGGAGCACGAGCATCGTCCGCTGGAGCTCGGGCAGCCGGGCCAGCGCCTGCCACAGGACGGCCCGCAGCTCGGTGCCGCGCATCGCGTCCTGGTCGCCCGCGGTCTCCGGCAGTTCCTCGGTCGGGTACTCGTTGAGCTTGCGCCGGCGCCAGGCACTGATGTGCAGGTTCGTCATCGTGCGGCGCAGGTAGCCGCCGACCGCGGCCTTGTCACTGATCCGGTCCCAGGCCCGGTAGGTCGAGAACAGCGCGCTCTGCAGCAGGTCCTCGGCCTCGAAACGGTCCCCGGTCAGGTGGTACGCCGTCGCGTACAGGGAGGCGCGGCGCTCCTGGACGTAGGCGGTGAACGCCGCTTCGGCCTTCACCGACTCCGCCCGGTCGCTCCGCTTCCCCGTTTCCTCCCTGTACGACGGCTTCGCGGCGGCGCCGCCGGCGACCGTGAACGCGTCGATCGCCACACGGTACGGCGGCCTGCCGCGTCCGGCGCCGCGAGCGCACCCCCGCCCGCTCACGGCACCGGACTTCTCGGGGCTCCGGGCGGCCGGAAGGTGGCCGACGCGGAGCGCGTCCCTGGACGTGTGGTGGTGGCCGACGGGCGTGGCCGTGCGAATCACTGCGCTGGTGGTCCCGGTGTGCAGTGTGTTCATCTCGCGCCCCCCGTCGGTGAAGCCTTGAGTCGGCCGGTTGTCCCCGGGCCGTTGTCCTGCCCGGTGCACAACAGACTGCCGGGCCAGTTTCATCGGGCTGTCCGTCGACTGTCACAGGCCTGTCACAGGCCCCGGACCGGCGCGGGGAGGGCGGATCCGGCCCGGCGGGGACCGGCGAGGTCGAACTACCGGTGCTCCTTGGGCCAGAATGACCGACGTGCCTTTCCTGTTGCTGATCGAGGACGACGACGCCATCCGCACGGCTCTCGAGCTGTCCCTGTCCCGCCAGGGCCACCGCGTGGTGGCCGCGGCCACGGGTGAGGACGGCCTGAAACTGCTGCGTGAGCAGCGCCCGGACCTGATCGTGCTGGACGTGATGCTGCCGGGGATCGACGGTTTCGAGGTGTGCCGGCGGATCCGGCGCACCGACCAGCTGCCGATCATTCTGCTGACCGCGCGCAGCGACGACATCGACGTCGTGGTGGGCCTGGAGTCGGGCGCCGACGACTACGTGCTCAAACCGGTGCAGCCGCGGGTGCTCGACGCCCGGATCCGTGCCGTGCTGCGGCGCGGCGAGCGGGAGTCCAACGACGCGGCAACCTTCGGCTCCCTGGTGATCGACCGGTCCGCGATGACCGTGACCAAGGACGGGGAGGACCTCCAGCTGACCCCGACCGAGCTGCGGCTGCTGCTGGAGCTGAGCCGGCGGCCGGGGCAGGCGCTGTCCCGGCAGCAGCTGCTGCGGCTGGTGTGGGAGCACGACTACCTCGGTGACTCCCGGCTGGTGGACGCCTGTGTGCAGCGGCTGCGGGCGAAGGTGGAGGACGTGCCGTCCTCGCCGACGCTGATCCGTACCGTCCGGGGTGTCGGCTACCGGCTGGACAGTCCCCAATGACGGACCGTCCTCAGCCGCCCGGCCGGGTGCGCGGCTGGGCGGCGGGCAAGCTGCGCCTGACCAGTCTGCGGTTGCGGCTGGTCGTCGTGTTCGCCCTGGTCGCGCTGACCGCCGCGGTGTCCGCGTCCGGTATCGCGTACTGGCTCAACCGGGACGCGGTGCTCACCCGTACCCAGAACGCCGCGCTCAACGACTTCCGCAAGTCGCTGGAGGACAACGCGGGTTCGCTCCCGCTGCGCCCGCCGTGCGACCAGCTCCAGGACGCCGCGAACCGGATGGCGAGCACCACCCAGCACTACGAGGTGGTGCTGATCGACAAGGAGCGGGACGGCAGCGACTGCGCCGCGCCCTCGGACTCCGGCATATTCACCCTGGACGCGGTGCCCGCCGCGCTGCGCAAGGCGGTCAACAAGGAGCGTCCGGCGGACGAGGGGGACGGGCTGCCGTACCACCTGTACTGGCAGCGGCGGACGATCGGCGGGGACCCGTTCCTGGTCGGTGGCGCCAAGGTGATCGGTGACGGCCCGACCGGCTACATGCTGAAGTCGCTCGCCTCGGAGCGCGACGACCTGAACTCCCTGGCCTGGTCGCTGGGGATCGCCACGGCGCTGGCGCTGGTCGGCTCGGCGCTGCTGGCGCAGGCCGCCGCGACGACGGTGCTGCGGCCCGTGCAGCGGCTCGGCAAGGCGGCGCAGCAGTTGGGGGAGGGCAAGCTCGACACCCGGCTGCGGGTGTCCGGCACCGACGAACTCGCCGATCTGTCCCGGACGTTCAACCGGACCGCCGAGTCCCTGGAGGCCCGGGTCGCGGAGCTGAGCGCCCGGGAGGCGTCCAGCCGCCGGTTCGTCGCCGACATGTCGCACGAGCTGCGCACCCCGCTCACCGCGATCACGGCGATGACGGAGGTGCTGGAGGACGAGGCGGACAGCCTCGACCCGATGATCGAACCGGCCGTCCGCATGGTGGTGACCGAGACCCGTCGGCTGAGCGACCTGGTGGAGAACCTCATGGAGGTCACCCGGTTCGACGCGGGCACGGCGCGGCTGGTCCTGGACGACGTGGACGTGGCGGACATGGTCACCGCGTGCATCGACGCCCGCGCCTGGCTGGACGCGGTGGAGCTGGACGCCGAGCGCGGCCTCGTGGCCCGGCTCGATCCGCGGCGGCTCGACGTGATCCTGGCGAACCTGATCGGGAACGCGCTGAAGCACGGCGGTTCGCCGGTGCGGGTCTCGGTGCGCACGGTCGCCGCCGGTACGCCGGAGGCGGAGCTGGTCGTCGAGGTCAGGGACCACGGGCCGGGCATCCCGGAGGACGTCCTGCCGCATGTCTTCGACCGCTTCTACAAGGCGAGCGCCTCCCGGCCGCGTTCCGAGGGCAGTGGACTGGGGCTGTCCATCGCGCTGGAGAACGCCCATGTCCACGGCGGTGAGATCTCCGCGGCCAACTCGGCCGACGGCGGTGCGGTGTTCACCCTGCGGCTGCCCATGGACACCTCCCGGCTGGGGCCGGACGAGGACGAACAGGACGACCAATGATGCGCCAGCACCCGCGGACCGGACTCGGCCGCCTTCTCCGTCTGTCCGGCCTGCGCACCTCTGCGCCCGGAGGGACGGAATCCGGGGGCGCACCGGGGCCGTTCGGGCTGCCGGGCCACGGGGAGGGGCAGGTCCGCCGAGCGGGTCGGGTCCGCCGTTCGCGGCGGATCCGCCGGGCGGGGAGCGTGGCCGTGGCCGCGCTGCTGCTGGGCACGGCGGGCTGCGGCATCCGCGGGACGTCCGTGCCGGTGGACGCCGGGGCGGCCCCCTCGCGGGCCTCCTGCCAGGTGGCCGGCGGCGACCGGACCGAACCCGCGGACTCCCCGTCGTCCGTGCCGGTCAAGGCCTATCTGGTCTGCAGCATGCAGATCATGCCGGTGGACCGGACGGTGCAGCTCCCCGAGGGCCGGCTGGTGGCGGACCGGCTGCGGGTCGCCCGCGCCCTCGTCGACGAGCTCCAGGCCCAGCCCGACGCGGCCGAGGAGGAGGCCGGGTTCTCCACGGAGGTCCCGGGCGCCCTGGAGGTCACCGGCCCGCGCAAGGACGACCCGAAGGACGCCCTGCGGCTGAGCCGGCTCCCCGACGAACTGCCGCCGTACGCGCTGGCCCAGTTGGTGTGCACGTTCGCCGAAACGCTGCGGAGCGGCGGTGTGGTGGCCGAGAAGGAGCCCTCGGTGGTGCTCGGCGGCCCGTCGGACGACTCCCTGGAGCGCTACGCGTGCACCGAGGGCCTGCGAACCAGGCCGGAGGCCGCGCCCACCGACGGCACGCCGGTGGAGTGACCGCCGGCGGGTGCGGAACCCGGGCGGGCCGGTGAGGACCTGGGGTCGATGCCGGTGCCCCGGCCGGGCGTCCGGGGCCCGGAGGCGATGCCGGAGCCGGGCGCGGGCGCGATGCCGGTTCAGTGGCCGGGGCCCGCGCCTGAGGCCGGTGGCGGGCGGCACGCCGGAGTTCAACCGGCCGGTAACCGGCGAGTAACAGCTGGAAGACAGCCGGACGCGCCGGAACCGGTTTCCCAGGAAGCCGCGTCCTCCTGGGCGTGCAGCGTCATGGCTCCGGCGAGCGCCCTCTTCCCCCCTTCCGCGCGACAGGATTCGTCCTCCTGGCCGTGCATCTCTCGATGGTCGGCTGGTTCACCCTGCGTCCGCTGACCGTGCCGTGGGTGGCCGCGACCAATCTGCGGCCCCTGGCCACCATCCGGGCCCAACTGGCCCAGGGGCCCTGGGACGCGGTCCACTTCCTCGGCCCGTGGCTGCTGTTGCTGGCACCGCTGGGCGTGCTGCTGCCGGTGGTCACCGGGCGGCTGGACGGTTCGCTGGTGGGCTCCCTGGCGCACACGGTGTTCACCGGCGCGATGATGTCGCTGGGCATCGAGCTGCTGCAGACCGACGTCCCCGGGCGCACCCTCGATGTGGACTCACTGCTGCTCAACACCGCGGGTGTCGCGATCACCCACCTGCTGCTGGTCCCACCGCTGCGGGCGTGGGCGCGACGGCGGAACAGTGCCACGCCGGCCGTGCCCCGGCCCCGCGAGGAGGCGGCGCCGGCGGAAACGGCACGACGGCTGACCGAGGTCGGCAGCGCGCTGTGAGCGGGGCGCCGGGCCGACCGCCGGGGGACGGCGGCAGGCGGAGGGACGCCGACCGGCCGGTGACGACGACCGGCGAGTGACGACGACGGCGCCCCGCCCGTACGCGCTGTACTACGCGCTGTACGGGCGGGGCGCCGTCGTGCCGGGGCGGGTGCCCCGGGAACCGCGGTCAGCCGATCGGCAGGCCGGAACCGGTGGAGTTGAGGTTGCCGACGGGCAGCCCGCCGATCAGACCGGTCTTCGCCCCCTGGCCCGCCTTCTTCTTGCCCTGGACGCCCTGGACGTCCCGGGTGTTCTGCTGCTTCCGGACGATGCCGTCGAGCGGGAGCTGCGACAGGGTGCTGTTCATGTTCTGGTCGACGGCGCTCTCACCGGCGCGGACGGCCTCCTGGCCGCCCGGCACGCCCTGGGCCGCGGTCTCCACGGGCAGCTGGGTCTGCACACCGGCGGCGGCGGTCCCGGCGGCGGCGACGGCGAAAGCGGCACCGAGCACGGCGGCACCGAGGGTCTTGGCGGTTCCCTGCTTCATGGAATTACGTCCTCGTGGTGGGGAGTCGTGAGCGGCACCGGGACTCGGGCAGACCGAAGAACGCGAGCCGTGACCGCGGGACTCCGCAACGTAGCCACTCCGCAGGGCACCCGCAAACATGCGAGGGGACCGGCCGGGTCGCGTGTCCCGGCCGGTCCCCTCGCTTCCGCTCCGCCCTACCGGTCGGAGCCGGAGGTGCTGGTGGCAGCCGGTTCGATGGCGGTCTGCCGGAACAGCCACTCGGACTTCAGCTCCGCGTACCCGGGCTTGATCACGTCATTGATCATGGCGAGCCGTTCATCGAAAGGAATGAACGCCGACTTCATCGCATTGACGGTGAACCACTGCATGTCGTCGAGGGTGTACTGGAAGGTCTCCACCAGCCGCTCGAACTCGATGCTCATGCTGGTGCCGCTCATCAGCCGGTTGTCCGTGTTGACGGTGGCCCGGAAGTGGAGCCGGCGGAGCAGCCCGATCGGGTGCTCGGCGTACGAGGAGGCGGCGCCCGTCTGGAGGTTGGAGGTCGGGCACAGCTCCAGCGGGATGCGCTTGTCCCGGACGTACGAGGCCAGGCGGCCGAGCTTGACCGTGCCGCCCTCGGTGACCTCGATGTCGTCGATGATCCGGACGCCGTGGCCGAGCCGGTCGGCGCCGCACCACTGGAGCGCCTGCCAGATGGACGGCAGACCGAACGCCTCACCCGCGTGGATGGTGAAGTGGTTGTTCTCGCGCTTCAGGTACTCGAAGGCGTCGAGGTGCCGGGTGGGCGGGTAGCCGGCCTCGGCGCCCGCGATGTCGAAGCCGACGACACCCTGGTCACGGTAGGCGTTGGCGAGCTCGGCGATCTCCAGGGCGCGGGCGGCGTGGCGCATCGCGGTGAGCAGGGCGCCCACCCGGATGCGGTTGCCGTCCTCGCGTGCCCGGCGCTCGCCCGCGCGGAAGCCCTCGTTCACGGCCTCTACGACCTCTTCGAGGCTGAGCCCGCCCTCGAGGTGCTGCTCGGGCGCGTAACGGATCTCGGCGTACACGACGCCGTCCGCGGCGAGGTCCTCGGCGCACTCGGCGGCCACCCGGACCAGCGCCTCGCGCGTCTGCATGACGGCGCAGGTGTGCGCGAAGGTCTCCAGATAGCGCTCCAGGGAGCCGGAGTCCGCGGCTTCCCGGAACCAGACGCCGAGCTTGTCGGGCTCGGTCTCGGGCAGCCCGTCGTAGCCCGTCTCGCGGGCCAGCTCGATGATCGTGCCGGGACGCAGACCACCGTCGAGGTGATCGTGCAGCAGCACCTTGGGGGCCCTGCGGATCTGGTCCGGGCTCGGGGTGTTGGTGGTCTCGCTCGTCATTTCCGCACTCTAACGCCTACGCGCGTAGAGCACCCCGAACGATACGGAACGGTGACCCGCGCGCAGGGTGGTGTGCACCGGCGCGTCTGCCATCGTTCTGCCATGGCTCAGCAAGCAGTGCCGGTGCGGGGTGCCCGGCTGGGGCGGGCGGCGGGAGCGACCGGGGCGGACGCGACGGTCCACGGGGTGGTGCTGCTGCTGCCCGGCGGGCAGCCGGTGAGCACCCGGCGGCAGTCGCCGGTGACCACCGCGGCGGCCCGGCCGCTGGCCCGGCGGCTGGCCCGGGCGGGGCGCGCCGACGGGCTGGTCACCCATGTGGTGCGGTACCGCTACCGCGGGTGGAACGGCGCCGCGTCCCACCCGGTCGAGGACGCCCGCTGGGCGGTGGACGAGGCGGTGCGGCGGTACGGCGACGTGCCCGTCTGTCTGGCCGGCACCGACATGGGCGCCCGCGCCGCCCTGCGGGCCGCGGACCACATGGCCGTCAACTCCGTACTGGCCCTGGCCCCTTGGCTGCCGCAGCAGGCGCAGGAGAGCCCGGCGGTCCCCGAGCCGGTGCGGCAGCTCGCGGGCCGGCACGTCCTGCTGGTGCACGGCACCGACGACGCACGGACCGATCCGGAGCTGTCCTACCGGCTGGCGGAGCGGGCGAAGAAGGTCAACCGTGACGTGTGCCGGTTCGAGGTGCACACCGACGGCCACGGCCTGACCCAGTACCGCGCCGAAGTGCTGGCCCTGGCCACGGACTTCGTGCTGGGCGCGGTCCTCGCCCGCGGCTTCTCCCGCCCGGTCGCCGACGCGCTGGCCGCTCCCCCGCCGCTGGGGCTGCGCATGCCGCTGGCGGCGGGCTTCAGGGCTTCGCTGCGGCGGTGACGGTGCGCGGCGGCGGCTTCGGGCATCGCTGCGGCAGGGACGGCGTGCGGCGGCTTCGGCGTCGGCGGCAGGGACGGCGTGCGGCGGCAGCCGGGGTGCGCCGGAGCCCGGTCACCGGCGACGGAACGGGTCCCGCTCCCCGGCACCGGCCGCACCCGATGGGCGGCGGGCCGTGCCGCGCTCTCCCGGGCCCGGCTCCCCCATATGGCGGGCAGCGCTTCGGACCACGCCTCCGGACCGGTCACCGTGCTAGTCTCGGGCCGAGTTGCAGTTGTGGTTCCCATCGAATCCAGGTGTTCTGGTCGGGTCTTTCGTCGGCGGGTTCATTTTGTGTACCGGCTCCCGAGCCGGGCGAGGCAATCATCTCGGCGACACGGGAGCCGCACGGTGCGGTTCCCGAGACAACCCCCGGAAAGGGACTGGTATGGCAACCGGCACTGTGAAGTGGTTCAACTCCGAAAAGGGCTTCGGCTTCATCGAGCAGGACGGCGGCGGCCCCGACGTCTTCGCCCACTACTCGAACATCGCCGCTCAGGGCTTCCGTGAGCTGCTTGAGGGCCAGAAGGTCAGCTTCGACCTCACCCAGGGCCAGAAGGGCCCGCAGGCGGAGAACATCACCGCCCTCTGACGCCCCGCGCGTATTGGGGCCCGCACCCTGAGGTGCGGGCCCCAGCCATTTGTGCACGACTCGCACGCCGGCATGCCACCGCATGAGCGCTGCCCGCTTCCCGGCGGCTCCGCCCGACAGCACCGCCCGGCCGCACGGCCCGGCCTCCGCCGTCCGGAGCGCCGGAGGCCGCTGCACCCCGGGATGAATGTTCACCGCAATATTCACCGCCCGGCACCGGCCGTTTTCCGGCCGATCCATTCTCTGCATTCCACCCGGTTCGTTCCTGCGTTTTCCCGCGCCCGCCGCTGTCCGGGAATTCCTCGATACGTGCCGTATCGAGGAGGTTCCGCATGAACCGAAAGTTCCGCCCGAAGGACCGTTCCGGCCGCTCGGCGGCCGAGCCCGCACGTGGTTCCGGCAACCGGTCCCGCGCCGGGCGCGGGTCCGGACGGGGCTCCGGACGCCCGTCCGGGCGCTCCGGTGGAGGGCGCCAGGACTTCGCGCCGCCGGCCACCGTCACCCCGGGACTCCCGCCCGCCGAGTCGTTCGCCGACCTGGACTTCCCGGCCGGACTGCACACCGCGCTGACCGCCGAGGGCGTCACCGAGCCCTTCCCGATCCAGGCGGCCACCCTGCCGGACGCGCTGGCCGGCCGGGACGTCCTGGGACGCGGCCGCACCGGCTCGGGCAAGACCCTCGCCTTCGGGCTGGCCGTGCTGGCCCGTACCGCCGGACAGCGCGCCGAGCCGCGCCAGCCGCTGGCGCTCGTCCTGGCCCCGACCAGGGAGCTCGCGCAGCAGGTCACCGAGGCGCTCACCCCGTACGCGAAGGCGCTGCGGCTGCGGCTGGCCACCGTCGTCGGCGGTATGTCGATCGGCCGCCAGGCCGGGGCGCTGCGCGGCGGGTGCGAGGTCGTCGTGGCCACCCCCGGGCGCCTGAAGGACCTGGTGGAGCGCGGCGACTGCCGGCTGGACCGAGTGGCGATCACGGTGCTGGACGAGGCCGACCAGATGACCGACATGGGCTTCATGCCGCAGGTCACCCACTTGCTGGACCAGGTGCGTCCGGACGGTCAGCGGCTGCTCTTCTCGGCGACGCTGGACCGCAACGTCGACAAGCTGGTGCGCAACTACCTGCGGGACCCGGTGGTGCACTCCTCCGACCCGCTGGCCGCGACGGTGACCACGATGGAGCACCACCTGCTGCAGGTGCACGGTACCGACAAGTTCGCCACGGCCAACGAGATCGCCGCCCGTGACGGCCGGGTGATCATGTTCATGGACACCAAGCACAGCGTGGACCGGCTGGTCCGCCAGCTGCTGAGCAGCGGCGTCCGCGCCGCCGCCCTGCACGGCGGGAAGTCCCAGCCGCAGCGGACCCGCACCCTGGCCCAGTTCAAGGACGGGCACGTCAATGTGCTGGTGGCCACCAACGTCGCGGCCCGCGGCATCCACGTCGACGACCTCGACCTGGTGGTCAACATCGACCCGCCCGCGGACCACAAGGACTACCTGCACCGGGGCGGCCGTACGGCGCGCGCCGGCGGGTCCGGCCGCGTCGTCACCCTGGTGCTTCCGGAACAGCGGCGCTCCGTGGACCAGTTGATGCGGGACGCGGGCATCACCGCGACGACCACCCGGGTCCGTTCCGGCGAGGCCGAGCTGAGCCGGATCACCGGCGCCCGGACCCCCTCCGGCGTCCCGGTGACCATCACCGCGCCCGCCCCGGAGCGCCCCGCCCGGACCTCGCCGGCACGGCGGAGCCGACGGAGCCGTCCGTCCCGCGGGCGGGGGCGCGCGTCGTCGGGCAGGGCCGCGTAGGACGCCGGGCAGGGCCGTGCAGGACGCCGGGCACGACGCGTGCCCGGCGAACCTCGCCGAAGGAGGATCCATGGCTTCGCTCCACGCACGGCTCCCGCGCCTCGACGCGAGTCCCGCGGCAGGTCGGGGGCGGCGACACGGCCCCGGAAACCGGCGGCGCGAGCATGGTGGCCGGACGCCGGACGGGACGTGCCCGACAACCCGTGACGCCATGGCCGGGCCGGGACCGCTAACCGGCGACGACATGACGGCCGGCACCGCCCTGCCCCTTCCTCTCGGTGCCCACGCCGGCCGCCTCCTCGTCCGCGACGAGGACGGCCGGCGCACCGGTCCGGTGACCGGGATCCGGCTCACCGTCCGGCAGGGCGAGTCCCGGTACCGGGCGCAGACCCGGGCACGGGGCATAGCCTGCAACCGGGGTCCGTTCACCGCTGCCACGGCACCGGTGGCCGCGGACCACGCCAAGGGCGGACGCCCGCTCGAGGCATCCCCCATGATCGACGACCACGGTTACGCACGGGGCGTTCCCGCCCACTCACGCTGCTCCTTTCCCGGGCCCGTCCCTCCCTCTGACGCCTGTGAGGCACCATGCGCTTCGTCATCGCACGTTTCCCGTTCGACCTGATCAAGAGCGAAGTAGAGCAGTCGATGGAGGGCGTCGCCCCCGAACCGGTCACGGGCGCGTCCGTGACGATCGGCCGGCGCACCTACCCCGTCAAGCAGGTCGGGGCAGTGATCACCAAGCAGGACCGCCGCGACTTCACCGCCGGTGAGGTGGTCCGGGCCCTGACCAAGCTCGGCTTCACCTGCCACGCCGCGCCGCCCGTCGACCCGGCGGAGGGCCTCTTCGGCTCCTCCGGGTCTGCCGGCTCCTTCGGGTCCGCCGGGCCCTCCGGGTCTGCCGGCTCCTTCGGGTCCGCCGGGTCCTCCGGCTCCTCCGGGACGTCCTGGCCGAACGGCTGACGCGTCTCCGTAGCACCCCGCGCGGGGAGGAGCTGCCGGTGAGTGAACCGGCAGTTCCTCCCCGCGCGGGCGTCCGCGGCTGTCGGCGGACCTCACCACGCGCCGCCGTACGCGCCTCAGCGCGGGATCAACTGCCCCCGCCGGGACAGCAGGAAGCGCTTGAAGGCCGTCACCGGCGGGGTGTCGTGGTGGCCGTCCAGCCAGGCGACGCCGATCTCCCGGACCGCCCGCGGCGCCGTGACGGTGAGTTCCGCGACGCCCGGCCGGGGCACGGCCGGGGGCGGGAGGAGCGCCACGCCGAGGCCCGCCGCGACCAGGCCGCGCAGCGTCTCCGCCTCCTCCCCCTCGAAGGCGACCCGCGGGGTGAAGCCGGCCTCCGCGCACAGGGCGTCGGTGATCCGGCGCAGTCCGTAGCCCGGTTCCAGGGTCACGAAGAACTCGTCCGCCGCCTCCGCGAGCCGGACCCGGCGGCGGCCGGCGAGCCGGTGGTCCTCCGGGACGACGAGCCGCAGCTTCTGCTCGTCCAGCCGGCGGGCGACCAGGTCCGGCGCGTCCGGGACCGGTGAGGTCAGGCAGAGGTCCAGGTCACCGGCGCGCAGCCGTTCGATCATCGCCTCGCCGTAGTTCTGGACGAGCTGGAAGCGGATCCGCGGGTGGTCCGCGCGGAAGGTGCGGATCAGGCCCGGGACGGTCTCCGAGCCGAGGGTGTGCAGGAAGCCGAAGGCGACCTTGCCGCCGCCCGGGTCGGCGTCCGCGCGCACCGACTCGGCGGCCCGCTCGATCTCGGCGAGGGCCCGCTCGACCGTTCCCAGGAACGCGCGGCCCGCCGGGGTGAGCGAGAGGGTGCGGCCGTGCCGGGCGAACAGGGCGACGCCCAGGTCCTGTTCGAGCCGGACCATGGCCCGGCTGAGCGTCGACTGCGGTACGGCGAGCTGGTGTGCGGCCCGGGTCACATGCTCGTGCCGGGCGACGCCCGCGAACTGGGCGAGCCGCGGCGCGAGCAGCGCGGGCCAGGAATCCGCGTCCAGTTCGGCGACCGCTTCGCCGCCCGCCGCGGTTGTTGCCTGGATGTCTTTTTCGTTGCTGTTCAGTGACGTACGCGGTCGTGAGCTGCGATCATGCACCATGGGAACGATTATGCCGAGTTCATGCATTGGACGCATGAAACCCGGGTCCTTAGGTTGGACGCATGCCTCCCGCTGATACCGGGGCGTCCACCCTCCACGTGGGCGCCTCCACCGCGTCATCCCGTACCACCGATCCCGAAGCGACCAAGCTGCGCCCGGGCGGCGCCGGCTACCGCCGGATGAGCTTCGCCCTCTTCGCCGCCGGGGTCGCGACCTTCGCCCTCCTCTACTCCACCCAGGCCCTGCTGCCCGCCATCTCCGCCGGTTTCGGCGTGACGCCGGGCGCCGCGAGCTGGAGCGTCTCCGCCGCCACGGCGGGCCTGGCCCTCGCCGTCGTCCCGCTCAGCGCACTCTCCGAGCGATACGGGCGCCGGGCCGTCATGACCACCTCGCTCACCGTCGCCGCGGTCATCTCCCTGGTGGTGCCGCTCGCCCCGGACCTGGGCACGCTGATCGCGCTGCGCACCGTGCAGGGCGTGGCGCTCGCCGGAGTCCCGGCGTCCGCCATGGCCTACCTCGCCGAGGAGGTCCGGGCGAAGGCCCTGGTGAGCGCGATCGGGCTGTTCGTGGCCGGTAACGCCATCGGCGGCATGTCCGGACGCATCGTGACCGGCTGGGTGGCCCAGGCCTGGGGCTGGCGCGCCGGACTGGCCGCGGTCGGCCTGCTGGCCGTGGTGTGCGCCGCCGTCTACCGGATGCTGCTGCCGAAGGCCCGGCACTTCACGCCCGCCACGGTGAGCCCGCGGGCGCTGGTCCGTACGCTCGGCGAGCACCTCTCGGACCCGCTGCTGCGCCGGCTGTACTGCATCGGCGGGCTGTTCATGACCGTCTTCGGCGCGGTCTACACGGTGATCGGCTACCGCCTGACGGAGGCGCCGTTCAGCCTGCCGCAGGGCGTCGTCGGGTCGATCTTCCTGGTCTACCTGGTCGGCACGGTCTCCTCGGCCGCCGCCGGACGGCTCGTCGCCCGGCTCGGCCGGCGCGGGGCGCTGTACGCGGCGGTGGGCACCACCGCGGCCGGTCTGCTGCTGAGCCTCGGCAGCTCGCTGGTGTCGGTGGTGCTCGGCCTGGTCCTGATCACGGCCGGCTTCTTCGCGGGGCACGCCGTGGCGTCCTCCTCGGTCAGCCGCGCCGCGAAGACGGGCCGCGCCCAGGCCTCCGCGCTGTACCAGACCTCGTACTACCTGGGCAGCAGCCTGGGCGGCGCGCTGGGCGCCGTCGCCTTCCACGCCGGCGGCTGGTCGGCCACGGTGGTGCTCGGCCTGGTGGCCGTCGCGACCGCCGCGGGCATCACGCTCTACGCCACGCGCAAGGCCCTGGCCGAGCGCCGGGCCCGCGCCGCGCACCCGGCGGGGTTCGCCCGGGTGGCGGGCTGAATCACCGCGCGGGCGGCCGGCATCGGCCGGGCTCGCTCCACTCATAGCGCCGGGCTCTGGAGAGCCCGGCGCTTTGCGTTGCCCGGTGCTTTGCGTTGCCCGGTGCTCCGCGTTGCGGCGGGCTCCGCAAGGCCCGGTGCTTTGCGTTGCGGCGCGGGGGCTTCGGTGCGCCCTGTCCGCCTGGTCCGCCTGGTCCGCCTGGTCCGCCTGCTGACTCCTACGCGGTCCCGACTCCCGGACGCTACGGGCCGTTGTCCGACCCCGGTGGAACCATCGGCCGCATGCACAGCTACGACGTGACGCTCCTGCACACCAACTGGCCGGAGAAGAACCCGGATTACTTCGCACCGCTCCGCGACGACCCGCCGCACGGATTCACCTACTCGGACCAGACCTGGGAGTGCTACCCGGGCATCACCGGGCGCCGTGCCGCGCGGAGCCAGTTCCATGCCATCGCCGAGGTGGCCGCGGAGGCCGCCCGGAGCGGCGTCCTACTCAACGACGCGGGGGTCGAGAAGACCGGCGAATGGCTCGGCCACGACGAGAACCAGCAGGTCGTCGCCCATCTGTTGCTCATGGCCGCGCACCGTGCCGCCTACTGCGGTCTCGATGTGCAGGATCTGACCGACTTACTGCACGCGGTTTCACCGGCAGTCGGACGGGCCGGGCCGGACGGGGATCCGGCATAGGCACTCCGTGCACTGGGAGCGCCCGGGGTCGCACAGCCCCGATCGGCGGTGCGACCCCGCAGTGCGAATTCGGAGGGCTCTACCAACGTGTCAGGTCGTAAACGGCCGAGCAGACATCGAGAGCACGACGCCGAGGCACAAGTTGGTCAGGGAGCTGCTTCCGGCGACTGTCCGTGTTCCAGGTAGACGGTCAGGCCGTTCGTTCGGGCCTCGATGCCAGCGGTGATTCGGCGTGCCAGGCGGGGGATGGTGAGTTCCGGCACCTGTTCGGCGCGGTGGAAGTCGTAGCCACGGAGCTCATCCGCTTGCAGTGCGATCTGTTGGCGGTGGGTTGCGCCGAGGCGGCCGCCGTCGAAGAGGTAGAGGACCTTGTCTCCCTCTCCTGGGTTCGGCGCCCAGTCGATGACGAGGAGGCGACCGATGTGGGGATTGATGCCCAGTTCCTCCTGGACTTCGCGAACACAGGCTTGTCGGGGCGACTCACCCTGTTCGACGTATCCACCGGGAATGTCTCGATAGTCCTTGTATGATGGCTCGACGAGGAGGACTCGACCGGCTTCATCAAAGAAGAGAGCGCCGGCCGCCATGCGTGGGTGGGCCATCTTCGCTTCGTGCTCGTTCTCACTCACAGATTGGACTCTAGCCCTCGCGTCTTCGTGAAGCGGGCTGCCCGACGGGCGGACAGGCAAACGAAAAGCACTCCTGACCAGCAAGAATGAGGATTACCGAGCCCCTTGTTCGAGGCTGATCGTCGGCAAGAAACGCCCGCACCCCAGCGCATAGTTGCGCGTCACCGATGGCGACGGCTCACCGCCCTTCGGGTTACGTGGCACATGGCGCGGCCGGACCGTCGACCAGCAAGAACCAAACGGTCTTTGAGGTCTCGTCCGCTACCGCTGCCCACTGGTCTGCGTACGCGGCGACGAGCCCGAGCCCACGCCCCGTAGTACCGAAGAGGTCCGCGCTCGCCCATGCGTCCCGCGGCTGCGGCGCACAGCCAGGGTCGCCATCATGAACGCACACGGTGACACCGTCGGAGGAGAGCGACGCCTCCACCGTGATCACCGGCGAGGCGGTATGGAGATGGGCGTTCGTGACCAGCTCGGAGGTGCAGAGCTCGGCACGCTCAGCGAGCGATACCCGGTTGTTCTGACAGAGCAGGTCAACGACCCAATGACGGGCGAGGCCTGCCATGTTGGGCGAGTTCGGGCCGGTGAACCGATAGCTCACCCCTCGGCCAGGGAGCAGTGCAGCAGGCAGTAAGTCACGGCTCGTCACGACATCTCTCCTAACGCGACGTTGATGCAGGTCAAGAGCGGGGACCGTGGCATTGGCTCTTCTGAAAGATCGTCAAATCATCAACAGAGGGCTGCACTTCGGCCCAACACAGGGGGTGACTGTGCCGCCACTCCGAAGCTAGGGCACAACTGTGGGACGGCGCAACATTGGGACGCCTGTCGCATCAAGCCAGGTGGACCGGGACACCTTCAGCACGGCACACTCTTACGCGGAAGAGAGGGAGGGGTCATGCCGCCGAGGAGTTACCCGACCGCCCGACAGAAGCGATTGGGCGCCGAGTTGCGCAAGCTGCGCGAGCGGGCCGGCATGAACGGAGCCTCCGCCGCCGCATTCCTGGGTGGAGAGCGAGCCCAGATCAGCCACATCGAGTCAGGCCGCTACGGGGTGAGCGACGAGCGAGTTCGCAGGCTCGCAGCGCATTACGCCGCCACGGATCGGCACCTCATAGACGCACTCGGACGGATGGCTGAGGAGCGACACAAGGGGTGGTGGGACGAATATCGCGGGATACTCTCCCCTGGATTTCTGGACGTGGCAGAGCTCGAATTTTGGGCCACATACCTCCGCGACATCCAAATGCTTCACATCCCCGGCCAGTTCCAGACCGAGAACTACGCAAGAGGTCTCATCCGTAGCGGCGTCTCGGACCTGCCGGCAAACGAAGTGAACACGCGCGTCGAGCATCGGATGCGACGCCGCATCATTTTCGACCGCCCCACTCCGACCCCCTTTGAAGCATTCATTCACGAGGCGGCCCTGCGCATGAGGTACTGCAGCGCAGACACCATGGCCGACCAGCTAAAGTTCCTCTGCGAAGCCTCAGAATGGCCATCCGTGACCATCCGCATCATCCCCTTTGATCGACAGATCACCGGATCGGTGCACTCCGTGCTCTACGCTGGGGCAGAAATCCCAGCACTTGACACAGTTCAGATTGACAGCGCATTCGACAGCGGCTTTCTGGACGCAGAGGCTCAGCTCGTCACGTACCGGAAATTGTTCGCCTCGATCGAGGCGATCTCTCTCGACCCCGAAGAGTCGAGAAAATTCATCCACCGCATCGCTCAGGAAATGTGAGTCAAGGGGCATGACCGACGATATCAACTGGCAGAAGAGTTCCTTCTCCGGAGCCGACAACAATCAGAGTTGCGTCGAATTGGCACCTGTTGACGGCGCGATCCTGATGCGAGAAAGCGACGACCCAGACGTCATTGTGACGACTTCCGTCGAGAAACTCCGCGCGTTCGTCCTCGGCGTCAAGGCAGGGGAGTTCGATCACCTGATCTAGCCCAGCACTCCAACCGGCGCCCCTCACCTCTCAGCAGGCGAGGGGCGCTTGGCATGCACCGGCACACCATTGGGACGGCGCACCGTTGCGACGCACGTCCCTATGGCGCTACGGTCGCACTGTTGCGACACACACACTGTGTGTAACGACACCTCCCCTTGCGCATGTCCTGGGAGGTTCAGCAGGCTGCCCACCACCGGATTCCGCCGTCCAGGGCCGCCACGTGTCCTGGAAGGCGAGGGAATGCGCGCACCACGTGCGATCACCGTTCGCGAGACAAGGTCGCCCGCTCTGCCCATGCCTGCAGAGTCACCCGTCAGGCAAGGGTTCGTGCTCCATGTCGTGCGGAAGGAGGCGCGGAACGCGGACCGAGCCGTACCGATCCGAGTCCCGCGCCTGCTCCCCACCTCCCGTGAAGCCATACGCGCGATGCGGGCAGAGATTCGCGGCGCCCACGTCTTCGGCATGACCCCGCGCGAGGTTGAACGAGCTGTCGCATGGGCGGATTCCGGCTGGATGACGGCCCTTGGTCTGCTCAACTCCGGCGCGCCGTGCGGGTACACCGTGGCGCTGGGCGACGGGGCGGACGCCGAGTGGTCGTTGCACCCCGTGCGATACCTCGGACTGACGTCGAGTTCCCCCTGTCCCGGCGTTGAGGCGGAATCGCGACCGGAGATGAGCCCATGGGGAAGCTGATCACCGAGCTCACGCGGTGCCGCCGCAGCGTCATCGCGCGTCCGCCCACCGTTCCGCAGCCCGGCTGGTGGGCACGCATCACAGCGTCGACCGCAGGCGCGACGTCGACGGACGTCCGTGCACGTCAGTACGTTGCCCCGCGCGCAGACAGGGCCCTCGGGTGGCTCCGCATCGGCTTGCGCGTGTTCGTGTCGGCCATGGATGAAGCCGACCGCGAGGCCACGACGCGGTGGCTCACTCGGGGGCAGGGCGAGGCTCTGCTGTTGCTGAAATGCGGGACGCCGCTCGACCGTTGCGCCCGAGCGGGTGCCTCCGTCATCGCGTGGAGCGTCGTCCCAGTTCTTCTGCTTCCGCGCGCATCGTCACGCCCCGGTTCCGCGCCGTGCGTCGAGCCACGGTGGTGCACGTGCGTGGCGCCGGACCACGTGTGCGGGGGCGGACATGACTGAGAGCCTGCTGATCAAGTGCGATCTGTGCGGGTGTCTCGTCGACTCGGCGACTCTCCGGGTCCGCGACTTCTGGATCGGCGACCGCGACAGCGCGCTGCGCCGCATCACCCACGTGGTGTGCGCGGACCCGCCCGCCTGCTATGCCCGAACCCGGAACCCCGACCACTGGCGCCAGGTCGGCGCCGTCGTCCCTGTGGGTCAGGAGCCGGGCGAGGGCGCGCTGCTCGGCCGCTGCCTGCTCTGCGATACCGCCGCCTCTGCCGATGCTCTGGACGTCCGCCGCGTGCGCGACGACACGGGATGGCTCGAAGAAGTCGTCTGCCGCGATGTCGAGGCGTGCGGGCGGCGCCAACAGATCTCGACGCGGATCGAGCTTCCTCCGCTCTGACCACAGCCCCCGTCCGTGCCCGCCATGTCGGCGCCGACGGTTTCCGAGGTAGCACCCGCCGCATGTCGACCCGTTGAAAGGACGACGCATGACCATCGCGCAAGCCATTGCCGATGAACTGCAAGGAGCCGGCACGTGAGTACTCTCCCCCTGGATGCGGTTCGCTCGCGCCTGGGCGCCCTGGTCGACCACCTCATCGAGAACGGTGCCCTCCTCACTCCGCAGTGGGCCGACGTGTTCGCGTCGGTGCCGCGGCACCTGTTCGTGCCCCACTGGTACGCGCAGGAGCCGGACGACCGTCACGGCGGCCGACATCCGCGGGAACTACCCGTTCCGCCTGCTGCTCGCGCTCGACATGCCCGACGCGGAACTCGTGTATCACCTCGACGACCACGGGGCCACGTCCGTCCAACTCCAGCGCTCGGACGGCACGTGGGCCCGCGCCCCGCTCACCGGACCGGCCACCGTGACGTACGGCGGCACGCCGGATCTGTGGGACCGGGTCGAGGACACCTGGGCGTGGTGGAACGCCAACGGCCGTCCGGCACAGGACCGGTTCGGCTACGCACGGCGGCCCGAGGGCGACGCGCGGGTGTGGCACATCCCCACGGGGCGCCGCTGGGACCTCTGAGCGGCACTGCGGCCCAACAGCGACGCGGCCGAGAACATCGACGTCGTGTGGGTACCCACGAACGCGGTGCCCCGCTTCATCCCCATCGATACGATCCATCCACCCATCCGGGCAGCTCTGGAGGAGCAGACGTGACGCAGCAGAACACGGACGGGCGTCCAGGCATCGCCGCAGCCATTGTGGTGAACGAAGGGCGTGTGCTGATGGTGCGCCGCCGGGTCAGCGAGGGACAGCTCTCCTGGCAGTTCCCGGCCGGAAAGGTCGAGCCCGGCGAGGCGCGCGAGGACGCCGCCGTGCGGGAGACCCGGGAAGAAACCGGGCTGACCGTAGCGGCGGTGAAGGTGCTCGGCGAGCGGGTCCACCCGAAGACGGGGCGGCTGATGTCGTACACCGCTTGCGAGGTACTGGGCGGTACCGCCCACGTCGCGGACACCGAGGAACTGGCCGAACTGGCCTGGGTCGCCCACGGCGACATCTCGCAGTACGTGCCGTACGGGCTGTTCGAGCCGGTGCAGAACTACCTCGACGCGGCCATGCCTTCCTGACTGGCCCCGAGCCCGCGGGCCTTGTCCTCCTGCCGCTGTCCTGAGACATGGCGGGGGACCAACGGTTGTTGCGGGCCGGGTGCCGCGAAGCGAGTCCTTTCCGACGCTGTTCTTCACGCGGAGGCGTTTCTCGCAGGCTCGTTGGACAGGGCCCGCCGCGCCGAGTGCCGGTTCTCTTCACGGGTGGGGATGTACTTCCCCTCCCCGCCCTTGCACCGCCGCCCCACGGCCGGGGCGGTCGCCGAAACACCGAACGGGACCGGCGAAGTTCCACCGGTCCCGTTCGCCCGAAGGCAATCAGCGCAGGTCAGGCCGTCAGCCTATGCGCTCCAGCACCACCGGCGTCCGCTCGTACGCCGTGCCCGGGGCGTCGATCACGAGGGCGCCCGCGAGGGAGTCCAGGGCGTACTCGAAGCGTTCCGGGGTGTCGGTGTGCAGGGTCAGCAGCGGCTGGCCCGCCGTGACCTCCTCGCCCGGCTTGGCGTGGATCTCCACGCCCGCGCCGGCCTGCACCGGGTCCTCCTTGCGGGCCCGGCCGGCGCCGAGACGCCAGGCGGCGACGCCGACGGCGTAGGCGTCGAGTTCGGTGAGGACGCCGGTGGACTCGGCGGTGAGCACGTGCTGTTCGCGGGCGACCGGCAGCGGCGCGTCCGGGTCGCCGCCCTGGGCCGCGATCATGCGGCGCCAGTGGTCCATGGCGGAGCCGTCCGCGAGGGCCTTCGCCGGGTCGGCGTCCTTCAGGCCCGCCGCGTCGAGCATCTCGCGGGCGAGGGCCACGGTGAGCTCGACGACGTCGGCCGGGCCGCCGCCGGCGAGCACCTCGACCGACTCGCGGACCTCCAGCGCGTTGCCCGCGGTCAGGCCGAGCGGGGTGGACATGTCGGTGAGCAGGGCCACGGTGTTCACGCCGTGGTCCGTGCCGAGGCCCACCATGGTGGTGGCGAGCTCCCGGGCGTCCTCGCGGTTCTTCATGAAGGCGCCGGAGCCGACCTTGACGTCCAGGACCAGCGAGCCGGTGCCCTCGGCGATCTTCTTGGACATGATGGACGAGGCGATCAGCGGGATCGCCTCGACGGTGCCGGTGACGTCGCGGAGCGCGTACAGCTTCTTGTCGGCCGGGGCGAGGCCGTCCCCGGCCGCACAGATGACGGCGCCGACATCGCCCAGCACCCGGAGCATCTCGTCGTTGGAGAGCAGCGCCCGCCAGCCGGGGACGGACTCCAGCTTGTCGAGGGTGCCGCCGGTGTGGCCGAGGCCGCGGCCGGAGAGCTGCGGCACGGCGCCGCCGCACGCGGCGACGAGCGGGGCGAGCGGCAGCGTGATCTTGTCGCCGACGCCGCCGGTCGAGTGCTTGTCGGCGGTGGGGCGGGCGAGGGAGGAGAAGTCCATCCGCTCGCCGCTGGCGATCATCGCGGCGGTCCAGCGGGCGATCTCGACGCGGTCCATGCCGTTCAGCAGGATCGCCATCGCGAGCGCGGACATCTGGTAGTCGGCGACCTCGCCGCGGGTGTAGGCGTCGATGACCCAGTCGATCTGGGCGTCGGTGAGCCGGCCTCCGTCACGCTTGGTGCGGATCACGGTGATGGCGTCCATCAGGAGTTCTTTCCTTGGCGGTCGGGGCCGTGTCGTTTGAGGTCTTCCGGGCCGAAGGCGTCGGGCAGCAGGTCGCGGAGCGGGCGGATGCCGCTCTCGGTGTCGACGAGCATCGTGGCCCCGCCGTGCTCCCACAGCAGCTGGCGGCAGCGGCCGCAGGGCATGAGCAGCGCGCCGTCCGGGCCGCAGCAGGTGAAGGCGGTGAGCCGGCCGCCGCCGGTGGCGATCAGCTGGGAGACGAGTCCGCACTCGGCGCACAGTCCGACGCCGTAGGAGGCGTTCTCGACGTTGCAGCCGGTCACGGTGCGCCCGTCGTCGACGCGGGCCGCGGCGCCCACCGCGAAGCCCGAGTAGGGGGCGTAGGCCCGGGACATCGCGTCCCGGGCCTGCTCCCGCAGGGCCTCCCAGTCGGGGGAGTCGGTCACTTGCCCTGCCCCTTCCGGTAGGCCTTGCCGATCGCCTTGGGTGGCCGGAGCCGTTGTGCGGAGAGCGACAGGACGAGCAGCGTCGCGACGTACGGGGTGGCGTCCACGATCTCCACCGGCACGGTGTCGGTGAACGCGTACCAGACGAAGAGGCCCACCGCGACGGCGCCGCCTCCTATGGCCTGCTTGAGGCGGCCGGTGCGCATCCCCCACAGGGCGAGGGCGAGCAGCAGCACGGCGAGGAGCAGCAGCAGCGCGTGCACGGTCTGGCCGCCGCCGCGCAGCTGGAGGCTGTCGGTGAAGCCGAACAGGCCCGCGCCCAGGGCGACTCCGCCCGGCCGCCAGTTGCCGAAGATCATCGTGGCGAGACCGATGTAGCCGCGGCCGCCGGTCTGGCCGTCCTGGTAGAAGTGCGTACCGATGGCGATGAAGGCGCCGCCGAGGCCGGCCAGGCCGCCGGAGACCAGCACCGCGGCGTACTTGTAGGTGTAGACGTTGACGCCGAGCGACTCCGCCGCCACCGGGCTCTCGCCGCAGGACCGCAGCCGCAGGCCGAACGACGAGCGCCACAGCACGAAGAAGGTGCCGACGAAGAGTCCGACCGCGATCAGGGTCAGCCAGGAGACGTCGGTGACCAGGCCGCGCACGATGCCGGCGGTGTCGGAGACCAGGAACCAGTCGTGCTTCTCGATGGCGCCGAGCCCGCTGGACAGGCCGGGGATCGAGAACGCCGAGAGGTTGTCCATCGGGGGCGACTGCTTGTCGTTGCCGCCCGCCGCCGCGGCCGCGCTGCCCTCGGCGCCGAACCAGAGCTTGGCCAGGTACTGGGTGAAGCCCAGCGCGAGGATGTTGACCGCGACACCGGAGATGATCTGGTCCACACCGAAGGTGACGGTCGCGACCGCGTGGATGAGGCCGCCGATCAGTCCGAAGCCGATGCCGGCGACCGCCGCCCACCACGGTCCGTACTGCCAGCCGACCCAGCCGGCGCCGAACGAGCCGAGCATCATCATGCCTTCGAGGCCGATGTTGATGATGCCCGCGCGCTCGGCCCACAGACCGCCGAGACCGGCCAGGCCGATCGGCACCGCGGCGGCGAGGGCGCCGCTGTACTGGCCGGAGGAGGTGAGGTCCGCGGCGCCGGTGACGGCGCGGAGGGCGGAGAGCGCGATGAGCGCCCCGGCGATGATCAGCAGGACCACCGGGTAGGTGATCTGCCGGCGTCCGCCCTGCTTCTTGCCGGGCTGCCGCGACGGCGTCGTGGCCGTGGTCGCGCTCATGCGGACACCTCCGCCTCATCGGTCTTGCGGGCCTGGGCGGCGAGTTCGGCGCCCACCTTGCGCTGCTGGCTCTTGAGCCCGTACCGGCGCACGAGCTCGTAGGCGATGACGACGCACAGGACGATGACGCCCTGGACCACGCCGACGATCTCCTGGGCGTACCCCTCGAATTCGAGCTGGCTGCCGGTGCGCTCCAGGAAGCCCCAGAGCAGCGCGCCGAGCGCCATGCCGATCGGGTGGTTGCGGCCCAGCAGCGCGATGGCGATGCCGGTGAAGCCGATACCGGCGGGGAAGTCGGTGCCGTAGTTGTACGAGACGCCGAGCAGGGTCGGCATGCCGACGAGGCCGGCGGCGGCGCCGGACAGCAGCATGCTGACGACGACCATCCGCTTGACGCTCACGCCGCTCGCCTCGGCGGCGGACTCCGACTGGCCGACGGTGCGCAGGTCGAAGCCGAAGCGGGTGCGGCTGAGCAGGAACCAGTAGAGGGCTCCGGCGAGCGCCGCGACGACGATGAAGCCCTCGACCGGCTTGGGGGTCGTCGGGAAGGTGAAGAAGTGGCTGGACTCCGGGATGAAGGGGGTGTGGATGATGTTCCCCTCCTTCTCCGCGAGCCGTCCCTCGGCGAGGAAGTAGCCGATGATCGACGCCGCGATGGCGTTGAGCATGATGGTGCTGATGACCTCGCTGACCCCGCGGGTCGTCTTCAGCACACCGGCGATACCGGCCCACACGGCGCCGACCAGCATCGCGACGATGATGATCAGCGGAATCTGGAGGAAGCCGGGGAGCGTCAGGGCGCCGCCGACGACCGCCGCGAAGAACGCCGCGATGCGGTACTGCCCGTCGACCCCGATGTTGAAGAGGTTCATCCGGAAGCCGATGGCCACGGCGAGCGCGGACAGGTAGTACGGGACCGCCTTGTTGATGATCCAGACCTGGCTGTCGCTCTTCGAGCCGTAGTCGAGCATGATCCGGAAGGCGTTGAACGGGTCGTCACCCGCGGCGACGATCACCAGCGAGGTGACGATCAGCGCGGCGACGATGGCGAGGAGAGGCGCGGCGACCGCCAGGATCACCCGGTCCTTGTCGAACTTGATCATCGGTTCTCGCCCCCCTCGTCCTCCTGGTGGTCCTCGTGGTGCTCGAGGTGGCCGCGGGCGGCGCCGGTCATGGCCGAACCCAACTCCTCCGGGGTGATGGTGGCGGGGTCGGCGTCGGCGACCAGGCGGCCCCGGTACATCACCCGCAGGGTGTCGGAGAGCCCGATGAGCTCGTCCAGGTCGGCGGAGATCAGCAGCACCGCCAGGCCCTCGTGGCGCGCCTCGCGGATCTGGTCCCAGATCTGCGCCTGCGCGCCGACGTCCACACCGCGCGTGGGATGCGCGGCGATCAGCAGCTTCGGGGTGTGGCTCATCTCGCGGCCGACGATCAGCTTCTGCTGGTTGCCGCCGGACAGGGAGGCCGCGGTGACCTCGATGCCGGGGGTGCGCACGTCGTACTCGGCGACGATCCGCTCGGTGTCCTTGCGGGCGGCCTTGATGTCGATCAGCGCGCCCTTGGCGTTGGGCGTCTCGGTGACATGGCCGAGGATGCGGTTCTCCCACAGCGGCGCTTCCAGGAGCAGGCCGTGGCGGTGGCGGTCCTCGGGGATGTAGCCGATGCCGTCCTCGCGGCGGCGGCGCGTGGGCAGGTGGGAGATGTCGGTGCCGTCGAGGGTGACGCCGCCGCCGTCCGGGTCGCGCATGCCCATGATCGCTTCGACGAGCTCGGCCTGGCCGTTGCCCTCCACACCGGCGATGCCGAGGACTTCGCCCTTGTGGATGGTGAAGGTGATGCCGTCGAGCACCGCGCGGACCGCGCCGTCGGTGTCGGTGGCCGACAGGTGCAGCTCGTTCACGTCGAGCATCGGGACGTCGGTGACCGTCGACTCGCGGGTCTCGGGGGACGGGAGTTCGGTGCCCACCATCAGCTCGGCGAGCTGCTTCGGCGTCACATCGGCCGGGTGCACCGAGGCGACGGTGGTGCCGCGGCGGATGACCGTGATGTCGTCGGCGACCGACAGCACCTCGCCCAGCTTGTGCGAGATGAAGATGACGGTGAGGCCCTCGGCCTTGAGTTCGCGGAGGTTGTCGAAGAGCGCGTCGACCTCCTGCGGCACGAGGACGGCCGTCGGCTCGTCGAGGATGAGCGTACGGGCGCCGCGGTAGAGGACCTTGAGGATCTCCACGCGCTGGCGGTCGGCGACGCCGAGGTCCTCCATGAGGACGTCGGGGCGGGCGTTCAGCCCGTACGCGTCGGAGATCTCCATGACCTTCGCCCGGGCCTTGGCCCCGATGCCGTGCAGCTTCTCGGCGCCCAGGACGATGTTCTCCAGGACGGTGAGGTTGTCGGCGAGCATGAAGTGCTGGTGCACCATGCCGATGCCGCGCGCGATGGCGTCGGCCGGACTGTGGAAGGTCACCGTGTCGCCGTCGAGGGTGATGGTGCCCTCGTCCGGCTTCTGCATGCCGTAGAGGATCTTCATCAGGGTCGACTTGCCGGCACCGTTCTCGCCGACGAGCGCGTGCACGGTGCCGCGCCGGACGGTGATGTCGATGTCGTGGTTGGCGACAACTCCCGGGAATCGCTTGGTGATTCCCCGGAGTTCTACGGCAGGGGCACTGTCTGCCCGGGGGCTGCTGGTGGACGCTTTGATGGCGCACTCTCCTCGGCGGAAAGGAGCGGTGTGTGGGAGGGCGGGAAGGCGACGCTATCGCGGGAGGCGGCGGCGTCGGCGCTGCTGAGGGGCGCTACGCGCGTAGTTTCCCCACGAGGGCGCGGGCCCGGCGAGAGTGGTCACTCCCGCCGAGCCCGCGGGGTCGGCGGAGCCGACCGGAGGTCACTTCTCGGGCGAGTCCTCGACCTTGATGTCGCCGTCGATGATCTTCTTCTTGGCGGCGTCGATCTTCGGCTTGATGTCGTCGATGTACCCGCCGGAGGTGGCGAGCCGGACACCGTCCTTGTCGAGCGGGTAGGCGTGGGTGCCGGTCAGCGGCTTCCCGTCCTTGACGCTCTTGACCACGTCGTAGACGCCGACGTCGACGTTCTTGACGACCGAGGTCAGGATCGCGTCCTTGTACTTCGCCAGACCCGGCTGCTGGTACTGGTCGGAGTCGACACCGATCGCCCAGGCGCCCTTCTTGCCGGACACCGCCTCGATCGAGCCCGCACCGGACTGGCCGGCCGCGGAGTAGACCACGTCGATGCCGCGGTCCAGCATCCCCTTCGCCTTCTCCTTGGCGGCGGCGGGGTCGTTGAAGCCCTTGTCGTTGTTGGCGTACAGGTACTCCGAGCTGATCTTGACCTTCTTGTCGGTCTCCCGGATGCCCTGCTCGAAGCCCGCCTGGAACTTCTGGATCAGCGCGTTGTTCACACCGCCGATGAAACCGACCTTGCCGGTCTTGGTCTTCAGCGCCGCGGCGACACCGGCGAGGTACGAACCCTCATGCTCGGAGAAGACGATGCTGTCGACGTTCTTGCCCGGGGACACCGAGTCGACGACCGCGAAGGTGGTGTCGGGGAAGTCCTTGGCCACCTTGGAGATGGACTTGCCGTAGGTGAAACCGACGCCGATGACCGGGTTGTAGCCCGCCTCGGCGAGGGAGGTCAGCCGCTGCTCGCGGTCGGCCTCGGTCTCGTTGTTCTTGGCCGTCAGCATCTTGGAGCCGACGCCCAGCTCCTTCTTGGCCTTGTCGGCACCGCGCGCGGCGGCCTCGTTGAACGAGTGGTCGTCACGGCCGCCGACATCGAAGGCGAGACCGACGCCCTTGTTCTTGCCACCGGACTCGGTGGACGACTCCCCACAGGCAGTGGCGGTGAATGCGAGCGCGGCGGTGGCGACACTCGCAGCTGCGATCTTGGTTACCCGGCGCAAGAGGACTTCCCCTTCGGCTGAAAGCGCCTCTTCCGGCGCTGGTTTCGCCGCATCGTAACGCGCGTAGATGCCCGATAAAACCCTCTCCAGGAGCCCGTTATCGGATCGAGGCGAACGGCGCTTGACCAGGCAGTTACCGGGATCGACGGGTGCTTACGGTCGGTGTCCGTCGAGCAACGCAGCGGCGGTGAAGAGCTCCACTCCCACCGTGATCGCGCCCTCGTCGACGTCGAAATCCCCGCAGTGCAGATCCCGCCGGGTGGTGTCGCCGAGCGGCCGGACGCCGAGCCTGGCCAGCGCGCCGGGCACCCGCTCCAGGTACCAGGAGAAGTCCTCGCCGCCGAGGCTCTGCTCGGTGTCCTCGATGGCGTACGGGCCGCGCCGGACGGCCATGGCGTCGCGCAGCAGCTCGGTGGTGCCGGGCTCGTTGACCACCGGGGGAACCCCACGGACGTAGTTGACCTGCGACTTCGCCCGGTGCAGCGTCGCGACCTCGTCGATCGCGGCGTGCACGACGTCGGGCGCGGAGTGCCAGGCGGCGAGGTCCAGGCAGCGGACGGTGCCGGACAGCTCGGCGTGCTGCGGAATGACGTTGCAGGCGTGGCCGGACTCGATGCGCCCCCAGGTGACGGCGAGACCGGACCGGGCGTCGATCCGGCGGGCCACCAGGGCGGGCACGTCGGTGGCCACCTTGGCGGCGGCCAGCACCAGGTCGGTGGTGAGGTGCGGGCGGGCGGTGTGGCCGCCGGGGCCGTCGAGCGCGACCTCCAGCCGGTCGCAGGCGGAGGTGATCGGGCCGGGACGGATCCCGAGCCGGCCGACGTCGACCTTGGGGTCGCAGTGCACCGCGAGGATCCGGCCCACGCCGTCCAGCACGCCGGAGTCGATGGCGTCGGCGGCGCCGCCGGGCAGCACCTCCTCGGCCGGCTGGAAGACCAGCCGGACCGGATGCGGCAGCAGACCGGCCCGGTCCAGCTCGGCGAGGACCAGCCCGGCGCCCAGCACGACGGTGGTGTGCACGTCGTGGCCGCAGGCGTGGGCC
This sequence comes from Streptomyces sp. bgisy100, assembly GCF_057709105.1. NCBI lineage: Bacteria > Bacillati > Actinomycetota > Actinomycetes > Kitasatosporales > Streptomycetaceae > Streptomyces > Streptomyces sp. bgisy100. The sequence goes on from NZ_JBYITE010000035.1 coordinate 41,707, forward strand.
CGGTCGGGCACGGTCGAGCGGTACGGAACGGTCTTGGTGTCCGGGATGGGCAGGCCGTCGATGTCCGCCCGGAGCGCCAGCATCGGGCGCGGCGGCTGCGGCCGGCCTCCCGCGGCGAGCCGTCCGCCCTCCTCGGTGCCGATGTCGGTGCCGATGTCGCAGATGAGCCCGGTGCCGACCGAAAGGACGCGGGGTTTGAGGCCGGCCTTCTCCAGCCGCGCCTTGATCGCGGCGGTGGTGCGGAACTCCTGATTGCCCAGCTCGGGGTGCATGTGGAGGTCACGCCGGAAGGCGATGAGCTCGGTGCGCAGGGCGTCGGGGAGCACCCCGGGCAGTTCGGAGTCTGCGGGCAGGTCGGCATCGGTGTCGGCGGACATCAGTTGGTTCACCCTTTGAAGGGTACGTCCGCACACCGGGCAACTGCCCTTCGATCAACAAAAGTTCAGCCCGATAGGCGAAGGAAAACCGCCCGCGATCGGCATGAGCACGCACCTGGACGGGTATCAGTCGGGGCTGTGCGTTCGGCGGTCCGGTTCGGAGCCGTACGGCCCGTGCCCGGCCCCGCCGGCCGCCCGCCGACCACCCGCCGCCGTGCCGCTCAGGGCGCCGAAGCGGGCAGCGAATCGAGTCGGTGCACGTCACGGGCGGTGCCGGTGACTCCGGAGAGGAACCCCTGGGCCCGGGGGGACGCGGTGTCCGTGAGCCAGGCCGGGTCGATGTCGAAGACGGCCACCTTCACCTCGGTTCCGGCCAGGGCCAGCGGCAGGGTGTGCACCACGGTGGAGGGGAAGCTCAGGATCGTCCGGCCGATGGGACCGCGCCGGGCGATCAGCTCCAGCGGCAGATCGGGCCGGACGATCTCCAGACCGGTCTCCTCGGAGAGCCGGCGCAGCTTCTCCGCGCTCTCCCGCCGGTGCGCGAAGTACCGGGTGGCCCCGTGGGCGCGGGCCAGGGCTCCGACCGCCTCGATGTAGCGGTCGAGATCGACCACCCCGGTCTCCGCCAGGGAGGTCCCGACCAGGTCGGATCCCCGGGTGAGCTGCGGCGGGCCGAAGCGTTCCCGGGTCCAGGCGAACGCGTTCCCGGTCACGGTGACGCCGTCCGGGGGCTCGACCGGCATCGAGCTGAACACCTCGACACGGTGGCCCCGCCGGGGCGTGAGCCGGCGCCGGGCCGCCGCGGCGACCGGCGCGAAGACGGCCTCGCGGGCCCCGCCGCGGCGCCCGGTGCGGTGCCAGCGCACCAGCCGTTCGCCGCGCGCCAGCTGGGCCACGAACTCCATGGTCGCGGTGCCGTCGTCCACCACGACGAGGTCCCGGGCGCGGGCGAGGGTGAGCAGCAGCTGTACATACCGGGAGAACGGGTCGCCGATGACGATCCGCGCGGCCCGGCGCAGCGCGGGGGCCAGCGAGCCGATGGTCTGGAACGGCGCTCCGGCCCCGCCCCGCGCCTCCTCCCAGCGCACCGTGAGCCCCTCGTCCCGGGCGAGCTCGGCCATCCGGCGCAGCTGGCCGCGGGTCATGGGGTCGGTCGGGGAGAGCACGACGACGGTGATGGCGCCGCTGCCGGACGGCCCGGCGGACGGGGGCGCGAACGGGGCCGTGGCGTCCGGGGTGGGGATGTCCGGGTTCGGGGTGGCCGGGTTCGGGGTCCCCGGGGTCGGCCGGCCGCCGTCCGGCGCGGGAGGTGCGGCGCCGTCGGGCGCGGCGGGTCCGGGTTCGGCGGCGGGCCCCGGGACTGCGACCGGCACGGGTTCGGCGGCGGGCCCCGGGACTGCGACCGGCCCGGGCACAACGTCCGCCCCGGAAGCAGGGGCGGGGACCCGGCCCTCGGCAGCAGCCGGCGCCGGCAGGTGCTGCCCGGCCGCCCGGCAGCGGTCGGCGTACACCCACTCCAGCACGTTCAGGAGCTGGACCGGGCTCTCCACGAAGGCGAGGGTCTCCCCCGCCGCGGGCCGCCGCCCGGCCCGGGATCCGGCCGCGGAACGCCGTCCGGCCCGCGTCCCCGCGACGGCCGCCGGGGTCCCCACGACGGTTCCCGCCCGCGTCCCCACGACGGTTCCCGCCGAGGTCCCCGCCGTCGTTCCCACCGGAGTCCCCACGGCGGGCGGGCCCTCCTGCGTCCCCAGGTCCGGGGCCCCCGGGGCCGGCGGGCCGTCCGCCGATGAGCCGTCCGCCGGGGAGCGGTCCGCCCGGTCCGGGCCCCGGAAGCGGCCCGCCGGCGCCGCCGTGCGCCGGCCCGGAGCCGCTTCCGGGGGCGGGCCCAGCGGCCCGTCAGGTGTACTCACCGAGCTCCACCTCGTGTTCTCGCGCGACAGCTTCTCGCCGGCAGCGCGGTTCCGGCCGGTTCAGACGGCGACCGGCTCGCGGTCGGCACCCTCGGCGATGACACCGGGCACCCGGCGCAGCTTCTTCATCGGGCCGAGCTCGCTCTCGTAGACCTTCTTGACGCCGTCGCCGAGCGACTCCTCGACGACCCGGATGTCCCGGACGAGGCGCTGCAGGCCCTGCGGCTCCACGGAGGCGGCCTGGTCGGAGCCCCACATGGCGCGGTCGAGGGTGATGTGGCGCTCGATGAAGGAGGCGCCGAGGGCGACGGCGGCGAGCGTGGTCTGCAGACCGGTCTCGTGGCCGGAGTAGCCGATCGGCACGTTCGGGTACTCGTCCTTCAGCGTGTTGATCACGTTGAGGTTGAGCTCCTCGGCCTTGGCCGGGTAGGTGCTGGTGGCGTGGCAGAGCAGGATGTTGTCGCTGCCCAGGACCTCGACGGCGTGCCGGATCTGCTTCGGGGTGGACATGCCGGTCGACAGGATGATCGTGCGGCCGGTGGCGCGCAGCGCGCGCAGCAGCTCGTCGTCGGTCAGCGAGGCCGAGGCGACCTTGTGCGCCGGGACGTCGAACTTCTCCAGGAAGGCGACGGCCTCGGTGTCCCACGGGGAGGCGAACCAGGCGATGCCGCGCTTCTTGCAGTGCTCGTCGATCTGCCGGTACTCGTCCTCGCCGAACTCCACGCGGTGCCGGTAGTCGATGTAGGTCATCCGGCCCCAGGGGGTGTCGCGCTCGATGTCCCACTGGTCGCGCGGGGTGCAGATCTCCGGGGTGCGCTTCTGGAACTTGACCGCGTCGCAGCCGGCGTCGGCGGCCGCGTCGATGAGCTTGAAGGCGTTCTCCAGGTCACCGTTGTGGTTGATGCCGATCTCGCCCGTGACGTAGACGGGGTTGCCGGGGCCCGCGGTCTTGGTGCCGAGGGTGCGCAGACGAGGGGTGGTGCTCATGTGAGTCAGTTCCTTCTTCTAGAGGGAGGGGCCGAGGATCCACGAGGCGATCTCGCGGATCGCGCCGTTTCCTCCGGGGGTGGAGGTGACCGCGCGTGCGGCGCCGCGCACGATGTCGTGCGCACCGGCGACCGCGACGGGCCAGCCGACGAGGCCGAAACACGGCAGGTCGTTCACGTCGTTGCCGACGTAGAGCACCCGCTCCGGCGCGATGCCCTGCTCCTCGCACCACTGCTTGAGTGCGAGGTCCTTCCGGTCGATGCCGTGGAGTACGGGGACCCGCAGCTTGCGGGCCCGTGCGGCGACGACCGGGTTCTGCTCCGTGGACAGGATCAGCAGGCCGAGACCGGAGCGGCGCAGTGCCGCGATCCCGAGCCCGTCGCCGCGGTGCACGGCGACCATTTCCCGTCCGTCGGAGTCGACGAGCACCCTGTCGTCGGTCTGGGTGCCGTCGAAGTCGAGTACCACCGCGTCGATGTCGTCGCGGGTGGGGAGTGCGCCGGGGCGCGGGGCGTCCATCAGGGGCGCGAGCGCGCGGGCGCGGGCCAGGTCGTGCGGGTCGTCGACCTCCAGCACGCGCGCCGGGTCGGTGCGCACCAGGGAGGTGCGGCCGAAGAACCGGTGCCCCGCCTCGCGGAAGCCCGTGGCGTCCATGGCGTACGCGGCGCCGGTCTCCAGCAGGTCCTGCGGCCGGTCCTGGCGGCGCGGGCGGTAGGACTTGTCGTGGTTGACCCCGGCGGCGTCGCCGTCGGCGGCGTCCGCCGGCCCGGCCGTCCCGTCGCCCTCGCGCCAGACGAAGCCGTGGAAGGCGGCGACGGTCAGCGCGCTGTCGGCGCCGTCCTCGGCGACCGCGGCGGCCACCCCGTCGATGTCCTCCCGGGCGAGGAAGGGGCTGGTGCACTGGACGAGCAGCACGGTCCCGACCGCGCGGCCGTGCAGGGCCTCGTGCGCGTCCATCGCGTGCAGCACGGCGGCCTCGCTGGTGGCGGTGTCGCCCGCGATGACGGCCGGGCGCTGCACCACGTCGGCGCCCGCGCCCCGGGCGGCCGCGGCGATGCCCGCGTCGTCGGTGGAGACCACGACGTCGGTGACGATCCGGCTCGCCAGGCACTCGCGGACGGCCCGCACCACCAGGGGCACGCCCCCGACGGCCGCGAGGTTCTTCGCGGGCACGCCCTTCGACCCGCCTCGTGCGGGAATGACGGCCAGCACGGTGGGAGGCATCACGGCTCCTTCGGGGAGTTCGGCGGGCTGCGTCCCGGCAGCCCGGATCGGCGTCGGCGCGGGGCTGCCCGGCGGCGCGGGAGTGGACCGCGGCGGCGCGGTGACCGTGGCGGACGAGGCGGCGGGCGGTGCGGAGCGCGGCACCGGCCCCGCGGCGGCGGCGCGCGACGGCACGGCCGCCCCGGGTATGGCACTCACAGCTGCCCCCAGCGGCGGATCGCGGGCGCCACGCGCTGGACGCCCTGCCGGTAGGCGGTGCGGGCCGCGTCGCGGGCGAAGCCGCGGGTGGCGCGGCGCAGGGCGCCCTCCTCGCGCGGTTCGGCGCTCGCCCCGGGCAGTGGTTCGCCCGTGGGGTCCAGGGCGTGCCGGGCGAGGATGCCGGGGAGGTAGCCGGGCGCCGTGGCGTTCGTGTAATAGGGGCGGATCGGCGGGAGCCCGTCCGCGGCGACCAGTTCGGCCAGCCGGTTCCGCGCGGCGTCGAAGGCCGTCTCGTACGGGCCGTCGGCGGCGACGCCCTGCCGGCCGAGCCAGCCGGCGTCCGCCTCGGGGGTCCGCCCGGCGTCCAGTTCGTCCCAGGAGAGCAGGCAGCCGGACCCGAGGAAGTGGTGGTTGCCCAGCGCCTCGCGGACCCCGAGGTCGGTGAGGACGGCGGTCGGGATGTGCCGGTGCAGCCCCTCCAGCGCGGCGGTGGAGCTGACCGTGACCAGCAGGTCGGTGCGGTCCAGCACCTCCCCCATGTGCCCGTAGACCAGGCGGCAGTTGTCGGGGAGTCCGCCGGGCAGCCGCGCGGCGAGCTTCTGGTAGGGCAGTTCCTCGATGTGCGTGGTGTGCTCGCCGGGCTTGCTGCGCAGCTTGACCAGCACCTCCCGGCCGGGGTGCAGCCGGGCGTGGGTGGCGGCCCGGCGCAGCAGGTAGGTGCGGTCGGCGCGGTTCTCCGGGACGGAGGGCTGGGCGGCGAAGACCACGGTGAAGGGGCGGTCCCCGCGGGCCTGCTCGTCGTGGCGGGCGCCGCCGAGGAAGGGGAGCGCGGTCTCGACGACGCTGTCCGTTCCGGCGTTCACCCCCCGGTAGACGGCGCGGAACCGCTCGGCGTCGTGGCGGGAGTTGGCGAGCACGAGGTCGGCCCCGTGCCGCAGCAGCAGCCCGTCGGCCAGCTTCTCGTAGACGACGCCGACGTAGCCGGTGACGACGACGGGGCGCTTGCGGCGGACCCCGTCCGGGCCTGCCGCGGCGGTCGCCGTCGCGCGGGCCAGTCCGTGCAGCATCGCCTGGACGGCCCCGCCCACACAGGCGAGGACGACGACGTCGTACGCTGAATCCGCGACGGTCCGCAGGAATTCGACGCCGGTGACCTCGCGCAGCGAGTCGGCCCGTACGCCCACTTCGTCGAGCTGACGGGGGGTCGGGGTGGCGCGTCCGCGCAGGAGGTATCCGTCGAGGCGGATGTCCGATACGAGGCGGTTTGCGGTGAGTGCGCCCCATTTCCATCGAGTATCGGAATCGGCGAGCACGGCAACCCGCTGGCGGTGACTGGTTACTGGCACGTCGATGACGCTAGGAAGGCATTTCGAGTCGCGGCCCAACACAGCCGCAACAAAGGGTTAACAGCACATCGCCGAATGGCGAATCGGCCCGTGACGGAAGCCGGTTAACCGATCCGCCATATTTCGTTCACCCGTGAGTTCACCGTAGGTCAAGACTACGGTCGGGGAGCCGCCTACCGTCACCCGGGTGGTTAAGCTCTCCGTCATCGTGCCGTTCTACAACGTGCAGACATACGCGCCCGACACCCTGAGAAGTCTCCGCGCGAACGCCCGGGAGGACTTCGAATTCATTCTCGTCGACGACTGTTCGACGGATGGAACCCCGGAGATCCTCGACCGGGCCGCGCGGGACCTGCCCGGTGCCGTCGTGGTGCGGCACGAGCAGAACGGCGGTCTCGCCACCGCGCGCAACACCGGCCTCGACGCCGCGCGCGGTGAGTACCTGACGTTCCTCGACGGCGACGACTGGCTCGCGCCCGGGTACTACGAGCAACTGCTCGCCGCCATGGAGGACCTGGGCTGCGACTTCGTCCGCACCGACCACGTCCAGTGCACGGCCAGGGCGCGCAGCATCCACCGCGTCCCGCACGGCCGGCGCGGCGTCGTCATGCCGCCGCGCGAGGCGATCCTGCCCGCCGACCGCAGCACCTCCGTCGACTACGCCTACGCCTGGGCCGGCATGTACCACCGGCGGCTCGCCGACGAGGGGCTGCTGCACTTCCGGGACGGGCTGCGCACCGCCGAGGACCGGCCGTGGATCTGGCGGCTGCACCGCGAGGCACGGTCGTTCGCGGTACTCGGCCTGCTCGGCGTCTTCTACCGCCGCGGGGTCGCCTCCTCCCTGACCCAGATCGGCGATGTCCGCCAGCTCGACTTCATTCGCGCATTCGACCAGGTGATCGACGAGACGGCAAAGGATCCGAACGCCGACGCATTGCTCCCGAAAGCCGTGCGCACGTATTGCGCCATCATTTCCCACCACCTCGCCGGTATCGAAAGGTTCGAGCCTGCGGTGGCGCGTAAATTGCGGGCGATGAGCGCCGCCGCATTGAAGCGCATGCCGCAGGACGTTCTGCAGGAGGCCATCGACTCCATGGACGTTCAGCGCGCTTCGCGGCTGCGGCGCGTACGCCGCCGGCCCGTCACCACGGAGGTGGCCGCCTGATGCCCGCCCTCGCACGGAGCCGGCGGAAGACGCAGATCTTCTTCGCCTCCACCCTCTACGGCGCCGCGACCCTGGCCGCCGCCCTCGACGCGGACTGCTTCGGGCCCGCCGACCGCCGGCTGCTGCTGATCAGCAACAACGCCACGACGCCCGAGACGACGCCGTCCGTGGACACCATGCCCGGCTTCGAACGGCTCCGCGGCCGCTTCGACCGGGTGCTCTCCTGGAACGAGACGATCAGCCCGTTCCACCCCGGCGGCTGGTCCCCGCGCCAGGACGACGTCCCGCTCTGGGAGCGTCATCTGCGGCTGCTCTGGGGGCTCGGCGACGACGAGGTCGAACTCGCCGTCGAATCCATCCAGGTCAACCCGTCGCTGGCGCTGACCCAGCTCTTCCCGGGGGCCCCGGTCGACGTCTACGCCGACGGGCTGATGAGCTACGGCCCGACCCGCAACAAGCTCGACCCGCTGGTCGGCACCCGGATCCGGCGGCTGCTCCACCTGGATCTCGTGCCGGGCCTGCGCCCGCTGCTGCTCACCGAGTTCGGCGTCGAGCCGGAGGTCGTCCCCACCGACGTCTTCACCGCCGTCCTCGCCGAACTCGCCGAGGACCAGGCCGGCGGCGAGACCCTGCCGGAGCCGACGGCCCCCGCACTGCTCCTCGGCCAGTACCTGTCGGCCCTGGACATCCTCACCCCCGAGGAGGAGGAACAGCTGCATGTGACGATGCTGCGCGGCGCCGCCGAACTGGGCCATCACAACATCGTGTTCAAGCCGCACCCCACCGCTCCCGCCCGCTGGTCGCGCGTGCTGGAGAAGGAGGCCGGCGAGCTGGGCGTCCGGCTGACCGTGCTCGACACCCCGGTGCTCGCCGAGGTGCTGTACCAGCGGATGCGGCCCGCGCTCGTCGTCGGCTGCTTCTCCACCGCGCTCCTCACCGCGAGCGCGTTCTACGGCCTCCCGGTGGCCCGCGCCGGCACCGACCTGCTGCTGGAGCGGCTCAGCCCGTACCAGAACAGCAACCGCGTCCCGGTCACCGTGGTCGACGCGCTGCTGCCGGAGATCACCGACGCGGCCGCCGTCACCGGCTGGACCTCCCCGTCCCGCGAGGAGGTCGCGGACCGCCTCACCGGGCTGGTCGCCGCCGTCGGCTACGCCATGCAGTCGCAGATCTACCCCGGCCTGCGGGCCGAGGCGGAGCGCTTCCTGGCCACCCGGCTCGACACCCGCACCTGGCGCTACTTCAAGCGCCGCCGGCTGACCTCGCTGGCGCTGCCCGGGGCGATCCCGTCCCAGCTCGCCTTCCTGCCGCGGAACGCCGCGGTCCGCCGGGTCGCGCGCCGGGCCCGCGCCGTGCAGCGACGCCTGGTGAAGAAGAAAGCCGCGTTCGGATGACGGCTCCGGCCGGCACCACGCTCCCGAAGCCCTCACCGGGAGCGCCCGCGCCGCGGGAACGGCCCGCGGCGCGCACGATATCCAGCGCGCCCCGGGGCGCGCGGCTGCGCGCCCTCGACGGACTGCGGCTGATAGCCGCCCTGATGGTCGCCTGCTACCACTTCGGCGGCCGGGACGGCGAGATCGGCGAGGCCTGGGGCAGCTCCCCCGCCGTCCAGTTCCCCACCGCCTCCCAGGTCTTCGCCTACGGCTGTCTGGGCGTCCAGATCTTCTTCGTCATCAGCGGCTTCGTGATCTGCATGAGCGGCTGGGGCCGGCCGCTGCGCGCGTTCTTCGCCTCCCGCGTCTCGCGCCTCTTCCCCGCCTACTGGGCGGCGATCATCCTGGTCACGGCGGTGTTCGCGCTCCCCTGGGTGACATACGAGGCGGTGTCGCCGAGCGACGCCCTGACCAACCTGACGATGCTGCAGATGCCGCTGGGCGTCGACCGGGTGCTCGGCGTCTGCTGGACCCTCTGGGCGGAGCTGCGCTTCTACGCCCTGTTCGCGCTCTGCGTCATCCTCCCCGGCGCCAACCGGCAGCGCATCGTGCTGTTCTGCGCGGTGTGGACCCTGGCGGCGGCGGTGGCCGAGGCCGCCAACGAGCCGCTGCTCGACCTGGTGCTGATGCCCGAGTACGCGCCGTTCTTCATCGGCGGCATCGGCCTGTACCTGCTCCACCTCGACCGGCGTGACATGACCGCGTGGGGAATCGTTACGGCAAGCTGGCTGATCGGTCAGCACTACGCCGTCGACCGCCTCTGGCACCCGGCGGACCCGGAGTTCTTCTCCTACCGCCCCTCGCTGGGCATCGTCGCCGTGGTCACCCTGGGCTTCGTCGCCGTCGGCGCGGTGGCCCTGGGGCACCTCCGCTGGGCGAACTGGCCCTGGCTGACCGTGGCCGGCGCGCTGACCTACCCGTTCTACCTGGTGCACGAGCACCTCGGCTGGGTGACGGTGCACGTGCTGCACCGGACGCTCGGGCTGCCCGCCTACGCCACCCTGCCGCTGGCCATCGCCGCGATGCTGGGGACGGCGTGGCTGCTGTACCGGTGGGTGGAGACTCCGCTGACCCCGCGGATCAAACGGGCACTGGCGCCACCGCGACGGGGAGCGTGAACCACACGCCCTTGCCCTGGGCGCCGCCCAGCCCCATCGGCGCGCCCAGCGCCGTGCCCCAGCGGCCGTGGGTGAGGACGTCCACCAGGTGCAGCCCGCGCCCGCTCTCCCCGTCGGCCGTGGCGGGACGCCGGGTGACCGGCTCGGCCGTCCCGTCGTACACCGTGACCCGGACGTCGGCCGCCTCGATCGCCAGCCAGAGCAGCGAACCGAGGCCGCGGGCGTGCAGATAGGCGTTGGTCACCAGCTCGGACGTGCAGAGCATCGCCGTGTCGACGAGATGGTCAAGCCGCTCCGAGCGGAGCACCGTGGCCACGAAGTCGCGGGCGACCAGCGGGGAGGTGCACAGCGGCGGGCAGTAGAGGGTGTACGAGTGGGGTACGTCCGCGACGGCGGTGCGCATGGGCAAACGCCTCTCGTGAAGGTGCGACTGCGGCAAGCGGAACGCAGACGCTACCCCAAGTGAGCATGGCTCGACAGAGAGTAAGGAAACATCTCACCCGGTCCGCCCCAGCGCACGGAAGCGATCACGGGGAGCACGCGGGGAGTCCGGGTGCTGGGGCGGGGTGGCGAGGTGGCGGCGGGCGGCCGAGCGAGCCCGGCCACCACAGCCCCGGCCGTTCGACCGGCACGCCCGAGACTGCGCCGATCTCGCCCCGGAGCGGTTGGCGGCAGCGAAGGCGGTGACGCCCCGGGGTCGTGACGGCCGCCCGTAAACTCCGTTATCTGTGCGACGAGTTCGGCCCCCTGAGCCGGGACCACCGCGTGGCGGAGCTGGGGGAAGAGATCGCCGCTCTGAACACGCCGTGACGAGAGGGGTAGCCATGTCGCAGACCGATGGTGCACGACTGTTCCGGGAATCCTGGATCGCAGGTGTCCAGCAGCACTTCCCCGGCGAGCCGAAGGCCGGCTACGTGACTCCGTGGGACGACACGCCGCAGTGGGAGCGAGAGGCCGCGGGCTCCGTCTACGAGCAGGTCCGCCAGTTCGTGGAGATCAGCGGAGGCACCACGGCCCGGCTGTCCCGCGAGCAGAAGAGCCGCTTCGTCGCGACCTGCTGGACCGCCCAGATGTTCAAGCACTTCGACGACCCGAAGCCCGGCTACGTGGCGGACTGGCCTGACCTCCCGCCCTGGCAGCAGGAGACCGACGCGGACATCTTCGAAGCGATCGAGAAGGCGCTGGGCTGACCCTGGCCGAACCGGCTCCGCAGGAAGCCCATGGAAGCCTACGCCCTCGCCGTAGACACCGGCCCGGGCCCGGCTCTCACGACCCGGACGGGCCCCCTCCGCCCCGCACCTGCTCGACCCCCGCGAGGACGATCCGCAGGCCCGCTTCGAAGCGCTCCTCGTAACCGGTGAAGAAGTGCTCCCCGGCCGCCGCGGCCAGCGGGTAGTCCGGGCCGATGCCCGCGGCGCGCTCGGCCGGGTCGTACCGGGGGTCGCGTTCGCCCGGCTCCGGGTACACCGCCTGCTCCTCGATCACGAAGCCGATGGTGAAGGCGTAGGACGTGAAGTACGCCTGCGTCGCCTCCGCCACGGTGAACCCGGCCCCGACCAGGGCCTGCAGGTGTTTCTCGAGGTAGGGGTCGTGGTCCCGGCCGGTGTAGCGGGTGCCGCTGAAGACCTTGGCGCCCTCCCGGTAGCGGAGCAGTCCGCGGCGCAGCGCGCGACAGGACGCGCCGATCTGCTCCTGCCAGCTCGCCCCGGCCGGCCAGGCCTCCGGGGGCTCCACCATGCGCCGGAACATCTCGGTGGCCATCTCGTCGAGCAGTTCCTGCTTGTTCTTGAAGTGCCAGTAGAGCGCGGGCGCCTGCACGTTCAGCTCCTTGGCGATCCGACGCAGCGTCAGGCCGTTGAGCCCCAGCTCGTTCAGCAGCCGCAGCGCGGTGTCCACCACCTGTGCCCGGTCCAGTCGCGTCGTCGCCATCCGGCCATTCTCCCTGTCAGCACCACCGGCCCTTGACGATGTAACGCCATTAAGGCCGGCCTCGGAAAATGGAGCTTAACAACGTTAAGGCTCTCCGGCTCACGGGGACGGGCTGCAGCCCCGGACCTGGGAGGTCTTCGACGATCTCGGGATCATCGACGCGGCGCACGCGGTGGGCGGCCCGATCACGACGGGGCGGTGGCGGTCGAACGGCGGAGCGCCGTACCGGAGGGCGTCCTGCGGGCCGGCGACCGGGCCCCGGACACCCCGCTGCCGGACGGCTCACGCCGGTTCGACCTCTTCCGCGGACCCCACTTCGACGGCCGCCTCGTCGGCACCGGCCCATCCCTCACCCCGACGGCTTCACGAGTTCAGGCTCAGTGGCCACCGGGCCGGCCGCGCCCCCTACTTGGTCGTGTGCGTGGGGTAGACCTGGACATCGGTGTAGGCGCCCTTGATCTCTCCCGCGCCCGCGGGCCACTTCAGGCTCACGGTGTGGGTCTCGTTGGGGGGCGTCACCAGGATGTTGGTCGGGTGCGCCAGGCTGTCGCCGGTGCTGTCGATGTCGTAGGCGAGGTTGAAGACAGCGGCGTCGCCGGGCTTCAGGGTGGTGATACGCGGCTGGGCGTGGCCGCGCTCGATGGGGTTCGAGGTGTTGTCGGCGTCCTTGATGTCGACGCCCGCGAAGCCCGTCGCCGAGCAGGTGGCCGAACCCCGGTTGACCATGGTGATGTCGATCCTGCCGGAGGCCTCGTCGGTCGCGGCGTCCCGGGCGTCGATGGCCAGGTCCTGCGTCCTGCAGAACTTGACCTTGCCGCCGGTCCCCGTCGCGCCGTTCGCGGCGCCGGCGCGGGCCTCGGTGTCCTGTCCGGAACCCGGCTTCGCGTCGTCGGCCGTCGACTTCGAGCTGTCGGAGGCCGAGCCGCTCTCCGCCGTCGAGCCGTCTTCCGAGGACGAAGAAGACGAGGAAGAGGAGCCCTTGGAGGACGAGACCTTCCCGGAGCCATTGCCGCCACAGGCGGTGAGCGAGAGGGAGGCGGCGACGCCGACGGCGGCGAGAGCGGCGATGCGGGTGTACTTCATGGCGTTCCCCCAGAAGAAGCGCGGTGCGTGCGGTCTGAAGTATTTGTATCCCGCACCGAGTTACAGGCGGTCCTCCGCGGCGTCTTCGTTCTGTCACAGCGGCCGACGCAGCAGAACACCGGACTCCTCGGCCACGACCTCGCCGGCCTGCGCATTCAGGTTCCGAGGAACGCCGTCATGCCGTGCTCACGGCATGACGGCACCAACTCTCTTCTCAGCCCCGGCGCATGCGCTTCCTTCCGGTCGCCGACGACGGCGACAGCGACGGCGACGGCGACGGCGACGGCGACGTCGACGTCAGGGGCCGCCAGCGGGCGCCGGCGGGCCGTCGGCCGACCCATCCCCGGGGTGGTCGCGAAGCAGGCCCGCGGCCTCTACCGGGGCGGCGCGAGGCTGGGCCTGTCCGCCTTCGCCGTCCTTCGCCGTCATCGCCGTCACCGTCACCGTCCGACAAACCCTCCCGTGAACCACCGAAATCGCGGTCCACGCCCCGCCCTTGACAACTTAACAACGTTAAGGCGATCCTCTGAGGCATGGAACTTAACAACGTTAAGCACGCGGACGTTCTGATCGCCGGAGCCGGGCCGACCGGCCTCGCGCTCGCCTGTGACCTGACGCGGCGGGGGATACGGGCCCGGATCGTCGAGCGGGCCGCGGCGCTGTTCCCCGGATCGCGGGGGAAGGGGCTGCAGCCCCGCACGCTGGAGGTCCTGGACGATCTCGGCGTCATCGAGGCGGCGTACGCGACGGGCGGCCCGCTGCCGCCGATGGTGACGTGGACGGACGGGCGGCGGGGGGACGAGTGGGACATGATCCCGCGGGGCGAGCCGACACCCACCGCGCCCTACGGCGAGGCGCTGATGCTGCCGCAGTGGCGTACGCAGGAGATCCTGTACACCCGGCTGCGGGAGCTCGGCGGGGAGGTCCACTTCTCCACCGGACTCACCGGCTTCACCCAGGACGCCGACGGCGTCACCGCCACCCTCACCCGCGCGGACGGCTCGGTGGAAAATGTCCGCGCCGCCTACCTCATCGCGGCCGACGGCGGACGCAGCACCGTCCGCAAGGCCCTGGGCATCGGCATGACCGGCGAGACCGTCGATCCGGAACCCATGCTGGTGGCGGACGTCCGGGCGGACGGCATCGACCGGCTCAACTGGCACGTCTGGCCGCACTCGCCCGCCGGGGTCCTCATGATGTGCCCGCTCGCGGGGACCGACACGTTCCAGATCTACGCCCGGTACTCGGACGGCTCGGCACCGGACCTGTCACCGGAGGGCATCCGGGCCGTGGTCGCCGAGCGCACCCATCTCGCGGAGGGGAACATCCACGAGGTGCTGTGGGCCTCGGACTTCCGGGCCCGCGCCGCCATGGCGGACCACTTCCGCTCCGGCCGGGTCTTCCTCGCCGGCGACGCCGCCCACATCCACTCCCCCGCGGGTGCCCAGGGGCTCAACACCAGCGTGCAGGACGCCTACAACCTCGGCTGGAAACTCGGCCTCGTCCTCCAGGGCCTCGCCGGGCCGGAACTGCTCGACACCTACGAGGAGGAACGGATCCCGATCGCCGCCGGCGTGCTCGGCATCAGCACGGACATCCACCGGGCCATGCTGTCCGCGCCCCGCGACGTGATGCCCCGACGCGACGCCGGGACCCAGCAGTTGGGGCTGGGCTACCGGGACGGATCACTGGCGGTCGAGCGGCGGAGCGCCCTGCCGGAGGGCGCGCTGCGGGCCGGCGACCGGGCGCCGGACGCCCCGCTGCCGGACGGTTCACGCCTGTTCGACCTCTTCCGCGGACCCCACTTCACCCTCCTCGCCTTCGGGACGGCCGAACTCCCGCCCGTCGACGGGGCGACGATCCACGCCCACCGCGTACCGGCCGACGCGCCGATCGCCCGCGAGGCCTACGCCGAGCACGGCCTCTTCCTCATCCGGCCCGACGGCTACGTGGCCCTGGCCACGCACGACCCGTCCGACCTCGCCGCTCACCCGGCCTGGCCGGCGGCACCGTCCGCCCGGGGCGCGTCCCGCTCGGCGTCCCAGGGCACCCAGGGCAGCGCCTCCCGCCAGCCGGCGCGTCCGAAGGCCCAGGCCTGAAGGACCGGGGCGACGATGTCGCAGCCGCCGAGGCCGAACGGCTCGGTCACCACGGCCCGGTGGTGCGTCTCGGGGCCGCCCGAGCGGTACTCGACGAGGCAGCTCATGTCCTCGTTGAGATGGACCTGCATGTAGTGGTCCCCGGGCCCGGGGGCGTCGAGCCGGTCGACGACCACGAAGCAGTGACGCAGATTCATATCGGCGAGCAGGTCGTGGAGCCGGTCCTCGGACGGATCGTCCCAGGTCGTCCCGCACCACTCGTGGGCGCGCAGTCTCGGCTTCGTCATGCGGCGACGGTAGCGGGGCGGCGAACGTCACGGCGCCGCGGCCCCCTCGGGACGGGGGGCCACGGCGCCGGAGGTCGGGGGGCCCGAGACGGTCGCGAACCGGTGCCCGCGACGGTCGCGGGGACGGCCGCGCGGCCGGATCGAAGCGTCCGGACCCGGCCCCCGCCCGCTCCCGCGGGACCGGAATTACGGCAGGACCAGCGAGAGCAGCAGGATGAAGCCGATGCCGACCACCGAGATGACGGTCTCCATCACCGACCAGGTCTTGAACGTCTGGCCGACGCTCATCCCGAAGTACTCCTTCACCAGCCAGAAGCCTGCGTCGTTCACATGGCTGAAGAAGAGGGAGCCCGCCCCGATCGCCAGGACCAGCAGGGCCACCTGCGGGGTGCTCATATCGGCCGCGAGCGGGCCGACCAGCCCGGCGGCGGAGATGGTGGCCACCGTCGCCGACCCCGTCGCCAGCCGGATGCCGACCGCGATCAGCCAGGCGAGCAGCAGCGCGGAGACCGACCAGTCCCGGGAGAACTCCAGGATCATCTGCCCGACGCCGCAGTCGATCAGCGTCTGCTTGAAGCCGCCGCCGGCGCCGACGATCAGCAGGATCCCGGCGATCGGCACCAGCGACTTCTCCACCGTCGTGGCCAGCCGGTCCCTGCCGAAGCCGGCCGCCCGGCCGAGGGTGAACATCCCGACGATCACGGCCGCGAGCAGGGCGATCAGCGGGGAGCCGAGGACGTCGGTGACCCGCTGGACGTGGTCCTCGGGGTCGTCGACGACGATGTCCACCAGCGCCTTGACCAGCATCAGGGCGACCGGGAGCAGCACGGTCGCGACCGTGGCGGGGAAGCTCGGGCGCCGCTCCAGGGTCTCCGAGGGGCGCTCCGGAACCAGGCCCTCGGGCGGGGTGACGTCCACCCAGCGGGCGGCGTACCGGGAGAACACCGGGCCGGCGATGACCACGGTCGGCACGGCGACCAGGACCCCGAGGGCGAGGGTGACGCCGAGGTCGGCGCCGACGGCGTCGATGGCGGCGAGCGGGCCGGGGTGCGGCGGGACGAGGCCGTGCATCACGGACAGGCCGGCCAGGGCCGGGATGCCGATGCGCATCAGGGAGTAGTGGCCGCGCTTGGCGACGAGCAGCACCACCGGGATCAGCAGCACGATGCCGACCTCGAAGAAGAGCGGCAGACCGATGATCCCCGCGATCAGTGCCATCGCCCAGGGTATGGAGCGTTCGCTCGCCCGGGCCAGGATGGTGTCGACGATCTGGTCCGCCCCGCCGGAGTCGGCGAGCAGCTTGCCGAGGATCGCGCCGAGGGCGATGAGCACCCCGACACCCGCGACCGTGTCGCCGAGGCCCGTGGTGAAGCTTTCGGTCACCTTGTCGAGGGGGGCCGCCGCGACGGCGCCGAGGACCAGGGAGCCGATGGTCAGGGCGAGGAAGGCGTGCACCTTCCAGCGGGTGATGAGCAGGACGATGACGGCGATGCCGACGAGGACGGCGAGGCCCAGCTGCGCATGGCCCGCCGAGGTGATCGGCTCGACGGGGTCCGCTGCTGCCAGTATCTCCACGCTGAGACGACCGGTCACGGCGATTCCTTTACGGGTGGGTGACGGGGGTGGGGGCCGGACACCGCGCCAGGGCGGCGACCGCCTGTGCGGTGACGGACGCCGGATCCGCGGTGACGGGGACGGCGGTTCCGCACTCGTCCGCCTGGAGCGGCTCCAGGGCGGCGAACTGCGAATCGAGCAGAGCACCGGGCATGAAGTGGTCCCGGCGCCCGTCCAGGCGCTCGGCGATCAGCGAGCGCTCGCCCGTGAGGTGGAGGAAGCAGAGGCCGGGGGCGGCGGCCCGCAGCCGGTCGCGGTAGGTGCGCTTGAGGGCGGAGCAGCTGACCACGCCGCCGAGGCCGGTGCGGCCGCGGGCCCAGGCGCCGATCGCGTCGAGCCAGGGCGCGCGGTCGGCGTCGTCGAGCGGGGTGCCGCCGGACATCTTGGCGATGTTGGCGGGCGGATGGAAGCCGTCCGCCTCGGCGTACGGCACGCCGAGCTCGGCGGCCAGGGCCTGGCCGACGGTGGATTTGCCCGTACCGGACACACCCATGACGACCACGACGTGGGGGGCGTTCATCTGCGGAACCTCGCTGTCCTCTGCGACCTCGACGCGCCCCACACTCAAACTCATAGGTACGACGTATTCAAGAGTTCGCACGCTAAAAGTCATACTTAATTGAGGTCACGGTCCGGCGCGTAGGCTGACTTCCGCACAGGGGGCGGCCGGAGAGACGGGAAGACCATGGAGAGCCAGGGCCGGGAACGGGGACTGCACGCACGGCTGTTGGCGTCCCTCGGTCCCGCGATCACGGCGGGCGAGTACCCGGCGGGGACCGTACTGCGCACCGACGAGCTGGAGGAGCGCTTCGACGTCTCCCGCACCGTGGTCCGCGAGGCGATCCGGGTCCTGGAGTCGATGCACCTGGTGCAGTCGCGGCGCCGGGTCGGGGTGAGAGTCCTCCCGGCGGACCAGTGGAACGTCTACGACCCGCAGGTCATCCGGTGGCGGCTGGCCGGCGCCGACCGGGCGCGCCAGCTGCGGTCGCTGACGGTGCTGCGCTCGGCGGTCGAACCGGTCGCCGCCGGGCTGGCCGCCGGACTCGCCTCCCCCGAGCAGTGCGCCGAGCTCACCCGGCACGCCCTGGGCATGGTGGCGACCTCACGCGGGCAGCAGCTGGACGCCTATCTGGTGCACGACGTGGCGTTCCACCGGGTCGTGCTGCAGGCCTCGGGCAACGAGATGTTCGCCCGGCTCGGCGATGTGGTGGCGGAGGTGCTGACCGGCCGCACCGAACACCAGGTGATGTTCACCGACCCCGACCCGGCCGCGGTCACCCTGCACGTCCAGGTGGCGGAGGCGGTGCGGGCCCGGGACGCGGCCCGTGCCGAGCGGCTCACCCGGGAGATCACCGTCGGTGCGATGGCCGAGCTGGACGTCCTCGCGCCGTGAGCCCCGGCCCCCGCCGCACCCGCCGCTGAGGGGATGGCACCCGCCCGGGCGGCACCACCAGGGCGGGGCGTCGGCTCGCCCCGGTGGTGCCGCGGCGGGGCGTCGGCTCGCGCACGACGGCCGGCGGACGGGCCACCGGCCCGCACACCACGACCGCCGGACGGGCCCTAACCCGCGCTCGACATCGACAGCTTCGCCGCGAAGCCGAGGAAGAGCGCCCCCGCCGCCGAGGTCGCCCCCGCCGCGAGCCGCTTGCGGCGGCGGAACTGCGCCGCCACCCGGCTGCCGCCGAATATCAGCGCGGTCAGATACAGGAACGAGAACAGCGTGGCCAGCGTGCCGAGCAGCAGGAACGACAGCGCCGGGTGCGCGTAACCGGGGTCGACGAACTGCACGAAGAAGGAGACGAAGAAGAGGATCGCCTTCGGGTTGAGCAGGCTGATCACCAGGGCCCGGCGGTACGGCCGCTCCACCGCCTCCGTGCCCTCCCCGGATGCGGCGGCGGGGTCAGGACCGGCGCTCTCGGCCGGGCGCTCGTGCCGGGCGCGCCACATGCTCCACGCGGCCCGCAGCATGCCGATCGCCAGCCAGGTCAGATAGCCGGCGCCCGCGTACTTCACGATGCCGTAGAGCATGGCGTTGGCCTGGAGGAGCGAGGCCACGCCGGCCGCGGAGAGCACCATCAGCACGGCGTCGCCGCAGAAGACGCCGCACGCGGCGCGGTAGCCGGTGCGCACACCGCGCCGTGCCGCGACCGATATCACGTAGAGCGAGTTCGGCCCGGGCAACAGGATGATCAGTACGAGTCCGGCGAGATACGTCGGGAGGTCGGTCACGCCCAGCATGGCCCGGAGTCTGGCACAGGCCTCCGACAATTCGCTCAGTCGTCCACATGCCAGAAGCTCCGGCCCGCCTCCCAGCCGGGAGAATCCGAGGGTTCGCGCAGGTCAGAACACGTCCGACGGTTCGTAGGCGCCCCACACCTCCCGCAGTGCGTTGCACACCTCGCCCACCGTGGCGCGCGCCGCCAGCGCCCGCTTCATGGGGTACAGCACGTTGTCCGTCCCCGCCGCCGCGCCCCGCAGCGCGCCGAGCGCGGAGTCCACGGCCGCCCGGTCCCGCTCCGCGCGCAGCTTGGCCAGCCGCTCGGCCTGCTGCGCCTCGATCGCCGGGTCCACCCGCAGCGGATGGTACGGCTCCTCCGTCGGCGTCCGGAACCGGTTGACCCCCACCACGGTGCGTTCACCGGAGTCCGTCTCCTGCGCGATGCGGTACGCGCTGCGCTCGATCTCGCCCTTCTGGAAGCCTCGTTCGATCGCGGCGACCGCGCCGCCCAGGTCCTCGACCCGTTGCATCAGCTCCACCGCGGCGTCCTCGACCTCGTCGGTCATCCGCTCCACCGCGTACGAGCCGGCGAACGGGTCGACGGTGGCGGTGACATCGGTCTCGTGGGCCAGCACCTGCTGGGTGCGCAGCGCGAGCCGGGCCGACTTGTCCGTCGGCAGCGCGATGGCCTCGTCGAAGGAGTTGGTGTGCAGCGACTGGGTGCCGCCGAGCACGGCGGCGAGACCCTGGACCGCGACCCGCACCAGATTGACCTCGGGCTGCTGGGCGGTGAGCTGCACCCCCGCGGTCTGGGTGTGGAAGCGCAGCATCATCGACCTGGGGTTCCGGGCACCGAACTCCTCCCGCATCACCCGCGCCCAGATCCGGCGCGCGGCGCGGAACTTGGCGACCTCCTCCAGGAGCGTGGTGCGGGAGACGAAGAAGAACGACAGCCGGGGTGCGAAGTCGTCCACCGCCATCCCCGCGGCCAGGGCCGTGCGGACGTACTCGATGCCGTCGGCCAGGGTGAACGCGATCTCCTGCGCGGGCGAGGCCCCGGCCTCCGCCATGTGGTAGCCGGAGATCGAAATCGTGTTCCACTTCGGCATCTCCCGCCGGCAGTACTGGAAGATGTCCGCGGTCAGCCGCAGCGAGGGCACCGGCGGAAAGATGTAGGTGCCCCGGGCGATGTACTCCTTGAGCACGTCGTTCTGGACGGTGCCGGTCAGCCGGCCGGCCGCGATGCCCTGTTCCTCGGCGACGATCCCGTACATCAGCAACAGCAGCGCGGCCGGTGCGTTGATGGTCATCGAAGTGGAGACCTGGTCCAAAGGGATGCCGTCGAACAGCACCCGCATGTCCTCGGCCGAGTCGATCGCCACCCCGACCTTGCCGACCTCCCCGTGCGCGAGGGGCGCGTCGGAGTCGTGGCCCATCTGGGTCGGCAGGTCGAACGCCACGGACAGGCCCGTAGTGCCGTGGGCGATCAGATCCCGGTAGCGGGCGTTGGACTCGGTGGCGGTGCCGAAGCCCGCGTACTGCCGCATCGTCCAGGGCCGGCCCGTGTACATCGACGGGTAGACCCCGCGGGTGAAGGGGTACTCCCCCGGCTCGCCCAGCTTCTCCCCCGCGTCCCACCCGGCCAGGGACGCCGGCCCGTACACCGGCTCGATGGGAAGTCCGCTCTCGGTGGTCCGGGGGCTGCCCGACTCTGGCGCCATTGCTGTGCCTTCCCTGTCGCCACGCACCGGTGGCCCGTGTCCACGGCGCCGGGCCGCGGGGCGGAGAGCACCCCGCACCGGCCCGGCTGCGGGACCTTTCACCCAGGGATGTACCCCGGGTTCGCCCACCGGCAGCCCGGGAAGAGTCAAACGGGGAAAGATCCGGACTAGGGGGGATCCTGGTGGCCTGGAACTTGTCGGCGTGCAGGGGCCTGGTGTGCGGGGGCGTGCGCGGGGCGGTCGCGGCGGCCGCGGCCGTCGTTCTGGCGGCCGGAGCGGCCACCGGCTGCACCCCGAGAACCCCCGTCGCGGGCGACGGCAAGGCCCCGGCCCGCACGGCGCCGGCCACCGCCTCCCGGAGCGGACCGCCGTCCCGCCACGGCCCCGCCGCGGCGGCCGGCGGCGCCACCCGTCCCGCGGCGCAGCGGCCGTCCCGGCCGTCCACCGCACCCCGGCCGGCGGCACCGGCACCCGTGATGGCCGCCGGCCACCGGAGCGCACAGGTACGGGAACTCCAGGCCCGGCTCCGGGAACTGGGGCTCTTCGGCCGGGCTCCGACCGGCTACTACGGCTCGGTCACCACGGCGTCGGTCCGGTCCTTCCAGGCCCGGCGGCACCGGGCCGTCACCGGCTCGGTGGACCCCGGCACCTGGGCCGCGCTGCGCTCGCTGACCCGGCAGCCGTCGCGCGCCGCGCTGTATCCACCCACGAGCCGTCCCCTGCCGCGGACCGATCCGCGCTGCCGCACCGGGCGGGTGCTGTGCATCAGCAAGAGCAGCAACACCCTGGCGTGGATGGCGGACGGCCGGGTGCTCGCGGCGATGGACGTGCGGTTCGGCTCGCAGTACACCCCGACCCGCGAGGGCGTCTTCGCCGTCACCTTCAAGAGCCGCCACCACGTCTCGACGATCTACCGCACCCCCATGCCGTACGCCATGTTCTTCAGCGGCGGCCAGGCGGTGCACTACTCGGCGGACTTCGCGGCCCGCGGCTACGCCGGGGCCTCGCACGGCTGCGTCAACGTCCGGGACCGGGCCGGGATCGCCGCGGTCTTCGCCCGGGTACGGCCCGGGGACAAGGTGGTCGTCCACCGCTAGCCGTCCACCGCTAGCCGTCCACCGCTGGACGCTCATGTCCGGGGACGCGGCTGCCGGGACGTCTCGCCGCCGGGGTTCCGGGGACGTTGCCGGAAAAGTGCCGGGGGATGCTGCCGGGCGCGCGGCGGGATGCCGGGGGCGAGGAGGTCGGAAAGAGAGGGCGCGGGCGGGGCCGGGGGAACGTGCCCCGCCCGCGCCGATGCGTGGAGCCGTAGGTACGGGGGGAACCCCGGCTCTTCACGCGGCCGATGACCAGTCGGCTCACTTCATACTGCGCCGGTGCTTCGAAAAGTGTCACACCCTTGGTTGAACAGTGGACTGAAGCGGCGCCGAATCCGTCACGCCCGGGCCGCACGGCGTGACCGGACAGCGCCCCGAAGCATGCCGGGGCGCACCCGCGCACGCGAGGGACCGTCCTGTTCTCACCGGGCCGCCGGCCGCGAACGGGCCAGGTCAGGACGGTGATCCGGCCCTCCGCCCGGTGAGAGCCTCGGGGCACCCGCCCCATGACGGCCGGGAGCCCGCACCGCGCCGAAAGCGCCCGCCGGGGCAGCCCACCGGAACGGCCCGCCCCGGCCGCACCCACCCGGCCCGCCGGAACGGACGGAGCCGCCGTGCCCGCGCCTCGCGACGGAAGGCCGCGAGGACGGGGCGGGGCGGACCATCGAGCGGTCACCCGGTTCACCGAACGCACGTGACGGCGGGCGCACCGGCCCGCCCGAAAGGTCCGGTGGTGGCGAGCGCCTGACGGCCGCACCGGCCCGCCCGAAGGGTCATGGTGGCGAGCGCCTGACGAGTGGTCTCCCGACAGCGGATCCCGCGGAAGGCCGCCCGCGAGACGGGCCCGGCGAAGGGCCCCTGAATGGCAGCGACCGCCGGAGGGCGGCCGGGACGGCCCCGGGCCGTGGCGCGGCGGAACACCCCGAGGCCCGGGCCCTTTCGGTAAGGCCCTCAGATCCGAGGCCTGCGGCGAAAGCCCCTCGGCCCGGCGAAAGCCCCCCGCGCCCGGAGGCCGGAGGGCGAAGACCTCAGGGAGCCGTGGTCCCGGTGGCCGGGACCGTCGACGTGTCCCCGGCCGTGGGGCTGTAGGCGCTGGGCTTGCCGTCGCCGCGCCCCGGACCGTCGCCGCCGCTGTCGTCGGTACCGCCGTCGGCGTCACCGCTGTCGTCGGTACCGCCGTCGCCGTCGCCGCCGGGCCCGGAGTCCGAGCCCGTTCCGCCGTCGGCGGAGCCGCCGGTCAGCAGCCGGTCGCAATAGCGGTCGACCGCCTGCGAACCGCCGGCCGCCCGCTCCAGGGCCAGCCGGGTGCGGGCGTCGAGCCCACCGGTGTCGTACTTCTGGCACAGCGCCAGGAAGAACTTCAGCTTCTCCCCGTCCCGGGCGTCGCCCTGGCCCGGCCCCCCGGGCTTGTCGTCCCGCCCGGTGCCACCGCTGTCCGAGGGGCGGCCGTGACCACCGGCGGAGGGGGCGACGGTGCCGGGGTCCCGGCGGTCGGCGTCGCTCTCGCGCTCACCGGTGGGCCGTCCCGTGGGGGACCGGTCCGGAGTCCGGTCCGTGCCGCCGTCGTGGGACGGCGGCGGCGAATCGGGGTCGGAGGTCGCACCCGCGGACACGCTCTGCGCCGGCAGCGGCTCCCCGCCGCCGAACGGCGTGGGCAGGACTCCCGCTCCCGCGGCGACGGCGACGCCGCCCAGCGCGCACCCGGCCAGTGCCACGGCCAGGCCCGCACGCAGCGGCCGGCCGAAGCGGGACGGCCGGCCACGCCGGGGCGGCTTGGGTCTTCCCAGCCGGACGGACGGCGGGGCGCCCAGCGGGGCTTCCCCGCGCGTAGACATCGTGGACACGACATCGGCGCGTTCTTCCCGGGCCTTCCGGAAGGCGGCCAGCGCGGCGGCCTCACCGGGAAGTTCCTCGTGGAAAGCGCCACCGGGTCCGGTTCCGGTTCCGGGCAGGCGGACGTCCGCCGCGTCGGCCAGGGCAGCGGCGAGCCGCTCGGCCTGGGCGCGCGCGAGGGGGTCGTCGGCTCCGACCGCGGCGTCGGCTGAAGCGCCGCGCAGCAACCGCTCCGCAGCGTCCTCGTCCAGCCAGCTGTACCGGTCGTCGGCCATCACATGTCCTTCTGCGTCCGTGGACCGGAATCCGTCACACCGGCGGACGGCCGAGCGCCCTGCCGCGGGGCCCGCTGCGGGGGCACGCCCTCCAGTCCGCCCGGCTCCGTACCGCCCTCCGCCGCGGCTGCCGCAGCCGCTTCGATTCCTGTGTCACCCGCGGCCTCGCCCCCGAACCCGGCGGGGGCCGAGGCGCCGAGGATCTCGGCGAGCCGCTTCAGTCCGCGGTGTGCCGCGGTGCGCACCGCGCCCGGCCGCTTGCCGAGCACTCCGGCCGCGCTCTTCGCGTCGAGTCCGACGACGACCCGCAGCACCACGGCCTCGGCCTGGTCCTGCGGGAGGTGGGAGATGAGCCGGAGCGTGCTGCCGGTCCCGAGGGCCTCCAGCGCCTCGCTCGCGGTGTCCGCCTCACCCGGCTTGTCCGTGAGTTCTGTTTCGTCTCCGCCGACGGCCGGTCTGCGGCCGCGCATCCGTATGTGGTCCAGCGCCCGGTTCCGGGCTATCCGCGCGGCCCAGCCGCGGAAACGGTCCGCGTCGCCGCTGAACCGTTCCAGGTCGCGGGCTATCTGCAGCCATGCCTCGGACGCGACGTCCTCCGCGTCCGGGTCGGCGACCAGCGTCCGCACATAGCCGAGCAGCCGCGGGTGCACCGCGCGGTAGACGGTCCGGAACGCGTTCTCGTCCCCGTCCTGCGCCGCGTGCACCGCGGCGGTCAGTTCCGCGTCGTCCCCCGGCACGCCCTCATCCTGCTTCACTCTCACTTGACTCTCCGACCTGGGGGACCTCACGGTGCGTCTCCCTCGCCGGTATCAGTGGCCGCCGGGCCCGGGGACCATGACCCGGTTCGTCCGCGCCGCGGAGGACATCATGTCCGGGTTCCGGTACGGGCCGTCGGCCGGGGGGACGATCGCCGCACCGGGCAGACCCGTGGCCACCGGCAGTGCGCGCCACAGGTGTGCGGGCCGCGCGGGCCCGGCCTGGCCGTCGACGCACGGATTCATCTGTGGAGCACCCCCGGAGTACGGCCCTCCCTGGGCCGAGCAAACGATCACGGCAGTCACGCCGTCCGGCGCGACCAGCACGCTACGGCCTGTTCCGCTTCCGCGTCCACGTCCGCCGGGCGAGCGGGGACCGGCCGGAGGGTGTCCGAGGGGGGGGTGTGACAGAAAACCGCCGTCCGACGCTGAGGGGAGTACGGGCCTCTCACAGGCCCGTCTTTGACGACGGCCGGGGTCTCTCCTGTGGGGGGTGGCGACCCCGGCCGTCCTTTCGCTTCTAGCGCTCTGACCTGGGGCGTTGCGCGAAGTCGGTGACCAACGTGGCCAACGCGTGACCAACCGGCCAGGCGCCTCAGGCGATCCCCCGATGCGTCGAGCCGTCCCGGACGTCGACTTGCGGGCTCCTTCTACTCGACGCTTGCCGTGCTGGGCCATGACATAGCCCGGTGAGTGGTGTCTCACCTTGACCGAGACCCAACGAGATTCTCACCTGCTTCTGGGTCGTTCGTGACCTTGCTGTGACGCCAGTCGTGGTGCGGAACCGCTCAGGGAGGTCCCACTTCCTCTCGTGGCCCACCATCGGGCACTGACCTGACCGGCATCCTGAGGACCACTGGGCGTGATCCCATCCTTCCGGAGCCCGGAGCAAGTGTCCGTCCCTCGCGAGAAATGATCACTCCGATGATGCGGCGGTACGGCGAGTTGGTGGCGCAGGCCGATTCGGCATCCGAAGCGACGGCCCCACTGGGCAGGAGCTTCGACCACAGCGAGCGGGCGGCACGCAGCGAGACGGAAGTCCCGCGTGAATCGCTCCGGAGCTTGCTCGAAAGCGCCGTGGAAGGGGAGCTCAAGGCCCGGCATCAGTTGCTCGCGGGGCCGTCGGGAAGCCTGATCCGCGCCGACCACTACGTCGATGTCGGCGGCGTCCCCGTCGTGATGCCCAGGGACCTGACAGGAAGCGGCTTCAGCACGGCGAGCATCCGGCATATCAGCGAGCAACAAGCCAGGGAGTTGGAGCGCTTCCGCCTCCGCCCTGGGGATGTCGTCCTGGCACGCCGGGGAGAGCTGGGACGAGCTGCCGTAGTCCGCGATGAACAGAGTGGCTGGGTGTGCGGCACAGGGTGCTTCCTGCTGCGCCCCCCCGCACGACTCGACGCCGACTACTTCGCTGCGTACCTGCGCGGCCCGGATGCGCGTGCGTGGCTGGAGGCTCACTCAACAGGGAGCATGAAGATGAAGACCATCTCCCTCGACGTACTCCGTGACCTGCCCGTGCCGGTGCCCGCCCTCTCCGCCCAGCGCGCGATCGCCGACACGATGAAGCGGCTGGACGAGCACGAGCGCCTTCTGCGCGACCAGATCGCCCTGACCCAACGTATCCGTCACACCGCGCTGGACGGAGGCATCATCCCCGCACCTTAGGTGCGTACGGCCAGGCGAAGACTGGTTTCGCGGGTCCAGGGAGCTCCCAGCTCCCCGTGGCTGCAAGCGTTACCGTAAAGCCATGACCGCACTGCCCGACTGGATGCGCCCGCCCCGCGCGGAAGGCTGGTTCGCGGAGGACCTGGATCACCTCCCCGAGGCACCGCGCCACACCGAGTTGATCGACGGAGCCCTCGTATTCATGATGTCGCCTCAGCGGTCCTGGCACGGCCGACTCATCACCGCCCTGACCACCACGCTCATGGCGCAGGCGCCGACCGGCGTCGAGGTCGAACGGGAAATGACGATCCGCCTCGATGCCCGGAACCGCCCCGAGCCGGACCTCTTGCTGACGGAACTGCCCTATGACCCCGATCGCACCTGGTACGCCCCCGAAGCCGTGAAGCTCGTCGTGGAAGTCGTCTCGCCCGAGTCGGCCCACCGCGACCGCACGGTCAAGCTTCGCAAATACGCAGAGGTCGGTATCCCGCACTACTGGTGCATCGAGGAAGAGGACGGTTCCCCCACCGTCCATGTGTACGAGCTCGACGAACCCACGGGTGCCTACGCGCCCGCCGGAATCTTCCGAGGCTCGCTTCGGCGAGCGGTGCCCTTCGAGATCAGTCTCGACCTCGACAAGCTCACGCCTCCGCGAAACAGCTGAGGAGCCATGGCCAGGTCAGTACCGGGACAGGAAAGAGGCCGGCCTGAACCGGGTTCCGGTCCTCCCCCGGCACCTCAAACGATTACCTGACCTCAGACTGCAAAGCCCCAGGGCAGAGCCTTTCACAAGCCCAGCCGGCCCCAGAGTGGCGACCCCGGCCGTCCTTTGTTCTCCCCGCCGACACGCCGTCCGGATGCCGGGCGAATACGTCCACACCTCGGACGAACCGGGGCCGCGGGCCGTCCGCCTGCCATGATGCGGGGCCGCCGGGGGACGGATTCTGCCGCCGCCGGGCGTTCCGGAACGGCGAACGGCGCCCCGGACCCGCACGGATCCGAGGCGCCGAGGCGATGCCCGGACCGCTCCGCCCGGAGCCGACCCGGCCGCAGGGGCTCAGTTCTTCGCGTCCACCCGGTCCGCCAGCTTCGTGAAGGCCGACCAGCCCAGCTGCGGCTTCCCCGGGTCCCACAGCTTCTGGGAGACCGCGTTGAGCGGCAGCCGGATCCCGCGCGCCACCTGTTCCTCGGTCTGGGCGCCGGCGAGGTCGCACCAGACGGCGAGGCGTCCGCCCGGCACCTGCTGCGGGCCGGTCTTCTGCGACGTCACCGGCTTCGTGCCGCGCAGCACCGCCGGAGTCCACTGCTGGTAGATCCGCTTGCCGGTCGGGTAGGTGAAGTCGTTGGGCTCGCCGAGCACGTAGTAGAGGTACTCGTCGTTGAGGTTGGCGACGGTGCGGCCCTCGCTCAGATACGACGCCGGCACCCGCTCCCCGGTCTCCTTGCCGGTCCAGTACTCGACCTCGATGTTCTTGTCGGGCTTCACCACACCGCCGGTGAAGAAGCCGTCGTTCCATGCCTTGGCCTTCTTGCCGCCCTCCCGCACCACGGCGGCGCGGTCGTTGAGCCAGGCGGTGGCCAGGTCCTGGATACGGCCGTCCGGCCCGTACTTCTCCCGGGCCTGCGCGGCGAGTCCGGGATAGGAGGCCGAGGGGTCCTCGGCCATCAGCGCGCTGTACTCGTCGGCACCGATGTGGAACCAGGGCCCGGGGAAGGTCTTGGAGTACTCCCGCAGCAGGTCGTCGATGAGCCGGGCGGACGCCGGCTTGCCGATGTCGATGGCGCCCTCGGCGGGCTCGCCATTGACGTTGACCAGCTGGAGCGAGGGGTGGGCGCGCAGCACCGCACCGAGGTGGCCGGGCGAGTCGATCTCCGGGATGACGGTGATGTGCAGCTTCTTCGCCACGCCCAGGATGTGCCGCAGCTGGGCCAGGGTGAGGTGCTCGCGGGAGACGACCTCGGGGTGCGAGGTGCTCTCGATCCTGAAGCCCTGATCGTCGGAGAAGTGGAGGGCGAGCTGGTTGAGCTTGAGGTCGGCCATCTCGTGCAGCCGGTCCTCGATCCACTGCGGGGTGAAGTGCTTGCGGGCGATGTCGAGGTTGAGGCCGCGCTGCGGCCGGTCGGGGCGGTCGTCGATGACGCCCTCGGGGACCTCGCCGCCCGAGCGGAGCGTCTGGAGGACGGTGCGGGTGCCGTAGAAGACCCCCGCGTCCGCGGCTCCGGTGATCACGACCCTGCCGTCCCGCGTGGTGATCCGGTAGGCCTCGGCGCCGCCGCCGCGGCCCTTGTCCAGCGTCAGCTCGATGTCGCCCTTCCGCGGGGAGCCGGTGGCGTAGTCGGCCTTCAGCTCGCCCGCGAGCATCCGGGCCTCGTCGGCCAGCGGCCCCTTCGGGTCCGCGACGACCCGGGTGTCATTCGCCAGTTTCCAGCCCGGCCCGTTCCCCGGGTCGAACGAGCGCACGGCCGGCACCGTGCGCGGCGGGTCCGGCGGCGGATAGGACTTCGTGGGACTCGGGGAGCGGTGCGACGTGCTCGTCTGCGCACCGCCGCCGTCCCCGCTGCCGGAACAGCCCCCGAGGAGTGCCACCGCGAGGGCGGCGGCTCCCAGGGCGGCCGGTGTTCCCAGCCGTCGTGTCGGCCTGGTCGACCCTGTCGGATGCACCATCGGAGTAAAACCTCCCAATAACGACAAAGGTACGGCTCCTCGCACGCTTCCCTGTTCTTCACTCGCGCGCGACCGTTCCCGTCCGGATGAAATTGCCCTATGCATCGGACAGGCGGTGACATGCGCCGATACGGTTGACGCTCACCCACACCTCCTGTCCCATTCCTCTCCCCTGCACCGGCGCGCCGGAGATCTCCAGAGGAGGCCACGCTGTCCAGCGACACTCCGGCCGTCCCGCCGCGGGAGTCCATCACATCCATGATCGGGAGCACACCCCTGACCGGAAGCACGTCTCTGACCGGAAGCCCAGCGGCGTCCGGAAGCACGTCCGTGACCGGAAGCCCAGCCCTGGCCGGAGACCCACCTCCGGGCGGGAGCGAGCGGGCCGACGCGGCCCGGGAGCACGCCACCTCCGCCCTGGAGCGGTTCAACGCCGCACCCCGGGGCGCCGCCGAGGCCGCACTGCTCGGCTGCTGCCGCAGCCGCCGCTGGGCCCGCCGGCTCGCCGACCACCGCCCCTACCCCGATGTCGACGCCCTGCTCGCCGCGGCCGACGAGGCGGGGTACGACCTCACCCCGGCCGATCTCGCGGAGGCGCTGGACGGGGAGTCCGCCGCGGGCGGGCTGCCGGGGCTCGGGGCACCGCTCCCGCCGGGGCCGGGCAGCCAGGCGGCGCACACCGCGCTGCGGGCGGCGCACGCCGCGTACGAGAGCCGCTTCGGGCATCTCTTCGTGATCTGCACGGACGGACTCCGGCCGGACGAGGTGCTCGGTCACGTCCTGGCGGAGATCCGGCGGCGACTCGGTCACGAACCGGAGGAGGAGCGCCCCGTCGCCGCCGACGAACTGCGGCGCACGGCCCGGGGGCGACTGGGGCGACTTGTAGCGGATCGTCCGGAAAAACCCCTGTCCGGGACGGCTCGATAGCCCGTACGTGCCTCTTTGATCACACCTTCGGGCCCCCGGGCGAGTGAACCGACAAGGCGTCGCTACGATGGCCAGGGCCGGTGGACCGTACCCGGCCGGGCCCGACCGACAGTGCTCCTCTTAACTGTCAGAAGCTGGCGGCAGGCCCCAATCCCCGCTCCCGGAGGGTTTTCCGTGCCGGCTGGAACGCTGTACCGCGGCCGGGAAGGCATGTGGTCATGGGTGGCTCATCGCGTCACCGGTGTCCTCATCTTCTTCTTCCTGTTCGTCCACGTTCTCGACACCGCTCTCGTCCGCGTCTCCCCGCAGACGTACGACGACACGATCGCGCTGTACAAGACGCCCCTTGTCGCCTTGATGGAATACGGCCTCGTCGCCGCCATCCTCTTCCACGCACTCAACGGCCTGCGGGTCATCGCTGTGGACTTCTGGGCCAAGGGCCCGAGGTACCAGAAGCAGCTGCTGTGGACGGTCATGGGCGTCTGGGTCGTGCTGATGGCCGGGGCGGTCTACCCCGTCCTCAACCACGCCGCGCGCGAAGTGTTCGGGAGCTGACATACATGAGCACCACTGAGACCTCTCCGAAGGATTCGGCCGAGCCGACCGGTACCGGCTACAGCCCGGACAACCCGGCTCCGGTCATCGAGCCTCCGCGGGCCCGCACCGGCCGGACGCCGAAGTCGACCCGGACCAACTTCGAGCTGTACGGCTGGCTCTTCATGCGGCTGTCCGGCATCGTTCTGGTCGTTCTCGTCATCGGCCACCTGCTGATCCAGCTGGTCCTGGACGGCGGCGTGAGCAAGATCGGCTTCGCGTTCGTCGCCGGCCGCTGGGCCTCGCCGTTCTGGCAGATCTGGGATCTGACCATGCTCTGGCTCGCCATGCTGCACGGTGCCAACGGTCTGCGGACGATCATCAACGACTACGCCGAGCGGGACAACACGCGCCTCTGGCTGAAGATGTTGCTCTACACCGCCACGGTGTTCACCGTCCTTCTGGGCACGCTGGTGATCTTCACCTTCGACCCGAACATCCAGTAGAGCCGGGGCTGACGCACGACATGAAGATTCACAAGTACGACACCGTCATCGTCGGCGCCGGCGGCGCCGGGATGCGCGCGGCCATCGAGTCGACCAAGCGCAGCCGCACCGCCGTCCTGACGAAGCTGTACCCGACCCGCTCCCACACCGGCGCCGCACAGGGCGGCATGGCCGCCGCCCTCGCGAACGTCGAGGAGGACAACTGGGAGTGGCACACCTTCGACACGATCAAGGGCGGCGACTACCTGGTCGACCAGGACGCCGCCGAGATCCTGGCGAAGGAGGCCATCGACTCGGTCCTCGACCTGGAGAAGATGGGCCTGCCGTTCAACCGGACGCCGGACGGCACCATCGACCAGCGCCGGTTCGGCGGTCACAGCCGGAACCACGGCGAGGCCCCGGTCCGCCGGTCCTGCTACGCCTCGGACCGCACCGGCCACATGATCCTCCAGACGCTGTACCAGAACTGCGTCAAGGAGGGCGTGGAGTTCTACAACGAGTTCTACGTCCTGGACCTGCTGCTGCGCGAGGTCGACGGGGTCACGAAGTCCGCGGGCGTCGTGGCGTACGAGCTGGCCACCGGTGAGATCCACGTCTTCCAGGCGAAGGCCGTGATCTTCGCCTCCGGCGGCACCGGCAAGTTCTTCAAGGTGACCTCCAACGCGCACACCCTGACCGGTGACGGCCAGGCCGCCGCGTACCGGCGCGGGCTGCCGCTGGAGGACATGGAGTTCTTCCAGTTCCACCCGACCGGCATCTGGCGCATGGGCATCCTCCTCACCGAGGGTGCGCGCGGTGAGGGCGGCATCCTCCGCAACAAGGACGGCGAGCGCTTCATGGAGAAGTACGCGCCCGTCATGAAGGACCTCGCCTCGCGTGACGTGGTCTCGCGCTCCATCTACACGGAGATCCGCGAGGGCCGCGGCTGCGGTCCCGAGGGCGACCACGTCTTCCTCGACCTGACCCACCTGCCGCCGGAGCAGCTGGACGCCAAGCTGCCGGACATCACCGAGTTCGCGCGCACGTACCTCGGCATCGAGCCCTACACGGACCCGATCCCGATCCAGCCGACCGCGCACTACGCGATGGGCGGCATCCCGACCAACGTCGAGGGCGAGGTGCTGGCCGACAACGACACCGTCGTGCCGGGCCTGTACGCCGCGGGCGAGGTCGCGTGCGTGTCGGTGCACGGCGCCAACCGGCTGGGCACCAACTCGCTGCTCGACATCAACGTCTTCGGACGCCGGGCCGGCATCGCCGCCGCCGAGTACGCCGCCAAGGCCGACTACGTCGAGCTGCCGGAGAACCCGGCCGAGCTCGTCGAGGCGCAGGTCGAGCGGCTGCGGACGTCCACCGGCGGCGAGCGGGTCACCGAGATCCGCAAGGCGCTGCAGGACACCATGGACGCCAACGTCATGGTGTTCCGGACCGAGCAGACGATCAAGACCGCCGTCGAGAAGATCGGCGAGCTGCGGGAGCGCTACCTGAACGTGGCGATCCAGGACAAGGGCAAGCGGTTCAACACCGACCTGCTGGAGGCCGTCGAGCTGGGCAACCTGCTCGACCTGGCCGAGGTCATGGCCGTCTCCGCCCTCGCCCGGAAGGAGTCCCGCGGCGGTCACTACCGCGAGGACTACCCGAACCGCGACGACGTCAACTTCATGCGGCACACCATGGCGTACCGCGAGGTGGGCGACGACGGCGCCGAGTCCATCCGCCTCGACTACAAGCCGGTCGTGCAGACCCGCTACCAGCCGATGGAGCGTAAGTACTGATGAGCACCCCGACGCTCGAGAAGCAGGACGCGGCCCCTCAGGACGCCTCCGACGCTTCGCCCTACATCACGGTCACCTTCAGGATCCGCCGGTTCAACCCGGAGGTCGCGGCCGAGCCGTTCTGGGAGGACTTCCAGCTCGAGATCGACCCGAAGGAGCGCGTGCTCGACGGCCTCCACAAGATCAAGTGGGAGCAGGACGGCACGCTGACCTTCCGGCGCTCCTGCGCGCACGGCATCTGCGGCTCCGACGCGATGCGCATCAACGGCCGCAACCGGCTGGCGTGCAAGACGCTGATCAAGGACATCAACCCGGAGAAGCCGATCACGGTCGAGGCGATCAAGGGCCTCACGGTCCTCAAGGACCTCGTGGTCGACATGGAGCCGTTCTTCCAGGCGTACCGGGACGTCATGCCGTTCCTGGTCACCACGGGGAACGAGCCGACGCGCGAGCGCCGGCAGTCCGCCGAGGACCGCGAGCGCTTCGACGACACCACCAAGTGCATTCTGTGCGCCGCGTGCACGACCTCGTGCCCGGTGTTCTGGAACGACGGCCAGTACTTCGGCCCGGCGGCGATCGTCAACGCGCACCGCTTCATCTTCGACTCGCGTGACGAGGCCGGGGAGCAGCGGCTGGAGATCCTCAACGACAAGGACGGCGTCTGGCGCTGCCGGACCACCTTCAACTGCACCGACGCGTGCCCGCGTGGCATCGAGGTCACGAAGGCGATCCAGGAAGTGAAGCGGGCGCTGATCACGCGTCGCTTCTGATTCCGCGCCGCTTCCCGC
>NZ_JBYITE010000036.1:0-73322 GCF_057709105.1 Streptomyces sp. bgisy100
CCCCCCCCCCCCCCCCCCCCCCCCCCCCCCGCTTCCGGCTGGTGGAGGTGGTGGGACGGGGGTGCCGACGGATCGTTCCGGATCGCAGGGACTGACCGGAACGCAGGGTCCCGATAGCGACATCACCAGGTCCGCGCAACGACGGAGAGGGCGCCGACCGATGGTCGGCGCCCTCTCATGCGCGAATCCTCAACATCAACTGCTCAGGACACGATTCGCTCGCTCAGCTGCAGCCGCTCGTCGACCCGCACCCCTCGCACAGGTAGCAGCTGCCCGCCCGGCGCATCTTGGTGCCGCACGAGAAGCACAGCGGAGCGTCGGCGTTCAGGCCCAGCTGCATCTCCACCAGCTCGGTGGAGTTGTGCGCCTGCTGCGGAGCCTGCGCGGCACCCGCCGTGGACTTGGGTGCCGACGTCTGCGGGGACTCGACGTGCCGCGGGGCCGACTGGGCCAGGCCCTCGACGTCGACCTCGTCGTCGTTCGGCTCGTACGAACCGGTCTCCAGGTGCCGCTGACGCTCCTCGGCCGAGTGGATGCCGAGCGCCGAGCGGGTCTCGAACGGCAGGAAGTCCAGCGCCAGGCGGCGGAAGATGTAGTCGACGATCGACTGCGCCATCCGCACGTCCGGGTCGTCCGTCATGCCGGCCGGCTCGAAGCGCATGTTGGTGAACTTCGAGACGTAGGTCTCCAGCGGGACCCCGTACTGCAGGCCCACCGAGACGGCGATGGAGAAGGCGTCCATCATGCCCGCGAGGGTCGAGCCCTGCTTGGACATCTTGAGGAAGACCTCGCCGAGACCGTCGTCCGGGTAGGAGTTGGCGGTCATGTAGCCCTCGGCGCCGCCCACCGTGAAGGAGGTGGTGATGCCGGGACGGCCCTTCGGCAGCCGGTTGCGGACCGGCCGGTACTCGACGACCTTCTCCGGCGCGGGCTCGGCGGCCTCCGCCGGCTTCTCGTCCTTCTTCTTGACCGAGAGCGGCTGGCCGACCTTGCAGTTGTCGCGGTAGATCGCGAGCGCCTTCAGACCGAGCTTCCAGCCCTCGAAGTAGACCTCCTCGATCTCCTCGAC
The DNA here is from genome assembly GCF_057709105.1 of Streptomyces sp. bgisy100. Classification (NCBI taxonomy): domain Bacteria; kingdom Bacillati; phylum Actinomycetota; class Actinomycetes; order Kitasatosporales; family Streptomycetaceae; genus Streptomyces; species Streptomyces sp. bgisy100. Next base: position 1,070 of record NZ_JBYITE010000036.1, read on the forward strand.
CGTGGCCGACTCCGGGACGTTGACGGTCTTGGAGATCGCACCGGACAGGAACGGCTGGGCGGCCGCCATCATCCGGACGTGGCCCATCGGCGAGATGGAGCGCTCGCCCATGGCGCAGTCGAAGACCTCGTAGTGCTCCTGGCGGAGGCCGGGCGCGTCGATCACATTGCCGTGCTCGGCAATGTGGGCCACGATCGCCTCGACCTGCTCCTCCTGGTAGCCGAGTCGCTTCAGGGCCTTCGGGACGGTGTTGTTGACGATCTGCATCGAGCCGCCGCCGACGAGCTTCTTGAACTTGACCAGGGCCAGGTCCGGCTCGACGCCCGTGGTGTCGCAGTCCATCATCAGGCCGATGGTGCCGGTGGGGGCCAGCACCGAGGCCTGGGCGTTGCGGAATCCGTTCTTCTCGCCGATCCGGATCACGTCCTGCCAGGCCTCCGTGGCGGCGGCCCAGACCGGGGTGTCCAGGTCGTCCATCCGCTTGGCGGCACCGTTGGCGTCGGAGTGCTGCCGCATGACGCGCTGGTGGGCGTCGGCGTTGCGGGCGTAGCCGTCGTACGGGCCGACGGCCGCGGCCAGCTCGGCGGAGCGCTTGTAGGAGGTGCCGGTCATCAGCGAGGTGATGGCACCGGCGAGCGCGCGGCCGCCGTCGGAGTCGTAGGCGTGGCCGGTGGCCATCAGCAGCGCGCCGAGGTTGGCGTAGCCGATGCCCAGCTGGCGGAAGGCCCGGGTGGTCTCACCGATCTTCTCGGTCGGGAAGTCCGCGAAGCAGATGGAGATGTCCATCGCGGTGATGACCAGCTCGACGACCTTGGCGAAGCGCTCGGCGTCGAACGACTGGTTGCCCCGGTCGTCGTCGCTGAGGAACTTCATCAGGTTCAGCGAGGCCAGGTTGCACGAGGAGTTGTCCAGGTGCATGTACTCGCTGCAGGGGTTCGAGGCGGTGATCCGGCCCGTCTCCGGCGAGGTGTGCCAGTGGTTGATGGTGTCGTCGTACTGGATGCCGGGGTCGGCGCAGGCCCAGGCGGCCTCGGCCATCTTCCGGAAGAGGCCCTTGGCGTCGACCTCCTCGATGACCTCACCGTTCATCCGGCCGCGCAGCCCGAACTTCGAGCCGGTCTCGACGGCCTTCATGAACTCGTCGTTGACCCGGACCGAGTTGTTGGCGTTCTGGTACTGCACGGAGGTGATGTCGTCACCGCCGAGGTCCATGTCGAAGCCCGCGTCGCGCAGCGCGCGGACCTTCTCCTCCTCCTTCACCTTGGTCTCGATGAAGGCCTCGACGTCCGGGTGGTCCACGTCCAGGACGACCATCTTGGCGGCGCGGCGGGTGGCGCCGCCCGACTTGATCGTTCCTGCGGACGCGTCCGCGCCGCGCATGAAGGAGACGGGGCCGGAGGCGTTGCCGCCGGAGGAGAGGAGCTCCTTGGAGGAGCGGATCCGGGAGAGGTTCAGGCCGGCGCCCGAGCCGCCCTTGAAGATCATCCCCTCTTCCTTGTACCAGTCGAGGATCGACTCCATGGAGTCGTCGACAGAGAGGATGAAGCAGGCCGAGACCTGCTGCGTCTGCTGGGTGCCGACGTTGAACCAGACGGGCGAGTTGAAGCTGAACACCTGGTGCAGCAGGGCGTGGGTCAGCTCGTGGTCGAAGATCTCGGCGTCCGCCGGGGAGGCGAAGTAGCCGTGGTCCTCTCCGGCCTTCCGGTAGGTCTTCACCACGCGGTCGATGAGCTGCTTCAGGCTGGACTCGCGGCTGGGCGAGCCGACCGCGCCCCGGAAGTACTTGCTCGTGACGATGTTGACCGCGTTCACCGACCAGAAGTCGGGGAACTCGACGCCTCGCTGCTCGAAGTTGACCGAACCGTCGCGCCAGTTGGTCATGACGACGTCACGGCGCTCCCAGACCACCTCGTCGTACGGATGCACGCCGGGGGTCGTGTGGATGCGCTCGATACGCAGCCCCTTGCTCGCCTTGCTGCCCTTGGCGCGGGAGCCTCGTGCCGGGCCGCTCGCCGTCTCTGTCATGCCGCCTCCCTGTGCGGGCGAAAACGCCCTGATGTGCCTTTTTCTTCCCGTAGGCACGATTTCTGTCGTGCACCCGAGCGCACACGGCGCTCCGGGCAGGTCTGATGTGTGCCGCTAGTCGGCGGCGGTGACGGGCGCGGGGGCCTCGGTGTCCCCCGCGGGCCCGCCGGTGTCGGCCGTGGGCCGCCGCTCGCGCAGCTCCGCGACCGCTGCCTCGAAGTCCTCGAGCGTGTCGAACGCCCGGTAGACCGACGCGAACCGCAGATAGGCGACGAGGTCGAGCTCCTGGAGCGGGCCGAGTATGGCCAGCCCGACGTCATGGGTCGACAGCTCGGCGCTTCCCGTGGCGCGCACCGCCTCCTCGACCTGCTGGCCGAGCTTGGCGAGCGCGTCCTCGGTGACCGGCCGGCCCTGGCACGCCTTGCGCACGCCGGAGATGACCTTGTCACGGCTGAACGGTTCGGTGACTCCGCTCCGCTTGATCACCATGAGTGACGCCGTCTCCACCGTGGTGAAGCGGCGGGAGCAGTCGGGACACTGGCGACGCCTGCGGATCGCGGTCCCGTCGTCGGTGGTGCGGCTGTCCACCACACGGCTGTCCGGGTGTCGGCAGAAGGGGCAGTGCATCTTCCCTACCCTCCTAGAACCCTGTGAACGTGGTACGAAACAGCAGCACGGCTGCACGGCTGCGCCGGCCCGGAAGGGGCCTCGCGGAGCACCCCAAGCATAGGCGATATCCGTGAGTGCTGAGTCCCCCGGGACCACAACTTGTGGGTGGCCGACGCCCATCAAACCACTAGATCTGGTGGTCGGACGTCAAGCGCGCGGACCGCGTGTCGCACGGCGCAGCGCCCATGAGAGTACGGGACGGGGACCGGACGCCGCCCGGCGGGGCGCGAGTGACACACTGGGTGACGGCGCGGCGACGCACCCCGCGCGCGCCCGGCCGCTACATTCCGGACGGAAGGCCCCGCAGCGGAGCCGGTTCCGCTCATACACCCGACTGCTTGACCACGACGGGCGAACTGCGAAATTTCACTCGAACGTGTGTTTGGCGCAACCTTTCGAAACCAACTACCGTTGTCCCACTAGGGAGAACATCTCGAGAGGGGCCGACGTGACCACCACCGCAGACAGCGCCACCATCACCGCCCAGGACCGCTCCCAGCACCGGGCCGACCAGGGGCACGCGATGAATGAGGCCGCCATGACCCCGGAGGGGCAGAAAGCCCGATCACTGCCGGGTCGACCTCCCGGGATCAGGGCGGACAGTTCCGGCCTCACCGACCGGCAGCGGCGCGTCATCGAGGTCATCCGCGACTCGGTGCAGCGGCGCGGCTACCCACCGTCCATGCGGGAGATCGGACAGGCGGTGGGGCTGTCGAGCACGTCGTCCGTCGCCCACCAGCTGATGGCCCTGGAGCGCAAGGGCTTCCTGCGCCGCGACCCGCACCGCCCGCGCGCGTACGAGGTCCGCGGCTCGGACGGACCGACCAGCCAGCCGACGGACACGACCGGAAAGCCCGCGGCGTCCTACGTGCCGCTCGTCGGCCGCATCGCCGCCGGTGGCCCGATCCTCGCCGAGGAGTCGGTCGAGGACGTGTTCCCCCTCCCCCGCCAACTGGTCGGTGACGGCGAGCTGTTCGTCCTGAAGGTCGTCGGCGACTCCATGGTGGAAGCCGCCATCTGCGACGGCGACTGGGTGACCGTACGCCGCCAGCCGGTGGCGGAGAACGGCGACATCGTGGCCGCCATGCTCGACGGCGAGGCCACCGTGAAGCGCTTCAAGCGGGAGGACGGCCATGTGTGGCTGCTCCCGCACAACTCCGCGTACCAGCCGATCCCGGGCGACGAGGCGACCATCCTCGGCAAGGTGGTCGCGGTGCTGCGGCGGGTCTGACACACCCCTCACGACCGGGCCCCGGGACCACTGCGCCGGTTCCGGGGCCCTGCTGTGTCCGCTTCGCTGGATCGGCTGTGCAGTTTCCGCCGTGCCGAATCCGCGGTGCTCTGCACGAGCCGCGCTTGTGCTCTGTACCGGCTGCGCCGCCGGGGGCGCCGGGCCGGGCGGGTGGCTGCCCCTCCGGCGTGCGGCGCCTGCTCGTCAGCGCACGGGCAGGGCGCGGGACCGGCACCGCACCACGTCGGCCTCGGGCGGGAACGGGCGCCGCTCGTTGCGTCCCCGGGGGTATTGATCACGAGCGCTGCCGACGCTCGTGATCAAGGCACTCAGCCCGCGGCCGCGTCGATCGCCGCCAGGGAACGGCGCACCTGATTGCGGTCCACCGTGTACCAGAAGTCCGGCATCGAGGCCCGGAGGAAACTGCCGTAGCGCGCGGTGGCCAGCCGGGGGTCGAGAACGGCGACCACGCCGCGGTCCCCGGACGCCCGCACCAGCCGGCCGGCGCCCTGCGCCATGAGCAGCGCGGCATGGGTGGCGGCGACGGCCATGAATCCGTTGCCGCCGCCCTCCTCCACGGCCTTCTGCCGTGCGCTCATCAGGGGATCGTCGGGCCGGGGGAACGGAATCCGGTCCATGACGACGAGCTGGCAGCTCGGCCCCGGGACGTCGACGCCCTGCCACAGCGACAAGGTGCCGAAGAGACAGGTGTGGGGGTCCTCGGCGAAGGCCCGGATCAGTTCGCCGAGCGTCTCCTCGCCCTGCAGCAGGATCGGCTGGTCCAGCCGCTCCCGCAGCGCCTCCGCCGCGCCCTGGGCCGCCCGCATCGAGGAGAAGAGACCGAGTGTGCGGCCGCCCGCCGCCTCCACGAGCTCCGCCAGCTCGTCCAGCATGTCCGTCCGGCTGCCCTCCCGGCCCGGCTGCGCCAGATGCCTGGCGACGTAGAGGATGCCCTGCTTCGGGTAGTCGAAGGGCGAGCCGACATCCAGGCCCCTCCACTGCGGGACGTCCTCTCCCTCCACTCCCTCCGGGGAGAGCCCGAGCGAGGCCGCCACCCCGTTGAAGTCGCCGCCGAGCTTGAGGGTCGCGGAGGTCAGCACCACGGACCGCTCGGTGAACAGCTTCTCCCGGAGCAGTCCGGACACCGACAGCGGCGCGACGCGCAGCGAGGCCCCGAACCGGTCGTGGCGCTCGTACCAGACGACGTCGTACTCCGAGCCGTTCGCGATGCGCTCGGCGACGGCATGCACGTTCTCCACGGCCGCCAGGGCCTGTTTGCGCACCGCGTCCTCGTCCTGCACGGACTTGTCCCGGGTGTTCCCCAGCGCCGTGATGACGGTGCGGGCCGCGTCCCGCAGCGCCATCAGGGCGTAGCCGAGGTCCTCGGGGATCTCCTCCAGGCGCCCCGGGAGGGCCAGCTCCATCAGCCGCTCGAAGGACTCGGCCGCGGTCTGGAGGGCGTCCGCCACCTTCTCGTCGACCAGCTTGGCGGCCCGGCGCACGGCGCGGTTCACCGACCCCGGGGTGAGCTCCCCGGTCGCGGCGCCGGTGACACGGGAGACCAGTTCGTGGGCCTCGTCGATGACGAGAACCTCGTGGCCGGGCAGCACCGGGGCGCCTTCGATCGCGTCGATGGCGAGCAGCGCGTGGTTGGTGACCACGACGTCGGCCAGCTTGGCCCGCTCCCGCGCGGCCTCCGCGAAGCACTCCGCACCGTAGGCGCACTTCGACGCGCCCAGGCACTCCCGGGAGGACACCGACACCTGGGACCAGGCGCGGTCCGAGACACCGGGGGTGAGGTCGTCGCGGTCCCCGGTCTCCGTCTCGTCCGCCCAGTCCCGCATCCGCAGCAGGTCCTTGCCGAGCCTGCTGGTGGGCGTCGCGGCCTCGAAGGGGTCGAACAGCCCCTCTTCCTCCTCCTGCGGCACCCCCTCGTGGAGCCGGTGCAGGCACAGGTAGTTGGAGCGCCCCTTGAGCATGGCGAACTCCGGCCTGCGCCGCAGCAGCGGGTGCAGCGCCTCGACCGTGCGCGGCAGGTCCCGCTGCACGAGCTGCCGCTGCAGCGCGAGGGTCGCGGTGGCCACGACCACCCGCTCGCCGTGTGCCAGGGCCGGCACCAGGTAGCCGAGCGACTTACCGGTGCCGGTTCCCGCTTGGACCAGCAAGTGGGAACCGTCGTCGACGACCTCGGCAACGGTCTCGGCCATGGTGACCTGACCAGGGCGTTCCGTACCGCCGACGGCGGTGACGGCGGCGTGCAGCAGGTCGGGGAGGGAGGGCTTCGTCATAGCGTGACCACCCTACGGGGCGCCACTGACATCGGTGGCCCTCACAGCTGATGGAGGGGGTTCGGGACGGTGCCGTGCACGGCGGCGTGCGGCCGGTCGGGGCGGTCGCGGTAGCCGTCCAGATGCAGCCGGTTGCGGTTGAGACAGAGCCGCTCGATCCGGGGGGTGAGCAGGTCGAAGGTCTCGAACCGGTCCTTGAGCTCCGGGAAGCGCGCCTGGTGCCGGAGGATCTCGGCGCGGACGAGCGACCAGAACTGGCTCTCGGCCACCCCGAGCTGCTCCTCGCAGATCGGCGCGAGATAGCGGAACACCCCGACGAAGAGCCCGGAGTGGATGAACTGGGTGAGGAACGACGGCGGCTCGGTGAGCAGCACCTCGCGCACCTCGGCGGGCATCGTGTCGTGCTCGGGCAGGGGCTCGGCGCTGACGTTGACGTCGTCGACGAAGTCCTTGATCGCCAGACGGACCGGGACGTCCTGCTCGTCGAAGACGACGATGGCGTTCTCGCCGTGCGGGGAGAAGACCGTGCCGTACCGGTAGAGGAAGTGCAGCAGCGGTGGCAGCAGCGCGGCGAAGAGACGGCTGAGCCAGACGGCCGGATCGAGGCCCGAGCGGTGCACGAGCTCGGCGGTGAACGAACGGCCCTGCGGGTCGGTGAGGAGCAGCGCGGCCAGGGTGCGGGCCCGCTCGCCGGGGTCCAGCTGCGGGGCGATGGGCTCGCGCCAGATGCAGCCGAGGAGTTCCCGGTACTGGTAGGGGATACCGGGGAGCCGGTCGTAGAGCGGGTGCTCCACCGCGACGGAGGCGGTCTCGCCGAGCAGCACGACCCGGGTCTCGTCGCGCAGGAAGGGGTCGGCGTCGCGCAGGGCGTGGACCCAGTCGGTGACCGCGGGCGCGGCCAGGGTGCGCTCGGTGGGCAGGCCCCGCCACACCAGGGTGTTGAGGATGGACAGGGGCAGCTTGACCGTCCGGGCCTCCGGGCGGCTGGTGTTGAGGAACGTGCGGATCGACTGCTGCGGCAGCCGCAGGTCCTCGTCGGCGGGGAGCGGGATTATCGTTCCGTCGGCGACCTGCGGGGCGAAGAGCTGCGCGACGCTCTCGTCCCACTGCCAGGGGTGCACCGGAAGCCAGAGGTAGTCGGCGGGGTCGCGGCCCTGGTCGCTGACCGCGGCGGCGAACGCCTCCCGGGTGCGGGGCGTCAGCTCGTCGGCGTAGAGCCGGTCGGGGGTGGCGAGCGCGGGAACGCCCCGGTACCGGGCCAGGTCGCGGTGGACCGCGAGCCAGGGAAGGCGGTGCGGCGTGCGGGCCTCCGGTGCCCACCGTTCGGTGTCGGTGGCGGAGAACCCGAGCCGGCCCTTGTTCACCACGATCCAGGGGTGCCCCGTCTGGTGCCCTTCGAGCTCGGCGTAGTCGAGGTCGGCGAGCTCCGCGGCGCTGCGGGACGTGGCCGCCAGGCGGGTGTCGGCGGCGAGCGTGGCGGTGATCTCGCGGACGAGGTGCCCGGTGGTGTCCCCGCTCAGCCCGAGCACCCCGGTGTGGGTGCGGGCGATGAACTGCAGCGGGTCCGCGGACGGAGTGATCGAGTCCGGGTCCACCCGCCAGTGGCCGTAGGCGCCGCGCCGGGCGTGGAAGCGGTAGACCGTGCCGTCGTCCACGGGGAGCCGGTGGGCCGTCGGGGCGCCGTCCTCGGGCTCGGGCTCGGGCGAGATCACCTCCTCGTAGGCGAATTCGGCGAGCATCTTGGCGAGCAGGTGGCGGCTGGCTCGGTGCCAAGCGGCTTGACGCTGCTGGGGTGACGGGCGCAAAAGACGTGCTCCTCGGATGGGAACGGGGACGAGCCGAGCGGTGTAAGGAAAGCAGTGCACGGATCAGCGATGCCAGATGGCCTGATCACAGGAGGTGGCGATGAGGACGGTCGCGGATCATCAGGGCTGCTCGCTTGTCGGGGAGGTCGAGTTCGGCGGCGAAGCGGAAGCCCGCGCCGAGGAAGGCGGCGACGGACGGGGTGTTGCGCAGATCCGGCTCGGCCACGACCCGTCCGCAGGAGGGCCGGCGGTCGAGGACGAGATCGGCGACGGCGCGCAGCAGCGATGTGCCGACCCCGCGGCCGCGGTCGCCGACGGCGCCGATGAGCAGATGGATACCGGTGTCATGGGGGCGAGCGGGGTAATGGCGGGCCAGGGGGTCGAGGTCGGCACGGTACACCTCCCAGTAACTCATCGGTACGCCGTTCAGTACCCCGAGACAGGGCACGCTGCGCCCGTCTCCGTCGAGTTGGGCCCGCACATGGGCGGCCACCCTCTCATCGGGTCCGGCGAGGTCCCAGAAGGCGGCCACCGCGGGGTCGTTCATCCAGCGGGTGACGACCGGCAGATCGCGGCCGGCGTGCACGGGGGCGAGCAGGAAGGTGCCCGCGGCGGTGCTCACCGGCCCCCAGGAGCCGACGCCGTCCAGCAGGTCGTAGCGGTCGGGGCCGGACGGGGGCTCGGCGGGGCCGTCCGCTCGCCCGGGCCCGGCGCCCGCCCCGGGCGTCAGCGGGGCGAGGACCTCCGCCAGGCGGAGGTCCAGCGTGTCCTCGGTGCTGGAGTCGGTGCCGGGTCCCGGCGGGTCGGACGGCACGGTGCCGCTCTCCTCTCGGATGTCTCGGGGTGCCGGAGCCGTGGGGCACCCCGGGGCCTGCCGTGGTGGGTCATGTCTGCGATACGGAGAGGGGGTTGGGGACGGTGACGTAGACGGACTGGGTGTCGACGGGGCCGACCAGCTCGTCGAGACCGTGCAGCCGGGTGAAGAGGTTCGCCTTGCAGCGCAGCGTGGCGGACTCGAGCAGCCGGGCGGGCAGGGTGGAACCGAGCGCTGCCGGGCCTGCCGCGGCCTCGCCGAGGAAGCGGCGGAAGGCGGCCAGGAGGACGCGTTCATCGGCGAGCCGCTGTGAGCCGAACGCCCCGATGAGTCCGAGGACGTTGTTGATGCCCAGGTAGTAGGCGAGGCGTTCGTCGGTGACGTCGTCGGAGACGAATGTGTCGCTCTCGGTCCCGATGCCGGGGAGCCGTCGCTCCAGGCGGGCGCGGTGGGATTCGCGGAAGTAGTAGCCCTGGTTGTCCCGGTAGCGGCCACCGGCCGGCCAGCCGTGGGTGTCGAGGAGCACGAGCGTGTTCTGCTGGTGCGCTTCGAGTGCGACGCCCGCCTCGCCGTCGAGCCACAGCACCGGCCGGACCACGGCCTGGAGGTAGCGCAGGAACCACTCGGCGGACACGGCTCCGACGGGGCGGCCGGTGCGCCCGGCGAGCCGGGACATCAGGTCGGCGAGGCGGGACCGCATGAGCGGGCTGCCGGCCGGGGCGTCTGCGGGGAACGGGCGGGGCGAGGTGAGCCCGGCGACGCAGACGGCGTCGTCGCTGGGGCCGAACGGGTTGTGCCGGATGACGACGTCGAGGCCGGGGAGGGGCCTGCCGTCGGTGTCCGATACGGCGATCCAGGCCGGGTCGCGCACGATGTCGAAGCGGGGGTGGATCCGCTGCCACTGCTCCGCGAGACCGCTGCGCATCAGCCGGTGCACCTCGACGCCGCGCTGGAGTTCCTTGCGGAGGTTCTCGCGGCGGGAGTTGGTGATGCGCAGGCCGAGGGAGAGCTTGAGCATGGCGGGCGCACCGGGGCGGTGCACGGTCCGGACGGAGGAGGTGGGGTACCAGGGCGCGCCGAACGGCCCCAGGTCGTGCAGCAGCCCGGCGTCGAGGAGTTCGGTGACGGCGGGGCGGTGCCGGATCTCCCGGGCCTGCCAGGGGTGGAGCGGCAACGGCACGGTTCCGGGGGGAAGTTCGCGTCCGTCACCGGCCAGCTCGGTGGTGAGCTGCCCGGCCGGGACGGGGCGGCCCCGTTCGGTCCATGCGGAGTCGGTGGCCAGGACCGTCCGGTCGACGGCCAGCCAGTGCAGCGGGAAGGAGCCGCGCAGCTCGGGTGAGTAGGCGCGGGATTCGGCGTCGGAGAGCCCTTCGCGGCTCTTGGGAGTGGGGTGCAGCGGATGACCGAGGACGAGCGACTGCTCGGCGTCGAGGAACTGGTCCCCGGCGAGGGATACGCCGGGGTGGGCCCGCCGGTCGGCGATGAAGTCCGCGGTGCGCCGGACGGAGTCGGCGACCCGGCCGACGAGTTCGGTGCCGCCTTCACCGGTGCCGGCCTCAACCGTGCCGGCCTCAACGGTGCCGTCCTCGCCGGTGGCGCTGTTGCCGTTGGCACTGTGGCCGGGGGCACTGTCGCCGGGGGCTGCGTGGGCCGCCTCCCGGCCGAGCAGGGCGGCGAGGGTGACGGCGTCGACGGCGGGTGCGCCGTCGGGGGCGGTCTCCAGGACGGGCGCGCCGAACCGGTGCCAGCCGGTGGCCGACCAGTAGCGGACGGGGACCAGGAGCGCGGTGCCGCTGGCGGGCAGCGGGATCCGGAGGGTGTCACCGCCCGGCGGGCGGGTGTCCGTCTCCCGCGTCCAGCAGCGCAGCAGGTTCTCCCGTGCCGCTGCCTCGGCCGCGACGCGCGGGTCGGGGTGGTCCAGCGGGTCCTGTCCTGCCGGGCGGGCGCCGTTGGGGCCGGCCTGCCGGGGTACGGCGTGCCGGTCGGTGGTCGCTGTGGCCTCGCGGCCGGAGCATACGTCCATGGTCTGGTCGGCGCGGTGTCCCCGGCGGTGGGCCGGGAACGGGGCGCCACCCTCCTTCGTCGGTTGGCTGGGCTGGAGATGCCTGCCGGAGCCGGAGCGCTCCCTGCACCCCGGGCGCCCGGCGCGGCAGGGCGCCGGGGCACCGGGGCTACGAGCGGGGAGCGCCGGTGGATATCCGGCCCACCCTGTCGGGCGGAGGTGCCGGGGCGGAAGGCGGCAACGGCGGCGCCGTGCCCCGCCGGGCCGTCCTCACCGGGAGGTACCCGGCGGCGCGGGGCGCGGCGGCCGGGGTACGGGCGGGTACGCGTCACGGACGGCACCACCGTTCCGGACGGCGCTGGAGATCGCGTCGGTCAGCCGGTCGAGGACCGCTTCGGCCTGCTCGTCGGTGATGGTCAGCGGTGGAAGGAGGCGCACCACGCTGGAGTACCGGCCGCCGAGTTCGACGATCAGTCCACGCCGCAGGCACTCCTGCTGGACCTCGGCTGCCAGCAGTGGGGCGGCCGGTGGCCCGCCGCCGAACGACGTGCCACCCGTCGCCGGCACGTCGAACACCCCGCCTCCGGGTACCGCGCCGCCGTCGTCCACCGTGCCGCCGCTGCGGCCGGGGCCGTCGAGGTACGCGTCGGTGCTGCCGTGACTGCGGTTCCGGCCGTTGCCGCGATGGGTGGTGCTGTCGCGACCGGGGCTTCCGGGCTTACGGCGACTCTGCTGCTCCTGGCTGCCGTTGCCGTGGCAACGGTCGTCGGCAGGGCTGTGGCAACAGTCGTCGGCAGGGCCGTTGTCCCGGTTGCCGCACTCGCCGCCGGTGCCGTTCCGGCTCGCCCGGCCGATGCCTCCGGTGCCCCTGCCACCGCTGATCCCACCGGGTTCGCCGGCGCCGAAGGGACCACTGCTTCCGGAGCGGTCACCGCAGCCCCGGCCGTCGCGCGCCGGACCGTTGCCGTCCGGGCCGGCCGCACGGCGGAACGGTGCCTCGCCGGCCTCGGCGGCCACCAGCTCCAGGCCGATCATGAGGCCGCTGCCGCGGACGTCACCGACGCACGGCTGCTCCGCGGCGAAGCGGCGCAGCCGCTCCAGCATCCGGCCGCCGAGCACGGCAGCCCGCTCGGCGAGTCCGTTCTCCCGCACGTACGCCAGCGTCGCCGCTCCCGCGGCCATCGCGAGCTGGTTGCCGCGGAAGGTTCCGGCGTGCGCACCGGGCTCCCAGAGGTCGAGGTCGTCGCGGTAGACCACGACGGCGAGCGGCAGGCTGCCGCCGATGGCCTTCGACAGCACCATGACGTCCGGCACCACCCCGCTGTGCTCGACGGCCCAGAAGGCTCCGGTGCGGCCGACGCCGGTCTGCACCTCGTCCGCGATGAGCGGAATGCCGCGTGCGGCGGTCAGTTCCCGCATCCGGCGCAGCCAGGGCCCGGGGGCCGGGATCACTCCGCCCTCCCCCTGCACCGGTTCGACGAGCATCCCGGCCGGGAGCGGGACTCCGCTCTTGGGGTCGTCCAGCAGCTGCTCGGTCCACCGTGCGGAGAGTTCCGCACCCCGTGCGCCGCCGACCCCGAACGGGCAGCGGTAGTCGTACGGGTAGGGCAGTCGCGCCACCCTGACGTCCTGTGCGCCCCCCGATGCTTCGAGTGCCCCCGCGGTCATCCCGTGGTACGCCCCGGAGAAGGCGAGGAGCCCGGAACGTCCCGTCGCGGTGCGCACGAGTTTGATCGCCGCCTCGACCGCGTCGCTTCCCGCGGGGCCGCAGAACTGCACGCGTGCCCGGTCGGCCAGGTCGCCCGGCAGGGTCCGGAACAGCTCGGTGGTGAAGGCGTCCTTGACCGGGGTCGCGAGGTCGAGCGCGTGCAGCGGTGCCCCGGAGTCGAGGACGGAGCGGATGGCTTCCAGCACCACCGGATGGTTGTGGCCGAGGGCCAGCGACCCGGCGCCGGACAGGCAGTCGAGGTACCGCCGGCCGTCGGCCCCCTCGATCGTCATCCCCCGGGCCCGCACCGGGACGATCGGGAGCGCGCGAGCATACGTCCGCGCGGCCGACTCGCGGAGCGACTGCCGCCGGAGGATCCCCTCCTGGGCCGCGTCCGCGGTCCCCGCCGTGTCCTGCACGGCGTCCTGCACGGCCACGGTGTCGGAAGCGGGCTGCGCCGTCGGCGGGGACTCGGTCACGGCCACGGTTCTCCTGTCCTCTGGATGAACGCTGGTTGGCTGTCCGCCGTACGTACCAACGACGCCGCGAGCGGCGGATCACGGGCAACCGGAAGATCCTTGGCGCCTCGGCGCCGTGGCCCCGGGAACCACGGACCCGGCCGCGACCGTCCCCAACGGCACCGGCATAGTGGGGCTCTGCGCCTCGGTCGGGGTGCATGACAAGTTCATCTGCAGGGTTCGTACACATCCAGGGGGAGTTCCACCCATGCCTTCCATACGACGGCCCGCCCTCGCCGCAGCCGCGCTCGCCGCTGTGCTCGCGGTGACCGCGACCGCGTGCGGCCCGACGGACGACGACGCGAGCGACCAGCCCGGGGCCTCCGCGGGGCAGCAGGGGCAGGGCTCCGTCACCCCTCCGAAGGACATCAACCAGCGCCTGAAGGAGCTGGGGATGGACCTGGACCAGTGGAAGAACGGGGAGTGGAAGAACTGGAACAAGGACGACTGGCTCCGCGAGGCCGGTGACTTCGTCAACCCGATCATCGAGGACCTCTGGAAGCCGGAGCGGATGAAGGAGGCGGAGGACCCGCAGAAGACGGTCCCCGCCGACCTCTCGGACGACCAGGGCGTCACCGACCCCGAGCCGGCGCCCGTCGAGGCGAGTCAGGTCCGCACGCCGTACCACGACAACGCGGCCCCGGTCGGCAAGGTCTTCTTCGACGGCCCCGACGGCTCGATGGTCTGCTCCGCCACGGTCGTGAAGGACCCGGCCCACCCCGGCAAGTCCAACATGGTCTGGACGGCGGGCCACTGTGTGCACGCGGGCAAGAAGGGCGGCTGGTACCGCAACATCGCCTTCGTCCCCTCCTTCAACGACAAGGGCGCGCCCGCGGCCCGGCTGAACAGCTCGCCCCGCGAGCAGGTCGCCCCGTACGGCGCCTGGTGGGCGGACTGGGCGTCCACCTCCCAGCAGTGGATCAAGCAGGGTGAGGAGACGGGCGGCAGCGGCGCCCCGTACGACTTCGCCGTGCTGCACGTGAAGCCGGAGGCGGGCAGCGAGGGCAAGTCCCTGGAGGAGACCGTCGGTGCGGCCCTGCCGGTCGAGTTCAACGCCCCCGCGGTGAAGGACATCTCCGACATGGGCGCCTGGGGTTACCCGGCCGCCCCGCCGTTCGACGGCAGCAAGATGTTCTCCTGTGTCGACAAGCCCGGACGGCTCTCCACGTCCTCTTCCCAGCCGACGATGTACCGGATCGGCTGCACCATGACGGGCGGCTCGTCCGGCGGTGGATGGTTCGCCAATGGAGCCGACGGCAAGCCGGCCCTGGTGTCCAACACCTCCATCGGCCCCGCCCCCGCCACCTGGCTGGCGGGACCGCACCTGGGCCCCGAGGCGAAGAGCATGTACGACGCGGTCAGCCGGAAGTTCGCGAACCGCTGACCCGGTCGCGGCCGCTGAGCCACTCATGACGAAGGGCCCGTTCCCACCGGCCGGTGGGAACGGGCCCTTCGTCATGAGCTGTGGGCGGTTGGCGGTGAGCGGTGCACGCACCCGGCCGACGCGCCATGCGGACGCATCCTCAGGCGGGCGGCCGATCCGCCGTAACGACCACGGCGTCAGGCGCGCCCGGCGGCCGGGACGTACGGCTGGAGCTCGGCCGCCAGTTCCTCGTGGACCCTGGCCATGAGCAGCGTGCCCTCCGGGGTGTGCTCCTCGGAGATCACCTCACCGTCGGCGTGCGCCCGCGAGACCAACTGGCCGTGCGTGTACGGAACCAGCGCCTCGATCTCGACCCGGGGCCGCGGCAGCTCGTCGTCGATCAGCGCCAGCAGTTCGTCGATGCCCTGCCCCGAGCGGGCCGACACCGCGAGGGCGCGCGGCTCGATCCGGAGCAGGCGCTGGAGGACCAGCGGATCGGCCGCGTCCGCCTTGTTGACCACCACGATCTCGGGCACCTCGACGGCACCCACGTCGCGGATGACCTCGCGGACCGCCGCCAGCTGCTCCTCCGGGAACGGGTGCGAACCGTCCACCACGTGCAGGATCAGATCGGAGTCACCGACCTCCTCCATCGTGGAGCGGAACGCCTCCACCAGGTGGTGGGGCAGATGCCGCACGAACCCGACGGTGTCGGCCAGGGTGTAGAGCCGGCCGCTGGGCGTCTCGGCCCGGCGGACGGTCGGGTCCAGGGTGGCGAACAGCGCGTTCTCCACCAGTACACCCGCGCCGGTCAGCCGGTTG
Source organism: Streptomyces sp. bgisy100 (assembly GCF_057709105.1). Taxonomy (NCBI): domain Bacteria; kingdom Bacillati; phylum Actinomycetota; class Actinomycetes; order Kitasatosporales; family Streptomycetaceae; genus Streptomyces; species Streptomyces sp. bgisy100. The sequence goes on from NZ_JBYITE010000036.1 coordinate 16,315, forward strand.
AGCAGCGAGGACTTGCCGGCGTTGGTGTAGCCGGCGATGGCGACCGAGGGCACCTTGTTGCGGCGGCGCTCCTGCCGCTTGATGTCGCGGCCGGTCTTCATCTCCGCGATCTCCCGGCGCATCTTCGCCATCTTCTCGCGGATCCGGCGCCGGTCCGTCTCGATCTTGGTCTCACCGGGACCACGGGTGGCCATACCGCCGCCCGAGGAACCGGAGCCACCGCCACCCATCTGCCGGGACAGCGACTGACCCCAGCCGCGCAGCCGCGGCAGCATGTACTGCATCTGCGCGAGCGAGACCTGGGCCTTGCCCTCTCGCGACTTGGCGTGCTGGGCGAAGATGTCGAGGATGAGGGCGGTCCGGTCGACCACCTTCACCTTGACGACGTCCTCGAGGTGGATGAGCTGACCCGGGGTGAGCTCACCGTCACAGACGACGGTGTCGGCTCCGCTCTCGAGCACGATGTCCCGCAGCTCCAGGGCCTTGCCGGAACCGATGTAGGTGGCCGGGTCGGGCTTGTCGCGGCGCTGGATCACGCCGTCCAGCACCACCGCCCCCGCCGTCTCGGCGAGCGCGGCCAGTTCCGCGAGGGAGTTCTCCGCGTCCTGCACCGTGCCCGACGTCCAGACGCCGACCAGCACCACACGCTCCAGGCGCAGCTGCCGGTACTCGACCTCGGTGACGTCCTCGAGCTCGGTGGAAAGGCCCGCGACCCGGCGCAGGGCCGCGCGGTCGGAGCGGTCGTACTGTCCGCCGTCACGCTCCTCGTCGGCTTCGTGGCTCCAGGCGACGTCCTCTTCCATCAGGGCGTCGGCCCGAAGGCTTGTCGAGAAGCTCTGGGCGTCCTGGGAAGGGGAAGAAGAGGAGGTCATTGGATCCTTACGTCGATGGAAACTCTCGTCGGGAACAACGTCCGGGCCGCCTGGAGGATTCCCCGGCCGGACCGGGCCGCCGACGGGACGATGGTCCCACGCCCCCGCCCGGCCGTCACACCGGTTTTCCGGCCCGGTGCCGGGCCCCCGGCTGTGCCGCGGGGGCGGCCGGGCCGGTCCGCCAGTCCGGGTGCCCGGGCATGGCCGGGGTCCTGGCCCCGTACAGCCAGGGCCGCAGGAAGCCGGACTGGTCCCGGCCGGAGACCTCGGAGGCGAGGGCGACGAAGTCGGCCGTGGCGGCATGGCCGTCGCGGTACCGGCCGGCCCAGGTCCGTTCCAGCCGGTCGAACGCGGCCGGACCGATGCGCTGCCGCAGGGCGTACAGCACCAGGGCGCTCCCGTCGTACACCACGGGGCGGAAAATGCCGATCTTCTGTCCCGGTTCGGGCGGCTTCGGGGCGGCGGGCGGCCCGCCGGTTGCCCGCCAGGCGTCGGACTGCGCGTACGCCCGGCGCATCCGCTCGACGAGCGGGACGCCCGCCCGCTCCTCGGCCCAGCGGGCCTCGTACCAGGTGGCGTGGCTCTCGCTGAGCCAGACGTCGGACCAGCGGGCCGGGCTGACGCTGTCGCCGAACCACTGGTGGGCCAGCTCGTGCACCATGACCGACTCGACGTACGCCTCGGTGAAGCGCGGGTCGGTGAAGAGCCGGCGCTCGAAGAGCGAGAGGGTCTGGGTCTCCAGCTCGAAGCCGGTCCGGGTGCCGGCGATCAGCAGCCCGTAGGTCTCGAACGGGTACCGGCCGACCTGCCGCTCCATCCAGGCGACCTGCCCGGGGGTCCGGGCCGCCCACCGCTCCATCCGCCGGCGGTCCGCCGCGGGCACCACGTCCCGTACCGGCAGCCCGTGCGGCCCCCGGCGCCGGAGCACCGCGGAGCGCCCGATGGAGACCTGTGCCAGTTCGGTGGCCATCGGATGCGCGCCGCGGTACTCCCAGGTGGTCGTGGTCCGGCCCGGCCGACGGGCCGTCCGCAGCCCTCCGGCGACGACGGTGAAGTCCCGCGGTGCGGTGACCCGGAAGGTGAACAGGGCCTTGTCGGAGGGGTGGTCGTTGCAGGGGAAGACGCGGTGCGCGGCATCGGCCTGATTGGCCATCACCAGGCCGTCGTCGGTCCGCACCCAGCCGCCGTCGGCGCCCGTGCCCGGGTCGCTGGTGTGCGCGATGCCGACGCGCAGCGGAGCGCCCTCGGGCACCGGCTCGGCCGGGGTGACGACGAGGTCCTCGCCCACGTTCGAGAAGGTCGCGGGTGCGCCGTTGACCCGGACGGCGCTGACGGCGCCCCGGGCGAAGTCCAGGTTGAAGCGGTCCAGCGGCGCCGTGGCACGGGCCTCGACGGTGGTGACCGCCCGGAGGGGTTCGGTGTTGTCGCCCGAGTAGTGGAGGGCGATGTCGTACGCCCGGACGTCGTAGCCCGGGTTCCCCAGGTGGGGATAGAGCCGGTCGCCGATGCCCTGAGCGGCCGGTTCCGGCGCGGCGGCCGCGACGAGCGCGGCCAGGGCGGCGGCGGCCAGGGCTGTCCGGCGGGGCGCGGGTCGGGTCATGCCCTACGGCTATCAGCGCGACGGCGGAGCCCGGCGGAGCCGCGCGCCCCGCCCACCCGAACGGCTGGAACGCGGCCGGTTCAGTGCGCGGCCCGGGGCCCTGCGGTGGGAGCGTGCGCCCGGCTCACGTCGTACACGCCCGGCACGCGGAGCATGGCGCGCATCAGTCCGGACAGGCCGGCCGCGTCGGGGAGCTGGAGCGTGTAGGTGTGGCGGACCCGCTGCTCGTGGGGCGGTTCCACCGCGGCGGCGACGATGGCCGCCCCTTCCTGGGCGATGGCCTCGGTGAGGTCGGCGAGCAGGTGCGGCCGGCCGAAGGCCTCCGCGAGCAGGGTGACGCGGCAGTCGCCGCGGCCGGCCCCGTCGCCGCCGCACCAGCGCACCGGGACGGGCGGCCGTCCGGACACCGTCATCCGGGCGACGGCGGGGCACTGGGCGCGGTGCACGGTCACCGTCCCGCCCCGTACGGCGAACCCGGTGACGGGATCGGGCGGTACCGGCGTGCAGCAGCCCGCGAGCCGCACCGCGGCGCCCGGCAGGTCCGGTACGGCGGCGACGGCTGCCTCGGGGTCCGGGGCGGCCGTCCGCGGCCCGGCTTCCGCCGGGGCGCTCTCCGGCTGCGCGGCGGGCGCGGTGTCGGGAGGCATCTGCGCCGCGTCCGGGTGGGCGGTGAGCCAGTGGCTGATCGCGATCCGCGCGGCGGGGGTACGTGCGTGCTCCAGCCAGTCGGGGGCCGGCCCGGCGGAGGGGTCCTGGGCCATGAGGAGTTGCAGGGTGTCACCGTCGCCGAGCACGGTGGCGAGCGTGGCCAGCCGGCCGTTGACCCGGGCTCCGATACAGGTGTGCGCGGCCTCCCCGTGCCACGCGTACGCCGCGTCCACACAACTGGCGCCTGCCGGAAGGCCGAGCGCCCCGCCGTCGGCACGGAAGACGGTGATCTCCGCGTCCTGCGCGAGGTCGTCGCGGAGCGAGGCCCAGAACGTGTCCGGGTCGGGTGCGGACTGCTGCCAGGCAAGCAGCCGGGACAGCCAGCCGGGCCGGGTGGGGTCGGCGCGCTCCCCGTCCGCCTCGGCCGCTTCGGGGACTTCGGTCGTCGGGGCGTACGGATTGCCCAGCGCGATCACGCCCGCCTCGGCCACCCGGTGCATCTGGTGGGTACGGATGAGGACTTCGGCGACATCACCGCCCGGCCGGCCGGCCACGGCCGTGTGCAGCGACTGGTAGAGGTTGAACTTCGGGGCGGCGATGAAGTCCTTGAACTCGGAGACGACCGGGGTGAAACAGGTGTGGAGCTCACCGAGGACGCCGTAGCAGTCGGCGTCCTCGGCGACGAGCACCAGGATGCGGCCGAAGTCGGCGCCGCCGAGCCGGCCGCGTTTGAGCCGGACCCGGTGCACGGAGACGAAGTGCCGCGGCCGGACCAGCACGTCGGCCGCGATGCCCGCCTCCCGCAGCACGGCTCCGAGCTCCTCGGCGATCCGGGTGAGCGGGTCGGGGCGGTTCGCGTGCTCGAGCAGCAGGTCGCGGGTGCGGGCGTACTCCTCGGGGTGCAGGACCGCGAAGACCAGGTCCTCCAGCTCGGTCTTGAGCGCCTGCACACCGAGCCGCTCGGCCAGCGGGATCAGCACGTCGCGGGTGACCCGGGCGATCCTGGCCTGCTTCTCGGGGCGCATCACCCCGAGGGTGCGCATGTTGTGGAGGCGGTCGGCGAGCTTGATGGACATGACGCGGACGTCGTTGCCGGTGGCGACGAGCATCTTGCGGAAGGTCTCCGGCTCCGCCGCGGCGCCGTAGTCCACCTTCTCGAGTTTGGTGACCCCGTCGACGAGGTAGCGGACCTCCTCGCCGAACTCCTCGCCGACCCGGTCGAGGGTCAGCTCGGTGTCCTCGACGGTGTCGTGGAGGAGGGAGGCGGTCAACGTCGTCGTCTCGGCGCCCAGTTCGGCGAGGATGAGCGTCACCGCGAGGGGGTGGGTGATGTACGGTTCGCCGCTCTTGCGGGTCTGCCCCCGGTGCGAGGACTCGGCGAGCAGATAGGCCCGGCGGAGCTGGTCGAGGTCGGCGCCCGGGTGGCGCGCCCGGTGCACCTTGGCCACATGGTCGATGGCGTCCGGGAGGCGGTCCCGCGGGCCGGGGCCCAGCAGCGCCGCGCGACCGAGTCTGCGCAGATCGATGCGGGCGCGCCTGCGGGCCGGCGGACCAGGGTTGACGGCCTCGCTCATGGGCACCTCCGGCGGCGTCGGCACCGGCGGGAGCGGGGCCGGTGCCCGGCGCCCGGGCCGGTGCTTGATGCTATCGAGCCCATCACCCACGGATGACCGGCTCTCGCTCAGCGTGAACCGGATCACCCATTCGAGGGAGGCGTCAGACGAACGCGGTTGCGAGCCACTCCGGGTCGATCACGCCCTCGGCCACGATCACGGCCGGTCCGGTCATCTCGATCCGGCCGTCCGGGTGCTCGGAGATCAGCAGCCGGCCGCCGGGGAGGTCCACGGTGTAGGTGGCGGGGCTTCCGGTCACGGCCGGGTCGACACCGTCGCGGCGGGCCGCCGCGACCATGACCGCGCAGGCTCCGGTGCCGCAGGAACGGGTCTCGCCCGAGCCGCGCTCGTGCACCCGCATGGCGACGTGGCCCGGGGCACGGTCCACGACGAACTCGACGTTGGTGCCGTCGGGGTACGCGGACGCGGGGTGCACCGGCGGGGCGGTGAACAGGTTCCCGGCGTGGGCGAGGTCGTCGACGAAGGCGACGGCGTGCGGGTTGCCCATGTTGACGTGGCGCGCGGGCCAGCTGCGCTCCCCCACGGTCACCGTGACCTCCCCGTCGGGGAGCCGCGCGGCCCCCATGCCGACGGTGATGTCGCCGTCCCCGCCGGCCGCCGGCGCCTTGGCGATGTGCACCTGCCGCACACCGGCCCGGGTGGCGACGGCGAGATCGCCGGCCTCCACCAGGCCGGCGCGCCGGAGGTACCGGGCGAAGACCCGTACGCCGTTGCCGCACATCTCGGCGACGCTGCCGTCGCCGTTGCGGTAGTCCATGAACCACTCGGCCTCGGCGGCCATCGCCGCGGCCTCGGGGTGTGCCGCGGACCGCACCACGTGGAGCAGCCCGTCCCCGCCGATGCCGGCCCGCCGGTCGCAGAGCCGCGCCACGACCGCGGGGGGCAGGTCGAGGGCGTTGCCGGGGTCGGGAACGATCACGAAGTCGTTCTCGGTGCCATGGCCCTTGAGGAAGGGGATCTGCTCGGTGTTCACCCTTCGATCCTACGGGCCGGTCCGGCAACGGGGAGTCCGGCCCGCGGGCCCGGTGGCGGGCGTCTCCACGGACCGGTGCCGCCGCCGATCGCGGGACCGGCCTGCGGGCCCGGTGGCGCCCTGTCCGGGAGCCCCTGTGCAGGTCCGTGCCGTGCCGGGGTGACGCCGTGGCTCAGCGGAGGCGGGCGACCCGCCAGATGGCGAGCGCCGCGGCCGTGCCGACCAGCAGGGCGTAGAGCGCGATGACGCGCCAGTCGGGGCGCCTGCCCGAGCCGCGCGGCGCGAGTCCGGGCCAGGTGAGGCCGACCCGGCGGGCGGCCATCATGCCCCAGCCCGCCGCGCAGCAGCTGATCAGCAGGCCGAGCAGGGCCACCATCGCTCCGCTGTCGCCGAATTCGAAGGCGAGCGGGAAGGCGAACATCAGGGAGCCGGCGGCCGCGAGACCCACGATGGGCGCGATCTGCCAGATCCGGAGCCGTCGCGGCGGGCGCAGCTCGCGGAAGGACTCGCCGCCGGTCGCCGGCTCGGGGCCGTCCGGGGTGAGCTCCTCGGTCCGTCGGTCCTGCGGCTGCGGTCTGTCGCGAGGGCCGGCCTCCATTGCCACGCGCCCTCCCAACTCAGACTTCACGGCTGATCGAAGTCCGATGATGACACGCACTCGGATGCCCGGAAGGCGTACGGAGCCTCCCGATGCCATCACGTGATCAGGCTGTGACCGCTCGTTCGACCAACGTCAACGCGCGGGTCCGGAGTTCCGGCAGCCGGTCGGCCGCTCCGCTGAGCCAGTGCACCCGGGGATCGCGCCGGAACCACGAGTCCTGACGGCGTGCGAACCGCTTGGTGGCGCGCACGGTCTCGGCGCGCGCCGCGTCCACGGTGCACTCGCCCGCCAGGAAGGTGAGGACCTGCTGATAGCCGAGGGCCCGGGAGGCCGTGCGCCCCTCGCGGAGGCCGGCGGCCTCCAGGGTGCGCACCTCGTCGACGAGTCCCTGGTCCCACATCCGGTCGACCCGTGAGGTGATGCGCGCGTCCAGCTCCGGGCGGTCGACGTCCACCCCGATCTGGACGGTGTCGTAGACGGACTCATGGCCCGGGAGGTTGGCGGTGAAGGGACGGCCGGTGATCTCGATGACCTCCAGGGCGCGGACGATGCGCCGGCCGTTGCCGGGCAGGATCGCCCGGGCCGCCGCCGGGTCGGCCGCGGCCAGCCGGGCGTGCAGCACACCGGGGCCCTCGGCGGCCAACTCGGCCTCCAGGCGGGCGCGTACGTCCGGATCGGTGCCCGGGAACTCCATGACGTCGATCGCCCCGCGGACGTACAGCCCGGAACCGCCGACCAGCACCGGGGTGCGGCCGGCGGCCAGCAGCCGGTCGATCTCCGCCCGGGCCAGCCGCTGGTACTCGGCGACGCTGGCGGCCTCCGTGACGTCCCAGATGTCCAGCAGCCGGTGCGGCACGCCGCGGCGCTCCTCGGGCGTCAGCTTGGCGGTGCCGATGTCCATGCCGCGGTACAGCTGCATGGAGTCGGCGTTGATCACCTCGCCGTCGAAGTGCTGGGCCAGGGCCACGCCGAGATCGGACTTTCCGGCCGCGGTGGGACCCACCACGGCGATGACCCGGGGCACGGGCGCTGAACTTGTCACCGGCACAGTCTCGCAAACCCCGGCCGCCCTCCTCGAACGAGCGACGTGACGGCCCGCCCCCGGGGTCGTTGCGTGGGGCGAGGTTCCGCCGCCGGTTTACGCATCGGTGCCGGGGGGCGACGCAAGGGGACGCTCCGGGCTGCGCGGGATATCACTCACCCCAGCGAGGTTATGGAGTAGATATGGGCGTGTTTTCACGGTTTCGGCGGCGTTCGTCCGCGGCGTCAACCGACGAGGCGGCGGCCGCCCCTCTGACGGCGGAATCCACGGAGCCCGCGGTTGACGCCGAAGCGGCATCCGAGGAGGCGCCGAAGACGACGGACGGGGTGGAGATCCCGAAGCAGCAGTCCGCGGAGGAAGCCGCCGACAGCGAGGCCGGTGAGGGCGCCCGCAAGTAGGCGCCACCGCACCCTGTCGACGGACGGCCGCGAAGCCCCGTGCCTCGCGGCCGTCCGCGTGTCCGGCCCGGCCGGCCCGTCCGGCCGCCCGGCTACGACCAGACCGCGACGGAGTACCCCACCCCGTAGGGAGCGTCGTCGTACAGCAGCGCGCCGGCCAGCCCGGCGCCCTCCCCCGCCCCCGCCAGCACCTGCCAGGGCGCCCGCCCCGCGGCCTTCAGCTCGTGCGCCGTCCGCTCGTCGAGGGCCAGCAGCGCCTCCGTGTCGGCGGCGCCCAGCGCCCGGGCGGCCCCGGCGTCGAAGTCCGCGGCCCGGTCGTCGAGGTAGCCGGGGGCCTTCAGGGTCCGGCAGGCGCTGCCGTCCCCCATCACCAGCAGGGCGAGCCGCCCGGCACCGGCGGCGCTCTCCCGGCCGAGTGCGGCGCAGCGTCCGGAGGGGAGAGCGGTGTCGATCCCCAGGCCCTCGACCGGTGCGGCCGTGAAGTCCGTGTGTTCCAGCAGCCAGGCCGCGACGGCGAGGGACGGCGGCAGCTCCCGTGCGGAACCGTCACCCGTCCCGAGGCGGACCGCCCGGTCCACGCCGAAGCCCCGGAACGAACCGGCCGCGCCCGAGGGGTGGGGGCCCTGCTCCCCGGGCCCGGCCGGGCCGATCACCAGCAGGCGGTCGGGGCGGGCGGCGGCGAGCACGGCGACGGCGTCCGAACAGGCCGTCCGGAGGCTGTCCAGTTCGGCGGCCGCCCCGGCGGCGACATCGGGCACCAGGAGCGGCGGGCAGGGGCACACGGCGGCTGCGGCAAGCATGTCCGAACCCTACGCGCGCCGCTCGGGGCGCGGTGCGGGGCCGAGCCCCGCCCGGCGCGAGCCGGCTCCCGTCAGCCGCAGCCGCCGGTCACGGCCGGCAGCGGCGCCGGGACGCCCACCGTGGGCAGGCCCAGCATCACGCCGGCGGACTCCTGCGGGGCCGCGGTGCGGCGCTCCCAGGCGTCACCGGCGCGGGTGCGGCGGACGCCCTTCGCCGGCCCCTCGGCGAGCAGGTGGTGCGGGGCGGCGTAGGTGATCTCCACCTCGACGACGTCGCCCGGCCGGACCGGCTCGTCGGGGCGGGTGAAGTGCACCAAACGGTTGTCGGGGGCACGGCCGGAGAGCCGGCGGGTGGCGTCGTCCTTGCGCCCCTCGCCCTCGGCGACCAGGACCTCGAGGGTCCGGCCGACCTGCTTCTTGTTCTCCGACCAGCTGATCTCCTCCTGGAGGGCGACCAGACGCTCGTAGCGCGCCTGCACGACCTCCTTGGGGATCTGCCCGTCCATCTCCGCCGCGGGTGTCCCGGGGCGCTTGGAGTACTGGAAGGTGAAGGCCTGGGCGAAGCGCGCCTCCCGGACCACGTGCATGGTCTGCTCGAAGTCCTCCTCGGTCTCGCCGGGGAAGCCCACGATGATGTCGGTCGAGATCGCGGCGTCCGGCATCGCGGCGCGCACCTTCTCGATGATGCCGAGGAAGCGGTCCTGGCGGTAGGAGCGGCGCATCGCCTTGAGGACGGTGTCCGAGCCGGACTGCAGCGGCATGTGGAGCTGCGGCATCACGTTCGGCGTCCCGGCCATGGCGGCGATCACGTCGTCGGTGAAGTCGCGGGGGTGCGGGGAGGTGAAGCGGACCCGCTCCAGCCCTTCCACCTGACCGCAGGCGCGCAGCAGCTTGCTGAACGCCTCGCGGTCCCCGATGTCGGAGCCGTAGGCGTTGACGTTCTGCCCGAGCAGCGTGATCTCGGTGACGCCCTCGGCGACCAGCGTCTCCACCTCGGCGAGGATGTCGCCCGGCCGGCGGTCCTTCTCCTTGCCGCGGAGCGCGGGGACGATGCAGAAGGTGCAGGTGTTGTTGCAGCCGACGGAGATGGAGACCCAGGCCGCGTAAGCCGACTCGCGGCGGGTCGGCAGCGTGGAGGGGAACGCCTCCAGCGACTCGGCGATCTCGACCTGCGCCTCCTCCTGGACGCGCGCCCGCTCCAGCAGCACCGGGAGGCTGCCGATGTTGTGCGTGCCGAACACCACGTCGACCCAGGGGGCCTTCCTGACGATGGTGTCGCGGTCCTTCTGCGCGAGGCAGCCGCCGACGGCGATCTGCATCCCGGGCCGCTTCGCCTTCATCGGGGCGAGCCGGCCGAGATTGCCGTAGAGCCGGTTGTCGGCGTTCTCCCGCACCGCGCAGGTGTTGAAGACGACGATGTCCGCCTCGCCCTCGGCGTGGCCTTCGGGCGCCCGGACGTAGCCGGCGTCCTCCAGCAGGCCGGAGAGCCGTTCGGAGTCGTGGACATTCATCTGGCACCCGTAGGTGCGCACCTCGTAGGTCTTCGCGCTCATCTCGCCCACCAGGGTACGTGGTCACCACTGGGCTCCGCCCCCGCCTTCCGTGCGCTCCCCGGGCGCCGCGTGATCCCGTCCGGCGCCCCTGGCCCCGGGCTGCCCGGGCTGGCAGGATCGCGCGCATGGCTCCCGCGTTCCCAGGCATCCGCGACCGGCGCTCCGCCCTGCGCTTCGGCCGGCGGCGTGCCCTGCAGGTCACGGCGGCGGCCGGCGTGGTGCTGGCGCTGCTGCTGTGGTGGCTGCTGCCGCTGGGCCAGGCCTCGTCCCCGCAGGGCAGGGTCGACTTCACCACCGGGGTGCCCACCGGGGTGTACGCCCGCTACGGCGCGCTGCTGAAGCAGCACGCGGCCCGGGATCTGCCCGGCGTCGACCTGCGGCTGCGGTCGAGCGAGGGGTCCGTCCAGAACATCGAGCGGCTGGTCTCCGGCAAGGCGAGCTTCACCATCGCCACGGCCGACGCGGTCGCCGCCTACCGGGAGCGCGGCGGCCGGGACGCGGACCGGCTGCGCGCCTGCGCGCGGCTGTACGACGACTACATGCAGCTGGTGGTGCCGGCCGGTTCCGACGTGCGGAGCGCCGCCGACCTGCGGGGCAAGCGGGTCGCCATAGGCCAGAAGGGCTCCGGGGTGAGCCTGATAGCGGACCGGCTCCTCGGCGCAGCCGGGCTCGACGCGCGGAAGGACATCGATCCGGTGCGGGTGGGCATCGACCGGATGCCCGGCCTGCTGCGCGAGGGGAAGATCGACGCGTTCTTCTGGTCGGGCGGGCTGCCGACGGCGGCGGTCTCCGACCTCGCCGACGACTTCGACATCCGTCTGGTGCAGCTCGGGGACCTCAGCGACGAGCTGACCCGGCAGGGCGCGGCGACCCGCCACTACCGGGCCGCGGTCATGCCGGCCGATGCTTATCCGCAGGTGCAGCACGGCAAGGCGGTGAAGACGGTGGCGGTGGCGAACCTGCTGGTGACCACGGACCGTACGGACCCGGGGCTGACCGAGGGCATCACCCGCACGGTGATCGACAGCCGCGACCGGATCGGCAGCGAGGTGCACGCGGCGCAGCTGGTGGACCTGCGGACGGCGATCTTCACGGATCCGCTGGAGCTGCACGAGGGCGCCCGCCGCTACTACCGCTCGGTCAAGTCCTGATCCCCCGCTCGGCCGGACCCGGCCGGGCCCGACGTCCGTCCCGAGCCATCGGAGCCGCGTCATGCATGACGACCGCAGCATCGTCGAGTCCCGTCTGCACCGTGTCCTGACCGAACGCATCCGGCCCGCGGTGCACGGCCGCCGCGTGCCGCTCACCGTCGAGCGCTGGGACGCGCCCGGTGAGCCGGTCCCGGTCGCCGAGGGGCTGGCCGCAGCGTACGGCCCGGCGCGGGCGGGCGACCGGTGGGGGCCGGCCTGGGGGACCAGCTGGTTCCGGGTGCGCGGCCGGGTGCCCGAGGAGTGGGCGGGGCGCACCGTGGAGGCCGTTCTCGACCTGGGTTTCGACCGGGGGATGCCCGGGTTCCAGTGCGAGGGGCTGGTGTACCGGCCCGACGGGGAGGCGGTGAAGGGCCTCCATCCGTACAACGACTGGGTGCGCGTCGGTGACCCGGCCCGGGGCGGTGAGGAGGTGCTGCTGTACGTCGAGGCGGCCGCCAACCCGGTCCTCGCGGGCCAGACGCCGACCCGGCAGGGGGACCGGCTCACCGCGGGCGAGGAGCCGCTGTACCGGATCGCCCGGATGGACCTCGCCGTGTTCGAGACGGACGTCTGGGAGCTGGTGCAGGACCTGGAGGTCCTCGGCGGGCTGATGCTCGAGCTGCCGGAGGGGGACGCACGCCGCTGGGAACTGCTGCGGGCGGCCGAACGCGCCCTGGACGCCGTGGACCTGGCCGATGTCGCGGGCTCGGCGGCCGGTGCGCGGGAGCCGCTGGCGGAGGTGCTCGCCTCCCCCGCGCACGCGTCCGCGCACCGGATCAGCGCGGTCGGCCATGCGCACATCGACTCCGCGTGGCTGTGGCCGCTGCGGGAGACGGTGCGGAAGGTGGCGCGGACCTGCTCCAACGTGGTGCATCTGATGGAGGGCCACCCGGAGTTCGTGTTCGCGATGTCACAGGCCCAGCAGCTCGCCTGGATCAAGGAGCACCGGCCCGGGGTGTACGCCCGGGTCCGGGAGAAGGTCGCGGCCGGGCAGTTCGTGCCGGTCGGCGGGATGTGGGTGGAGTCCGACACCAACATGGTCGGCGGCGAGGCGATGGCCCGGCAGTTCCTGTACGGGAAGAAGTTCTTCCTGGACGAGTTCGGGATCGACACCAAGGAGGTGTGGCTGCCGGACTCGTTCGGCTACACCGCCGCGATGCCGCAGCTGGTGAAGCTGTCGGGGTCGGACTGGTTCCTGACCCAGAAGATCTCCTGGAGCCGGAGCAACGCCTTCCCCCATCACACCTTCTGGTGGGAGGGCATCGACGGCACCCGGGTCTTCACCCACTTCCCGCCGGTGGACACCTACAACTCCGACCTCGGCGGGGAGCAGCTGGCGCACGCCGCCCGCAACTACCGGGAGAAGGGGCGGGCGTCGCGTTCCCTGGTGCCCTTCGGGTGGGGCGACGGCGGCGGCGGGCCGACCCGGGAGATGCTGGCCCGTGCCCGGCGGCTGGGCGGCCTGGAGGGTTCGCCGCGGGTCGCCGTCGAGCGGCCGTCGGAGTTCTTCGAGGCGGCGCACGCGGAGTACCCGGACGCCCCGGTCTGGGTGGGTGAGCTGTATCTGGAGCTGCACCGCGGCACGTACACCTCGCAGGCCGGGACCAAGCAGGGGAACCGGCGCAGCGAGTCGCTCCTGCGGGAGGCGGAGCTGTGGGCGGCGACGGCGGCGGTCCGGGCGCCCGGATACCGCTACCCGTACGAGGATCTGGAGCGGATCTGGAAGACGGTGCTGCTGCACCAGTTCCACGACATCCTGCCCGGGTCGTCGATCGCCTGGGTGCACCGCGAGGCGCGGGCGACGTACGCGGCGGTGCGAACGGAGCTGGAGGCGCTCGTCGCTGCGGCGCAGCGGACGCTGACGGGCGGCGGGGAGGGAACGGTGGTCTTCAACGCCGCCCCGCACGCCCGGCGGGGCATTCCGGCCGGCGGCGCGGCCCCGGAACCGGGCCGTTCCGGGGATCCGGTGACCCTGGCCCCGCGGGAGGAGGCGGCGGGCGGCGGTTTCGTCCTCGCCAACGGCCTGCTGCGGGTGGAGGTGGACGGCCGCGGGCTGGTCGTCTCGGCGTACGACCTGGCGGCCGGGCGGGAAGCGGTGGCCCCGGGGCTGGCGGCGAACCTGCTCCAGCTCCACCCGGACTTCCCCACCATGTGGGACGCCTGGGATGTCGACGCCTACTACCGGAACACCGTGACCGACCTGGACGGGCCGGCCGCGCCGACGGTCGCCGAGGAGGCCGCGGACCGGGCCGTGCTGCGCGTCGCCCGGACCTTCGGCGCCTCCTCGGTGGTGCAGCTGCTCTCCCTGCGCTCCGGCTCGAAGGTGCTGGAGATCGACACCGAGGTCGACTGGCACGAGTCGGAGACGCTGCTCAAGGCGGCGTTCCCGCTGGATGTGAAGGCGGACCGGTCGGCCGCGGAGACCCAGTTCGGGCACGTCCACCGGGCCACGCACACCAACACCTCCTGGGACGCGGCGAAGTTCGAGATCTGCGCGCACCGGTGGATCCGGGTGGCGGAGCCGGGCTGGGGCGCGGCGCTGGTGAACGACTCGACGTACGGCCATGACGTCACCCGCGCTGTGCGCCCGGACGGCGGCCAGACCACGACCGTCCGGCTGTCGCTGCTGCGGGCGCCGCGCTACCCGGACCCGGAGACCGACCAGGGGCGGCACCGGCTGCGCTTCGGGCTGGCGCCCGGGGCCTCGGTGGGCGACGCGGTCCGCGAGGGGCACTGGTTCAACCTGCCGGAGCGCACCGCGCCCGGCCCGGCTCCGGTGGAGCCGCTGGTGACGGTGGACAACGACCAGGTGGTGGTCGAGGCGGTCAAACTCGCCGAGGACCGCGGCGGCGCCGTGGTGGTGCGGCTGTACGAGGCACACGGCGGGCGGGCGGCGGCCACGCTCCGGGCCGGGTTCCCGGTGGCCTCGGCGACCGGGACGGACCTGCTGGAACGGCCCCTGGCCGGGGCGCCGGAGTACCCGGTGTCCGCGGACGGCGAGGTGGCCCTGAGCCTGCGGCCGTTCCAGATCGTGACGCTGCGGCTGGAGCGGGCGGGGGCGCCGGGGGCGGGGTGACGGCTCGGTGGCCGTGACTGAGGTGGCGGGGCCCGGCCCGAGCGAGGGTGCCGCGGGGCAGCGGCCGTAAAGGCGGCCGCAACGGTTGAGGCCGATGCCTCGGCGGTGCCCGTCGGCGCTCGCCTGACGGCGGGGTCGGGGCCGGCCCGGCGGCGCGGTCAGCCGGGAGGGCGGTTGTCCGGGCGGCGCGGGTCAGCCGGGCGGGGCCGTCCGCGGGACCGTAATCGTCACCCGCAGCCCGTTCGGCTCGTTCGGGGCGAACGCCATCGAGGCCCGTCCGGCCGCCAGCAGCGCTCGGCAGATGGACAGCCCCAGTCCCGAGCCGGAGACGTTCTGGTGCCGGCCGCTGCGCCAGAACCGGTCGCCGATCCGGTCCAGCTCCTCCTCGGTCAGGCCGGGGCCGCCGTCCGCCACGGTGATCCGGACGGTGTCACCGTCCGGTTCCGCGCCGACCGTGACCGCGGCTCCCTCGGGGGTGAACTTCAGCGCGTTGTCCACCACGGCGTCGAGCGCGCTGGACAGGGCCACCGGGTCGGCCCAGCCGGTGGCGCCGGACGGCCCCTCGTAGACCAGGACGACCCCCTCACGGTCGGCGACCGGACGCCAGGCGCCGACCCGCTCCTCGGCCAGCTCGGCGACGTCCGTGAGCTGGAGGTCGGCCGCGGCGTGCTCGGCGAGGGCCAGGTCCAGCAGATCGTCGAGCACCCGGGCGAGCCGCTTGCCCTCCGTGCGGACGGAGCCGATCTCCTCGTTGTCCTCGGGCAGTTCCAGCGCGAGGAGTTCGATCCGCAGCAACAGTGCGGAGAGCGGGTTGCGCAGCTGGTGCGAGGCGTCGGCGACGAACGCCCGCTGCTGCTCCAGGACTTCTTCGACGTTGTCGGCCATCTCGTTGAACGAACGGGCCAGCCGGCGCAGCTCCGGCGGGCCCCCGGCGGCCGCCACCCGGGACTTCATCCGGCCGGTGGCGATGTCGTGGGTGGCCGCGTCGAGGACGCGGACGGGGCGCAGCACCCAGCCGGTGAGCCGGGCGGCGGCGCCCAGCGCGAGCAGCATGGCGGCGCACTCCCCGGCGCCGAGGAGCAGCCAGCCGTGGAGGATACGGGAGCGCAGCTGGCCCGTCGGGGAATCGGTGACGACGACCGCGACCACGTCGCCGTCCCGGATGACCGGTGAGGCGACGGCCAGCCGTTCCCGCTGCCAGGGCCAGACCTGGGGCGGGTTGTGGCTGCGGCGGCCTGCCAGCGCTTCCTCGAAGGCTCGCTCGGGCTCACCCCCGGCCGGTACGGACCAGTGGCCGGGGGCGACAGCCATCGCCGTCCGGTCGCGGTAGAAGACCCCGGCACGGATGCCGTAGAGATCCTCATAACGCGCGAGTTCGGCACGCAGGGTGACCAGCCTGCCCCCTTCGTCACCGGGTCTGCTCGCGGCGGGACGGGCGGTCACGAACTGGGCGAGGGCCGCGAAGCGCGCCGAGTCGTCGATCCGGTCCACGACCACCCGCTGCTGCTGGGCGGCGGCCAGGCTCCCGGCGAGCGGGAAGCCCAGGGCGAGCAGCACGCCCGCCATGAGGACGATGAGCAGCGGCAGGAGTCGGGTGCGCACCGGTCCCGCGGATCCTCAGGCCGCCGGGGCGACGAGGCGGTAGCCGACGCCGCGCACGGTCTCGATCAGGGCGGGCATCCGCAGCTTGGAGCGGAGCGAGGCGATGTGCACCTCCAGGGTGCGGCCGGTCCCCTCCCAGCTGGTGCGCCAGACCTCGCTGATGATCTGCTCCCGGCGGAAGACCACGCCGGGGCGCTGGGCGAGCAGCGCCAGCAGGTCGAACTCCTTGCGGGTGAGCGGCACCGGGACGCCGTTCACCGTCACCTGCCGGGTGGGGAGTTCGACGAGAACGGGCCCCAGCCGCAGCGGCTCGTCGGCGCCGGTCTCCTGGTCCTCGGGGCCGGTCTCGCCGGGCACCGTGCGCCGGCTGACGGCGTGGATACGGGCCAGCAACTCGCCGGTGTCGTACGGCTTGACCACGTAGTCGTCGGCGCCCAGGTTCAGCCCGTGGATCCGGGAGCGCACGTCCGAGCGCGCCGTCACCATGATCACGGGGGTGGCGGTGCGCTTCCGGATCCGGCCGCAGACCTCGAATCCGTCCTGGTCGGGCAGGCCGAGATCGAGCAGGACGACACCGAAGGGCGCTCCGGTGTCGGGCAGCAGCGCCTGGAGGGCCTCCTCACCGCTGCGGGCGTGGGTGACGTCGAAACCGTGCCGCGCGAGCACCGCGGACAGCGCCGCGGCGACGTGGTTGTCGTCCTCGACGAGGAGCAGTCTCATCGGCCCCTTCCTGCCCTGGTGCGATGCGGTGTGCGGCGATACGTCGGTGTGGTCACAGGGCATACAGCCCCATACGCCGCCGCACGTCAAGGGGCGTCCGGCCCTCGGCCACCATCCGTTATGGAGCCGGTAAGGAACCCGTCACCGGAGGGCCGGAACCGGTCACCGAGCGTCGCAGCCCGTAGCCGTATCGTTATGCTCAATTCTCGCTCAGATGTGATGACGGTCATCCTGGCCGCTCCGTATGGTCCTCCCAACCGAGGAGGACGGAGCAAGAGCCGATGACCGAAGTATCGGTGACCAAGGACGCCGCACCGACGGCGGATCCCCTGGTCGTCCTGGACAACGTCAACAAGCACTTCGGCGCGCTGCATGTGCTCCAGGACATCGACCTGACCATCGCACGCGGCGAGGTCGTCGTCGTCATCGGACCGTCCGGATCCGGCAAGTCGACGCTGTGCCGCACGATCAACCGGCTGGAAACGGTCGACTCGGGCGCCATCACGATCGACGGCAAGCCGCTTCCGCAGGAGGGCCGCGAGCTCGCCCGGCTGCGCGCCGATGTCGGCATGGTCTTCCAGTCGTTCAATCTCTTCGCGCACAAGACGGTGCTGGAGAACGTGATGCTGGGCCAGGTCAAGGTGCGGCGGGCCGACAAGAAGGCCGCCGAGGAGAAGGCCCGCGCCCTGCTCGACCGCGTGGGCGTCGGCACCCAGGCGGACAAGTACCCCGCCCAGCTCTCGGGCGGCCAGCAGCAGCGCGTCGCGATCGCCCGCGCGCTGGCGATGGACCCGAAGGTGATGCTCTTCGACGAGCCCACCTCGGCCCTCGACCCGGAAATGATCAACGAGGTGCTGGAGGTCATGCAGCAGCTCGCCCGGGACGGCATGACCATGGTCGTCGTCACCCACGAGATGGGCTTCGCGCGCTCGGCCGCGAACCGGGTGGTCTTCATGGCCGACGGCCGCATCGTCGAAGAGGCGCAGCCGGACCAGTTCTTCAACAACCCCCGCAGCGACCGGGCCAAGGACTTCCTGTCGAAGATCCTGCACCACTGACGCTCAACGACTCACGACGTAAGGGATGTTCACCATGAAGCTCCGCAGGACCGCGGCCGCGGCCATCGCCGTACTCGCACTCACCGCCTCCGCCACCGCGTGCGGCGGCAAGGAGGGCACCGCCGGTGACAAGCCGGCCGGTACCGGCAAGAGTGCCAAGCTCCCGAAGTACACGGTGGCCAAGGACGTCAAGCTGGACTCGCCCACGCTGAAGAAGGCCCAGAAGCGCGGCAAGATCGTCATTGGCTCCAAGGCGGACCAGCCGTTCCTCGGCTTCGAGGACCAGGCGACCCAGGAGCGCTCGGGCTTCGACGTCGAGATTGCCAAGATGCTCGCGGCCGACCTCGGCTTCTCCGCCGACCAGATCGAGTGGGAGACCGTGGACTCCGGGGTTCGCGAGACCGCGATCTCCAAGGGCAAGGTCGACTTCTACGTCGGCACCTACACGATCAACGACGAGCGCAAGAAGCAGGTCGGCTTCGCGGGCCCGTACTACAAGGCGGGCGCCGACCTCCTGGTCCGGAAGGACGACACGTCCATCAAGGGCAAGGAGAGCGTGAAGGGCAAGAAGGTCTGCTCGATCGTCGGCTCCACCCCGCTGCAGGAGATCAAGAAGCCCGAGTACGGCGCCAAGATCACCGAGCTCGCCAAGTACTCGGACTGCGTCAAGCAGCTGGTCGACCAGCAGGTCGACGCGGTCACCACCGATGACGCCATCCTCAAGGGATTCGCGGCGCAGAACCCGAAGAAGCTGAAGGTCGTCGGCAAGCCCTTCACCGACGAGCCCTACGGCGTCGGCCTGAACAAGGACGACAAGGTGCTGCGCGAGGCCTTCACCAAGGCTCTCGAGAAGCACATCAAGGACGGCACCTACAAGAAGATCTACGACGGCACCCTGGGTCTCTCGGGCTCCGAGTACGCCGCCCCGCCGGCGCTCGAGCGCTACTGACCGACGTGTGACCGACGTGCTCCGTACGTCCCCGCAACGGACGTACGGAGCACGGTTTCCCCTGCCCGCCGCCTGACAGCGCCCGCCGACGCGGAGACCTCATGAACGTACTGCTCGACCACCTACCGCAGTTCCGGGACGGGTTCATAGGAACTCTGTCGATCACCGCGGCCAGCGCGGTGCTTGCCCTCGTGCTCGGCCTGCTCATAGCCGGCTTCCGGGTCTCGCCGGTGCCCCCGCTCCGCTTCTTCGGCACGCTCTGGGTCACGCTGCTGCGGAACACGCCGCTGACGCTGCTCTTCCTCGTCTCGACGTTCATCGTCCCGCAGATCCTCTTCCCCGGGATGAGCCCCTTCCTCCTCGCCACCCTGGCCCTGGGCTTCTACACCTCGGCCTTCGTGTGCGAGGCGGTCCGGTCCGGCATCAACACGGTGCCGCTGGGTCAGGCCGAAGCCGCGCGGAGCATCGGGATGACGTTCTTCCAGACCCTCCGCATCATCATTCTCCCGCAGGCCACCCGCACGGTGCTGCCCCCGCTGAGCAGCATCTTCATCGCGCTCACCAAGAACTCCGCGATCGCCGGCGCGTTCAGCGTCACGGAACTGTTCGGCGTCCAGAAGCTCCTGACCGACAAGGGCATCGACATCATCCCGACCTTCTTCTGGGTCGCCTGCAGCTACCTGGTCATCACGTTCAGCATCAGCGGTATCTTCCGCGTGCTGGAGCGCCGCATGGAGGTCGCCCGATGAGCGCCAGCGTTCTCTACGACGCGCCCGGCCCCAAGGCCATCCTGCGCAACCGCATCTACGCCGTCGTGGGCACCACGGTTGTCCTGGCCCTGATCGCCATCAGCGTTCTGCGCCTGTACAACAAGGGTCAGCTCGCTCCGGAGATGTGGGACATCTTCAACTACGCCGGTGTCCGGCAGGGGATTCTCGACTCGCTCCTCGCGACGCTCAAGGCGTTCGCGATCGCCGCCGTGCTCTCCCTGGTCCTCGGCGTGCTGCTGGCCGTCGCCCGGCTGTCCGAGCACAAGCCGATCCGGTGGGCGGCCACGACCTTCATCGAGCTCTTCCGCTCCATCCCGCTGCTCATCACCATCTACGCACTGTGGGTGGGCTTCCTCACCAACCAGTCGATGTGGGCCCTGGCTCTCGGCCTGACGATCTACAACGGCTGTGTCCAGGCCGAGGTGCTGCGCGCGGGGATCAACTCGGTCCCCAAGGGACAGAGCGAGGCCGCGTATGCGCTGGGGATGAGCAAGACCCAGGTGATGATGACCGTTCTGGTCCCGCAGGGCGTCCGAGCCATGCTGCCGACCATCGTCAGCCAGCTGGTGGTGACCCTCAAGGACACCTCGCTCGGCTACATCATCCTCTACCCCGAACTGCTCCAGAAGGCACGGCTGCTCGCCTCCAACACGCTGGTCGACGGTGACTACCCGTACGTCCCGGTGATCTTCGTCTTCGGCTCCATCTACGTGGCGCTGTGTCTGGCCCTCTCCGCCCTCGCGACCTGGATCGAGAAGCGCGGCCGGGGGGCCAAGACCGGCATTCCGGTCGCCTCGATCGAGGCGGCTGCGGTGACGCCCGACGTTCCCGATCTGCCGGACGCTCCGATCGTCAAATGACCGCCGTGTCCCCTACGGGGACCGGATGAGCGCGGGCGCCTTCCCAGGACCGGGAAGGCGCCCGCGCCGTCCGAGAGCGCACGGTAGCTTGGTGCGAAAGCCCCTGAGGGCTGCATACTTATGTGCTGTGATCTCGCACCGGGCCCCCCTGACGACCCTTCATCCGTGCGGCACGGTCGAGGAGGTCCCGTCGTGGACCCGGTGATCATCGTTGGTGCGGGGCCCGTCGGGCTCTCCCTGGCGCTCGCTCTCACCCGCCGTCAGGTGCCGGTCGTGGTCCTCGACGAGGGCGCCGGACAGGACGAGGTGCGTACCGCCCGGACCGTGGCCCTCCGCCCGGACACCGCGGGCTTTCTGGAGCGGATGGGCTGTGCCCCCGCCCCCGGCGAGGGCACCCTCTGGACCGGCTGGCGGACGATGCGCCGGCGAAAGCTGCTGCACCGAACTGAGTTCGCCGACGTGCACGAGTCCCGCTCCGACACCGGCCACGGCTCCGGCCCGGGCGGCGGGACCGGCGACGAGCCGGGGGCCGACGCGGCCGGTGAGTCGCCGCTGCACTGCCCGCAGCATGTGCTGACCCGGCGGCTGCGGGCGGCGCTGGCCAAGGAGAGCCTCGCCGAGGTCGTGACCGGCAGTCGGCTCGGCATCCTGGAGCAGGACGAGCACGGGGTCACCGCGCACACCCGCAGCCCCGGTGACGCCACGGCGGAGCGGTCGGCGGGGATCTGGTGGCGGGGCAGCTACCTGGTCGGCTGCGACGGCCCCCGGTCCACCGTGCGCAAGCTGCTGGAGGTCCGCTTCCCCGGGCGTACGGCCGTCGAGCGGCATGCCGTCGCGGCGCTGCGGGCCGAACTGCCCTGGCCGGACGAGGCCGTGCTGCACCGGTCCCCGCCGCGCGGCGGGGAGGTGCTGGCCAGGCCGTTGCCGGGCGGGCGCTGGCGCATGGACTGGCTGGTGCCGCCGCGCGGCGAGCTGGTCACCCCGGAGGCGCTCGTCACCCGGGTCCGCGACACCCTGGCGGTGTGGTGCGGCCACACCCCGCCGTACGAACTCCTCGACACCGGCGTGCACACCGTGCACCACCGTCTCGCCCGCCGGTGGCGCGTGGGCCGGGCCTTCCTGGCCGGGGACGCCGCCCATCTGCTCGGCGCCTTCGGCACCCAGGAACTGGACGAGGGGCTGCGGGACGCGGACAACCTCGCCTGGAAGCTCGCCCTGGCCTGGCACCACCAGGCCTCCGAAACGCTGCTCGACAGCTACCAGGCCGAACGACGGACTGCGGTCGGCGCACGGCTGCGCGCGGCCGACCAGGCACTGCCGTTGCTGCGCTCGAACAGCTCGTGGCCGGCCGTGCGCCGCTCCCTGCTGCCGGGCACGAGCGGCGGGGCCGACGCGCTGCTCACGGACGGCCATGTGGGCAGCGGGCCCCTGGGGGCGCTCCCGGTGTACGCGCGCTCCCCCCTCACACCGCCCGCCGCGTCGTCGTCCGGCGGTGTGCCCCAGGTGGCCACGGCGCCCGGTGCCCCGGTGGACGATGTGCCGGTCACGGCACCGGACGGGTCCACCGCACGGCTGCGGGACCGGCTGGGCGGCGATCTGCTCGTCGTCCTGGTGGCTCCCGGCACGGGAGTGTGGGAGCGCCGCCACTGGCTCGGCGCGGGGCTGATGCCACGGCTGGCAGCGGCGGTGTCCGCACTGCCGGTACGTGCGGAGCTGCTGGTCACCGAGGGGTACCCGGGAGCGGCGGCGCACACCGTGCTGGCCGTCCGGCCCGACGGGCACCTGGTCGCGGCGATGTCCGGGGTACGGCCCGCCGATCTGTACTCCTGCGTCGACGCCGCCCGAGGCGGCAGCGCGGCGACCACGCAGGGCGCGGACAGCGGCGCACGGGCGGACGATCCGGCGCGGAGCGCCGGGAGTGCTTCCGCCCGCCGCTGACCGGCGGAACGAGCACACGGGGTCGCTCCGAGTACGGGCGACCCCAGAAGGACGACCTGCTGATTCCTGTCGGCCGACTGATTCCCGTCGGTCGGCGCCGCCCCGGGTGTGCCCGGATCAGGCCCCGGGCTGTCCCGGTGCGCGTGTCATGGCCCAGGTGCGCGGGCCCCCGCCGGGCAGCGCGTACGCGGCGGTGTGCCTCGACCGGCGGGCGGGCGCCGACGGGCCGGTGGGCAGGGCTTCGGTGGGCCGGGCGTCGGTGAGCCAGGAGTCGAAGAACGCCATCCCCTTGCGCACCGTCCCCTGAGCGCGGATTGAGCACGGAGCGCGCCGACGCCGGCCATCGCCACCCCCTGTCCGCGGGGCCGCTCCTTACCCAGGGGTGCTGTGCCCTCGGCGCCCCGCCCCCACCTCTCGCGCCTCCGCGCCTCCGCGCCACCGGCGCCCCCGACACCCCCGGCGCCCCGCGGTACCGCGATTGACCGGAGAAACCGGCCCATGCTTCACTCCTTGATGTGACTGACACCCGGCTGTGCTTCTGGCGGAGGGTCCATGTGGACCTGCTCCGCTATGCAGGCTGCGTGTGTCGTCCGTCCGTTTGATCCGCATTCCTTCCTCCGCGCGGTCTGCCGCGCTCCTTCGCGATCATCCAGGACGGACCTGTGTCTTCCAGCGCCTTCGGCGAACTCACTGCCCGCGCAACCGCCTCTGTCGTCACCGCGCCCGCCGCCCACGACGCTCCGGCAGCCACCTTCTCGACACACCGCCCCACCGCCCCGGCGGGCACCCCGGCCACATCCGGAACCACCGCGGATTCCACCGCCGGATCCACCACACCGGGCGGGCCCACGGCTTCCGAGCTGCTCGACTTCGTGCGCCGCACCGCCTCCGACGCCGAACTCGTCGCCACCCTCCCCCTCGACCCGGAAGGCCGCACCTGGATGCGGCTCGACGGGCCGGGTGGCAGCGAAGCCTGGCTGATCGGCTGGCCTCCGGGGACCGGCACCGGCTGGCACGACCACGGCGGCTCGCGGGGTGCGTTCGCCACCGCGGACGGCCGGCTGACCGAGCAGTCCCTTGCCGTGCACCTGCCCACCGAGGGCTGGCAGACGCTCGAACTGGCGGACGGCGTCGACCGGGAACGCCGTCTGTCCGCCGGACAGGGACGCGCTTTCGGCGCGCACCACGTCCACCAGGTGCTGAATCTGGAGAGGGAGGAGCACGCCGTGTCGGTGCACGCGTACTACCCGCCGCTGCCGCTGATGCGCCGCTACAGCCGTACGGGACCGCTGTTGCGTCTGGAGCAGGTCGAGCAGCCCGAGGAGTGGACATGAGCGGGGCACCGCACCACGGGATCGACGGAGTGCTGACCGCGGCCCGTGAGCAACTGGACCGGCTGGAGCCGGAGCAGGCGGCGGAAGCCGCGGCGGCCGGGGCCGTTCTGGTCGACATCCGCTACGCCGCGCTGCGTGAGCGGGACGGCGTCATCCCGGGCGCGCTGATCGTCGAACGCAACGAGCTGGAGTGGCGGCTCGACCCCCTCGGCAGTCACCGTGTGGCCGAGGCGACCGGTCACGACCTCCTCGTGGTCGTGATCTGCAACGAGGGTTACGCCTCCAGCCTCGCCGCTGTCTCGCTGCGGCAGTTGGGCCTTCACCGCGCCACCGACCTGACCGGCGGTTTCCAGGCCTGGCGGGCGGCCGGCCTGCCGGTGGAGCAGCCATCGGTTCCTCCGCGGCCCACCCCGCCCGCCGTCGGGCACTGACCCGGAGCCGCGGCCCGTGGGCCGTGACCGAACACGGCGGCGGCGACGGGTCGCAGCAGCGCAGGCCGGTGACCGGCAGCGCAGGGTGGGCGAGCGGAAAGTGAAGCGGCCGAGCTGCGACGATCACGCAAGGCGCCGGTCGCGCCGGGCCGCCTCTCGCCCGTACGTGACCCCGGCCCCCGCCACTGCCCCGGGACGGTCCCCCACCGCCCCGCCGGGCGAACGCCCACCCCGCACTCCGGCCACGCACAGGGCACAGCGCACGGCTGAGAGCCCCGACCTCCGCACAGCGCACGGCTGAGAGCCCCGACCTCCGGACAGCACACGGCTGAGAACGCCGACGCCGACCAGTCCTCCGGGAGGACGCCGGTCAGCCCTCCGGGAGTTGGTACTCCAGGAGCTCCGGGTCCTCGCCCTCCTCCTCCAGTGCCTGCCGGACGACACGGAGCGCCAGGCCCTCGGAGTACCCCTTGCGGGCCAGCATCCCGGCGAGGCGGCGGATCCGCTTCTCCCGGTCGAGGCCCCGGGTCGCCCGCAGTTTGCGCTGCACCAGGTCGCGGGCGGTCTCCTCCTCCTGCTCCGGATGAAGCTGCCCGACCGCCCCGTCGATCAGTGCCGGGTCGACGCCCTTGGTGCGGAGTTCGCGGGCGAGGGCGCGGCGGGCGAGGCCCCGTCCGTGGTGGCGGGACTCGACCCAGGCGTCCGCGAAGGCGGCGTCATTGATCAGCCCGACGTCCTCGAAGCGGGACAGCACCTCGTCCGCGACCTCGTCCGGAATGCCGCGCTTGGCCAGTGCGTCCGCGAGCTGCTTGCGGGTGCGCGGAGTCCCGGTGAGCAGTCGCAGGCAGATGGCCCGCGCCTGCTCACCGGGGTCGCGCGGCGCCCCCCGCTCGGCCCTCGACGAGCCGGGCGCGCCGTCGTCGGGGCGGACCTCGCCGCCGTCGTCGGCGTCCCCCCAGTCGGTTCGTCGCGTCATGAACTAGCTCTTGGCCGCGGTGGCCTTGGTCGTCTTGGCGGCCTTGGCCGCGGCGGGTGCCGCCTTCGACGCGGCGACCGGCTCCGCTGCCGCCACCGCGGCGTCCGCGCCCGGCGCGGTGTCCGACTGCGGCTTCACACCGATGCCGAGCTTCTCCTTGATCTTCTTCTCGATCTCATTGCCGAGGTCGGGGTTGTCCTTGAGGAACTTGCGGGCGTTCTCCTTGCCCTGCCCCAGCTGATCACCCTCATAGGTGTACCAGGCACCGGACTTGCGGATGAAGCCGTGCTCGACGCCCATGTCGATCAGACCGCCCTCACGGCTGATCCCCTCGCCGTAGAGGATGTCGAACTCCGCCTGCTTGAAGGGCGGTGCGACCTTGTTCTTGACGACCTTGCAACGGGTGCGGTTGCCGACCGCGTCGGTGCCGTCCTTCAGGGTCTCGATCCGGCGGATGTCGATGCGCACCGAGGCGTAGAACTTCAGCGCCCGGCCACCGGTCGTCGTCTCCGGGGAGCCGAACATCACGCCGATCTTCTCGCGGAGCTGGTTGATGAAGATCGCGGTGGTCCGGGACTGGTTCAGCGCGCTGGTGATCTTGCGCAGCGCCTGGCTCATCAGCCGGGCCTGGAGGCCGACGTGGGAGTCGCCCATCTCGCCCTCGATCTCCGCACGGGGCACCAGGGCCGCCACGGAGTCGATGACGATGAGGTCGAGGGCGCCGGACCGGACCAGCATGTCCACGATCTCCAGCGCCTGCTCCCCGGTGTCCGGCTGGGAGAGGATGAGGTTGTCCGTGTCGACACCGAGCGCCTTGGCGTACTCGGGGTCGAGGGCGTGCTCCGCGTCGACGAAGGCGACGGTGCCGCCCGCCTTCTGCGCGTTGGCCACCGCGTGCAGCGTGAGAGTCGTCTTGCCGGAGGACTCCGGCCCGTAGACCTCGACCACGCGGCCCCGCGGCAGTCCGCCGACACCGAGGGCGACGTCAAGAGCGGTCGACCCGGTGGGAATGACCTCGATGGGGTCGTTCGGCCGGTCACCGAGGCGCATGACAGCACCCTTGCCGAATTGCCGTTCAATCTGTGCGAGCGCGGCGTCGAGCGCCTTCTCGCGGTCGGTTCCTGCCATGGGTTCCACCCGGTTTGCTTGAGTCGATCGCTTCACGTCCACGACGCTAACGCCTGCCACTGACAATGCGCCCGGGCGTCGTCCGGCCTGTGGACAACCAGAGCCGGCACCCCCATATGAATGGATGTTCGATTTCGGTGTCAAGCGCCCACGCCTGCGCGTCATGAAGGGCCCGCTGCGGCGAGGCCGACGGGGTGCACGGCCGCCCGCGCGCCCGGATCCGGCCCCCGTGCGCCCCCGTCCGGAAGGGCTCAGCGGCCCCGGCGCAGCCACCGCCAGAACCGGACCGCGAGCGGCGTGCCCAGGCCCCGGCGCGGCCGCCGGCCGTCCACCCGGTGGTCGTCGGTGACGTCGTACCGCCGCACATAGGCCCCGAGGAACGCCTGCAGGGTCGCCGTCGCCGGAATCGCGATCAGCGCGCCCACCGCACCCAGCAGCGCGGTGCCCGCGACCACCGAGCCGAAGGCGACGGCCGGGTGCATGTCCACGGTCCTGGCGGTGATGCGCGGCTGCAGCAGATAGTTCTCGAACTGCTGGTAGACCACCACGAATCCGAGGACCCACACGGCGTACCAGGGGTTGACGGTGAAGGCGAGGAGCACCGGCAGCGCCCCGGCCAGGTAGGTGCCGATGGTGGGGATGAACTGGGAGATCACGCCGACCCACAGCCCCAGCGCGGGGGCGTACGGCACCCCGAGCACCTCCAGCAGGGCGTAGTGGGCGAACCCGGAGATCAGCGCCATCAGCCCGCGGGAGTAGAGATATCCACCGGTCTTGACGACCGCGATCTCCCAGGCCCGCAGCACCTCCGCCTGCCGTGCCGGGGGCAGCACCGAGCACACGGCCCGGCGCAGCCGCGGCCCGTCGGCGGCGAGGTAGAAGGAGAACAGCAGCACGGTGAGGGCCTGGAAGAGCCCGCCGAGGACGGTCGCGGAGACGTCCAGCACCCCGGAGGCGCTGTTCTGGACGTAGCGCTTCAGCCAGTCGGACCTGAGCAGACTGGCCTGGATGTCCACCCGGGACAGGCTCGTGTGGAAGGTGTCGTTGATCCAGCGGATCACCGAGTCCACATAGCTCGGGAAGTTCTCCACCAGATCGACGATCTGGCCGGCGAGCATCGAGCCGAGCAGCACGAAGAACCCGGCGAAGAAGGTCACCACCCCGAGGAAGACCAGCGCGGTGGCGAGGCCGCGGCGCATCCCGCGGCCGGCCATCCGGTCCACGGCGGGCTCGACGGCGAGCGCCACGAAGAAGGCGATCAGGATGTTGACCAGGAGCCCGATCAGCTGGTGGAAGGCCCAGCTCGCCAGCTGGAACGCGGCGAAGAGCGCCAGTGCCAGCACCATGGCCCGGGGCAGCC
This sequence comes from Streptomyces sp. bgisy100, assembly GCF_057709105.1. Taxonomy (NCBI): domain Bacteria; kingdom Bacillati; phylum Actinomycetota; class Actinomycetes; order Kitasatosporales; family Streptomycetaceae; genus Streptomyces; species Streptomyces sp. bgisy100. The sequence goes on from NZ_JBYITE010000036.1 coordinate 43,828, forward strand.
AGCGGGGCATGCGTTCGCCGCGCGCCGGCTGCGGTCGGGATCGGCCGTCGTCCTCAGCGGGTTCATCTGCTGCCACCCGGTCAGTCTGTCCTACCGCGCCGCGCGGGGCTGCGTCACCCTGCACTTCCGCACCCCGCACCGCCCGGGCCCCGTGCCCGGCCGGGAGCCGCCGACGCCCGCACCGGGCCGCTGCGCGCCTCGACGACGATCTCGGTGGTGCCCGTGGGTCCGGCCCACGCCGGGCCGCCGGGGAAGGCGAGGCTCCGGTGACCGGCCGGGCTCCGGTACGGGTCCGCGGCATCGGTACCGACCGGGGCAAGGATCCGCGGCTCCGCCGGCGGCCCGTGGACCCGTACCTCGGTACCGACCGGCGCTTCGCCCCGCGCCGCGCCCCTCAGTGCCTCTCCGGGGGCACCTCCATGGCGGCGCACACCCCGCGCCAGACGTCCTTCGCGCTCCACCCCGCGGCCAGTGCCTCCTGCACGGTCCGGCCGCCCAACTCGGACATCACGTGATCGCGCGCGAACGAGTCCGCGTACGCCTCACCGAAGTGCTCCGCCATCCGCTGCCAGAAGACCGTCAACCGCATGACCCCAGTATCCCGCCCTGGGGGTGCAGCACCGCACTTGCCGCCGACCGGGTGCGCATTCCGCCCTACCGTCGGTGCATGGCCCGCACCGGAGCAACTCCTCTCGCCCGCGCCGAGCAGTTCGTCTGGCTCACCGCCCGCGTCCTCGAGCAGCGCAGATTCGCGTACCACTTCCCGTCCGGAAGCTTCGGGGAGGAGGACCGGTCCCGCGCCGCGGACGCCGTGGAGGCGGCGCTGGCCGCCTACGGCACGGCCGACGGGGGCTACGGCTACGCCCTCGAACCCGATCTGCGCGGGCCGGTCGGCCAGCCGCTGCACGCCGCGCTCGCCCTGCGGATCCTCGACGGCGTCGGCCGCTGCCACGGCCGCCGGACGGAGCGGCTGTGCCAGTACCTGACGGAGATCTCCAACGACGACGGGGCGCTCCCCGCGGTCCACCCGTCGCTGCGCGGCCATCCGGCGGCGCCCTGGATCCCGGTGGTGGACGACCCGCCGAGCGATCTGCTCACGACCGGGCCGGTGGTGGGGCTGCTCCACCGGAACGAGGTGTGGCACGCGTGGCTGTTCCGGGCCACCGACTTCTGCTGGTCGGCGGTGGAGACCCTGGAGCGGACCCATCCGTACGAGGTCATGGCGGCGGTGGCGTTCCTCGACGGCGCCCCGGACCGGTCCCGCGCGGCCGCGGCGGCGGAACGGCTGGGGCGGCTGGTGCGGGAGCAGGGGCTCGCGGTCCTGGAGCCGGACCGGTCCGGCGCCTACCCGCTGCCGGAGGGCTATGGGCCGGAGGAGTACCACTACGCCCACGACTACGCGCGGGACCCGGGCTCCCTGGCCCGGCGCTGGTTCACCGACGCCGAGATGGAGCGCTCGCTGGACCACCTCGCGGACACGCAGCAGGACGACGGGGGCTGGCCGATCCGGTGGCGCGCGTGGGCACCGGGCACCGCGCTGGAGGGGCGGCCGATGGTGACCCTGGACGCGCTGCTGACGCTCCGCGCCTTCGGCCGCCCCCTCGCGTGAGCCGGGGCGTGCAGGGCCTGGAGCGCGCCGGCCCCGGCGGGGAGCGCGTCGTGGTGCACCGGCACGGCAGGCCCCCCTCCGAGGTGCAGGTCCCGTCCGACCGGTGTGCCGGTCCCGTCCGCCGGAACCGGGAACCGGAACCGGGAACCGCTGTCAGGCGATCGCCCGCACCCCCGCCGTGACCAGCACCGCGACGGCGACGACCAGCAGGAAGGGGGCGCGCAGCACCAGCGCCAGCGCCGCCGCCGCAAGCCCTGCCGCGCGGGCGTCCAGGACGAGCGTGCGGCCGTCGCCGCCGAACGTCTGGATCGCGATCAGCGCGGAGAGGAGCGCGACCGGCAGCAGGGCCGCGAGCTGTTTGACCCGGGGGCGTTCCAGCACGCCCGCGGGGACCGACAGGCCCAGCAGTTTGACCAGGTAGCAGCCGACGGCGGTGAGGCCGATGGCGATCCAGACACTCATCGGGCCTCCTCGCTCTCCCGGCGGGACTCCGTCTCCGCCGCGCCGTCCCCGTCAGTCCCCTCCGCGGTGTCACCGTCCGCACCGCCCGGCGCCCGGCGTCCCCGCACGGCCAGCACGACGGGTGCGGCGAGCGCCGCCATCAGCACCGGGACGCCCGCCGGGAGCAGCGGGTGGCAGACGAGCGCGATCACCACGGCCGCACCGGCCACCGCGCGCTCCGCGGTGCCGCGCAGCATGGGTGCCAGCAGCGCGAGGAAGACCGCGGGACCCGCCGCGTCCAGTCCCCAGGCGGCGGGGTCGCCGAGGGCCGCGGCGCCGAGCGCCCCGAGCAGCGTGGTCAGATTCCACAGCACGTACAGCGTGAGGCCGGTGACGGTGAACCCGATGCGGGCACTCCGGCGGTCCGGCTGGGCCAGCGCCACCACGGAGGTCTCGTCGATCACCCAGTGCGCGGCCGCCGGCCGCACCGCCCGGGGCACCCGGAGCAGCTGGGAGAGCCGCAGCCCGTAGAAGGCGTTGCGGACGCCGAGGAAGAACGCCCCGGCCGCGGCGGTGACCGGGTTGCCGCCCGCTGCCAGCGCGCCCACCAGCGCGAACTGCGAGGCGCCGGTGAAGACGAGGAGGCTCAGCGCACAGGTCTGCAGGAGGGTCAGCCCGGCGCCCGCGGAGGTGACGCCGAACGCGAAGCCGGAGAGCCCCACGGCGACGCCGACGCCCAGTGCGTCCCGGACCACCGCCGCGTCGGGCCGGGTCTCCGGCTGTGGATCGGGGGTCGGTATGCGTTCTGTCACGCCCGTCACGCTAGGGGGCGGCTCCGGGCCCGGTCTTGTACGTTCTTGCGCCCCGCACGGCACGTCCGCGCCGGTCCGCGACGGGCGGAGCGCCGTGTGCCGCGGCGCCGCGCTCCCGCTGGTACGCCCCCGGCGGGACGCCGACGATCCGGCTGAAGTGCCGGTTCAGATGGGGCTGGTCGGTGAAGCCCACCACGGCTGCGGCCTCGGCGGGCGCCGTGCCGGTGTCCAGCAGCGTGCGCGCCCGGCGCACCCGGGCGTCCGTGAGCCAGGCGTGCGGTGGCATCCCGTACGCCCTGCGGAAGGCCCGGAGCAGGGCGAACGGTCCGACGCCGGCCTCCGCCGCCAGCACCTCCAGCGTCGGCGGCTCGGCCATCCGCTCGAGGAGCAGCTCCCGGGCGTACGCGGCGGCGGCCGCCCCCGGACCGTCCCGCCCGGGCCCGGCCCCGGCGGCGGTCCCGCAGCGCTGGAGGAGCCGGGCGACGGCCTGCCGCAGCAGGGTGTCCGCGGCCAGCGCGTTGTTCTGCTCGGCGGCGCGGTGGACCTCGGCGATGAGGTGTCCGGCCACCGGCTCGTCGAGCACCGTCTCGCTGAACGACGGGGTGCCCCGCAGCGGGGCGACGTCGGCCGCCACCCCCGCGACCACGTCGACGGACGGGTACAGCACCCGGTAGGTCCAGCCCCCGCTCTCCCCCGGGTACGCGGTGTGCGGAACGTCCGGGTTGATCAGGATCACCCCTCCGGCCCCGACGCGCTCGGCGCCCCGGGGCAGCCCCACGCCCTCCACCCCGCCGGTGACGGTGGCGACCACGAAGCCGTCGTGGGCGTGCCGGGCGAAGGTGTGACGGACGTAGTGTGCGCTGAGCAGGTCGACGCCGGGCAGCCCGGGGTGCTGCCAGTAGCGTGCGTTCTCCTGGCTCCCCATGGGGCCATTGTGCCTGCTCGGAGACTGTTCCGAAGGGCGGGGAACGGCGGCCGGGTACCCGGCGCCGCAGCGCCCGGGACACCGCCCCCGGGCCGCCCCCGCATGCGTCCCCGCCCCGTTGTCAGTACCCGGGTGCACGATGGGGAACATGCCGAACGACCCGGCCTCGGCCCTCGACACCTTCTCCCCCGCGACCCGTGCCTGGTTCGCCGGGGCGTTCAGCGCGCCCACCCCCGCGCAGGCGGGCGCCTGGCAGGCCATCGACGAGGGTTCGGACGTGCTGGTGGTGGCACCGACCGGCTCGGGCAAGACGCTCGCCGCGTTCCTCTCCGCCCTCGACGGGCTGGCCGCCGGCCCGCCGCCCGCCGACCCGAAGAAGCGCTGCCGGGTTCTCTATGTGTCGCCGCTCAAGGCCCTCGCGGTGGACGTCGAGCGCAACCTCCGCAGCCCCCTGACCGGCATCCGGCACGAGGCGCTGCGGCTGGGGCTGCCGGAGCCCGAGGTGCGGGTCGCGATCCGCTCGGGCGACACCCCGGCGGCCGAGCGCCGGGCGATCGCCACTCGGCCGCCGGACATCCTGATCACCACACCCGAGTCGCTGTTCCTGATGCTGACCTCGTCGGCGCGGGAAGCGCTGGCCGGGGTGGAGACGGTCATCGTGGACGAGGTGCACGCCGTGGCGGGCACCAAGCGCGGCGCTCATCTGGCCCTCTCCCTGGAGCGGCTGGACGAGCTGCTGGAGCGGCCCGCCCGGCGGATCGGCCTGTCGGCCACCGTGCGGCCGGTGGACGAGGTGGCCCGCTTCCTGTCGCCGCAGCGCCGGGCGAAGATCGTGCAGCCGCCGTCCGGCAAGGAGTTCGACCTCTCCGTGGTCGTGCCCGTGGAGGATCTGGGGGAGCTGGGCGGCCCCCCGGCCACCGGCGCGGAAGGCGGCGGGCAGGGCGAGAAGCCGTCCGTCTGGCCGCAGGTGGAGGAGCGGATCGCGGACCTGGTGGAGGCCCACCGGTCCACCATCGTCTTCGCCAACTCCCGGCGCCTGGCCGAGCGGCTGTGCAACCGGCTGAACGAGATCGCGTACGAGCGCGCCACGGGCGAGCCCCTGCCCGAGGCCCACTCCCCCGCCGAGCTGATGGGCGGCTCCGGCGCGGCCAACGGCGCACCACCGGTGCTCGCCCGGGCGCACCACGGATCGGTCTCCAAGGAGCAGCGCTCCCTGGTCGAGGAGGATCTGAAGGCGGGCCGGCTGCCCGCCGTGGTCGCCACGTCCAGCCTGGAGCTGGGCATCGACATGGGGGCCGTGGACCTGGTCGTGCAGGTCGAGTCCCCGCCCTCGGTCGCCTCCGGCCTCCAGCGGGTGGGCCGGGCCGGGCACCAGGTGGGGGCGGTGTCCACCGGGGTGGTCTTCCCCAAGTACCGCGGTGACCTGGTGCAGGCGGCCGTGGTCACCGAGCGGATGCGCAGCGGCGCCATCGAGGCGCTGCGCGTCCCGGCCAATCCTCTGGACGTCCTGGCCCAGCAGATCGTCGCGATGACGTCCCTGGACAGCTGGGACGTGGACGAGCTGCTGGCGGTGGTCCGCCGGGCCGCGCCGTTCGCGTCGCTGCCCGAGTCCGCCTACACCGCCGTGCTCGACATGCTCGCGGGCCGCTATCCGTCGGACGCCTTCGCCGAGCTGCGCCCGCGCCTGGTGTGGGACCGGGTGGCGGGGACGGTCACCGGCCGTCCGGGGGCGCAGCGGCTGGCGGTGACCTCCGGCGGCACGATCCCGGACCGCGGTCTGTTCGGCGTGTTCCTGGCCGGCGCCGACCCGAAGAAGGGCGGCGGCCGGGTCGGCGAGCTCGACGAGGAGATGGTCTACGAGTCGCGCGTCGGCGATGTCTTCACCCTGGGCACCACCACCTGGCGGATCGAGGACATCACCCGCGACCGGGTGCTGGTCTCGCCCGCGCCGGGGGTGCCGGGGCGGCTGCCGTTCTGGAAGGGCGACCAGCTGGGCCGCCCGCTGGAACTGGGCCGTGCGCTGGGCGCGTTCCTCCGCGAGGTGGGCGCCCTCGCCGAGGAGGACGCGCGGCTGCGGCTGCTCGCGGCGGGCCTGGACGCCTGGGCGGCCGACAACGTCCTGGCCTACCTCGCCGAGCAGCGCCAGGCGTGCGGGCACGTCCCGGACGACCGGACGATCGTGGTGGAGCGCTTCCGGGACGAGCTGGGCGACTGGCGGGTCGTCGTCCACTCCCCCTTCGGCGCGCAGGTCCACGCCCCGTGGGCGCTGGCACTGGCCGCCCGGCTCTCCGAGCGCCACGGCATGGACGCCCAGGTGATGCACGCCGACGACGGCATCGTGCTGCGGCTGCCCGACGCGGACCTCATGGGCCTGGACCTGCTCGACATGGAGCCGGAGCCGTCGCGGTCCGGCCGGGAGTACGACGACGGGCAGTCCCCGGTCGGCGCCGCGGACGTCGCCTTCGACAAGGGCGAGGTGGAGCAGCTGGTGACCGACCAGGTCGGCAGCTCGGCGCTGTTCGCCTCCCGCTTCCGGGAGTGCGCGGCCCGGGCCCTGCTGCTGCCGCGCCGCAATCCCGGCAAGCGCACCCCGCTGTGGCAGCAGCGCCAGCGCGCCGCGCAGCTGCTCCAGGTGGCGTCCGAGTTCGGCTCGTTCCCGATCGTTCTGGAGGCCGTCCGCGAGTGCCTCCAGGACGTCTTCGACGTTCCGGGCCTCACCGAGCTGATGGGGGACATCGAGGCGCGGCGCGTGCGGCTCGTCGAGGTCACCACCCCGGAGCCGTCCCCCTTCGCCCGGTCGCTGCTCTTCGGCTATGTCGCCCAGTACCTCTACGAGGGCGACTCCCCGCTGGCGGAGCGGCGGGCCGCCGCGCTCTCCCTGGACTCCCGGCTGCTCGCCGAGCTGCTGGGCCAGGCGGAGCTGCGCGAGCTGCTCGACGCCGAGGTGCTGGCCGAGCTGGAGCGGGAGCTGCAGTGGCGCACCGAGGACCGCCGGGTCAAGGACGTCGAGGGCGTCGCCGACGTGCTGCGGCTGCTCGGGCCGCTGACCGACGCCGAGCTGGCCGAGCGCGGCGCCGAACCGCCCTGGGCACAGGAGCTGGCGGACGCCCGCCGGGCGATCCGGGTGCGGATCGCGGGCGCCGGCCACTGGGCCGCCGTCGAGGACGCCGGCCGGCTGCGGGACGCGCTGGGCACCGCCCTGCCGGTGGGCGTGCCGGAGGCCTTCACCGAACCGGTCAAGGATCCGCTGGGCGATCTCCTCGCCCGGTACGCCCGCACCCACGGTCCGTTCACGTCGGCGGCGGCAGCGGAGCGGTTCGGCCTCGGACCGGCCGTCACCGAGGGCGCCCTGCACCGGCTGGCCGCGGCGGGCCGGGTGGTCCAGGGCGAGTTCCACCCCGCCGGGATCGGCCAGGAGTGGTGCGACAGCGCGGTCCTGCGGCGGCTGCGGCGGCGGTCCCTGGCCGCGCTCCGGGAGGAGCTGGAGCCGGTGGCACCGCCGGTGCTCGCCTCCTTCCTGCCGCAGTGGCAGCACGTCGGCACCCACAGCCTGCGGGGGATCGACGGCCTGGTGCGGGCGGTCGAGCAGTTGCAGGGCGCCCCCGTGCCGGCGTCCGCGCTGGAGAAGCTGGTGCTCCCCTCCCGGGTCGCGGGCTACGGCCCGACCATGCTCGACGAGCTGACCGCCGCGGGCGAGGTCGTCTGGGCCGGCGCCGGGGCCCTGCCCGGCAAGGACGGCTGGGTGTCGCTCTACCTGGCCGACGCGGCACCCCTGCTGTTGCCACCACCGCATCCCCTGGAGGCCGGTCCCGTCCACCGGGCGGTGCTCGACGCCCTGGCCGGTGGGTACGGGCTGTTCTTCCGCCAGATCGCCGACCAGGTCCGGGCGGCCCATCCGGAATGCACCGATCCGCAGCTGGCGGACGCCGTGTGGGAGCTGGCCTGGGCAGGTCTGCTCACCAATGACACCCTCGCGCCGCTGCGCTCCCTGCTGGGTTCGGGCCGGACCGCGGGTGCCACCGCGCACCGCGCGAAGCGCGCCGTCCCGCGCGGCCGGTACGGCTCGCTCACCGGCCGGACGCCCCGGCCCACCGCGTCCCGGGCCGGTCCGCCGACGGTGGCCGGCCGCTGGTCGCTGCTGCCCCCGCGGGAGAGCGAGGGCACTCACCGGGCCCATGCCCTGGCCCGTACGCTCCTGGACCGGCATGGCGTCGTGACCCGCGGCGCGGTCGCGGCCGAGGGCGTGGAGGGCGGATTCGCCGCCGCGTACCGCGTGCTGTCCGCCTTCGAGGAGACCGGCCAGGCGCGCCGCGGCTATGTGGTGGAGGGCCTCGGCGCCGCGCAGTTCGCCATGGACGGAGCGGTGGACCGGCTCCGCGCCGTGGGTACGGCCCGGGACCGCGAGGGCGCGGAGGACCTCGGCGCGTATCCCCGCCCGGCCGGCCACGGCGGTTCCGGCCGCCCCGGGGGCCGGGGCCGGGCGGTGGTCCTCGCCGCGGCCGACCCCGCGAACGCCTACGGAGCCGCCCTGCCCTGGCCCGAACCGCCCACCGGCGCCGGCCACAAACCGGGGCGCAAGGCGGGCGCCCTGGTGGTGCTGGTCGACGGCGATCCGGTGCTCTACGTCGAGCGCGGCGGCAGGACACTGCTCGCCTGGCCGGGGCCCGACGCGGAGGACCCCCGCGGCGACACCCGTCTGCAGGCAGCCGCCGAGGCACTCGCTCAGGCGGCCCGGGACGGCGCGCTGGGCACGGTCACGGTGGAGCGGGCCAACGGAGCCCCGGCACTCTCGTCCCCCGTCGGGCGGGCCCTGGAGGCCGCCGGCTTCCACCCCACCCCGCGGGGGCTGCGCCTGCGGGGTGCTTGAGAGAGCCGCCCACCGGCCCGCCGGCGCACCCACCGACCAGCCGACCAGCCGACCAGCCGACCAGCCGACCAGCCGACCAGCACCCAACGCCCGGCACCCGGCACCCGGCACCCGGCACCCGGCACCCGGCACCCGGCACCCGGCACCCGGCACCCGGCACCCGGCACCCGAGGATCGTCGGCCGACGCCGTGCGTCCAGCGGGCACCCAGCGCCCCGGTCGCCCCACCGAGGCTCCACCGGTCGCCCCCGAGCGCGGCATCATGGCTGCATGCCCGAAGGAGACAGCGTCTGGCGGACGGCCCGGCGGCTGGACGAGGCCCTGGCCGGCGCACGCCTCGTCCGCTCCGACCTCCGGGTGCCCCGGCTGGCCACCGCCGACCTGTCGGGACGTGCGGTGCACGAGGTGGTGGCGCGCGGCAAACACCTGCTCGCCCGCGTCGAGGGCGGGCTGACCCTCCACTCCCATCTGCGCATGGAGGGTGCCTGGCACGTCTACACCCCGGGCGAGCGCTGGCGGGGCGGCCCCGACCATCAGATCCGCGCCGTTCTGAGCACCGCGGAACACACCGCGGTCGGCTACCGGCTCCCCGTGCTCGACCTGCTGCGGACGGCCGACGAGGACAGCGTGGTGGGCCACCTGGGCCCGGATCCGCTCGGCCCCGACTGGGATGCCGCCCTGGCGCTGCGGCGGCTGCTCGCCGACCCGTCCCGCCCGCTCGGCGAGGCCCTGCTCGACCAGCGCAACCTGGCCGGCATCGGCAATGTCTACAAGTCCGAACTGTGCTTCATGGCGGGCGCCACCCCGTGGCTCCCGGTCGGCGAGACCCGTGCCCCGGACCGGCTGGTCGCCCTGGCGCAACGCCTGCTGGAGGCCAACCGGAACCGCACTGCCCGGGTCACCACCGCCGACCCCCGGCGCGACCACCGGCTGTGGGTCCACGGCCGGGCGGGCCGGCCCTGCCGGCGCTGCGGCACCACCGTGCTCACCGCCGACCAGGGCCCCGCGGGCCAGGAGCGCATCACCTACTGGTGCCCTTCCTGCCAGTCCGGGCCCTCCCCGCGGAGCGGCTGAACCAACCGGACGGCCGGGGCCACCGACCGGCCGACGGACGGGGCCATGACCGGCGTGGGGAGAGGCCGGCTGCGGCTCATGCCGGGAACCGCACCGACGCCGGACCGAGCGCACACCAATTGACGCACCGTCAGATCTGCTCGTACCGTCACACCATGGGCATCGGGGTGTACGAGCTCACCGGCCGCACCGCTCTCGTCACGGGCGCGGCGAGCGGCATCGGCCGCGCCACCGCGGCCCTTCTCGCCCAGGCGGGCACTTCCGTGCACTGCGCCGACCTCGACGGTCCGGGCGCCCGCGCCACCGCCGAGCGCATCACCGCGGACGGCGGCGCGGCCCACGCCCACCCCCTCGACGTGACCGACCGCGAGCAGGTGCGGGAGACCGTCGCGGCAGCCGTCCGGGCGGACGGGCGGCTCGACATCCTGGCCGCCGTCGCCGGAATCATGCACAGCAGCCCGGTCCTGGAGACCGACGACGCCGACCTGGAGCGGGTGCTGGCCGTCAACTTCAAAGGGGTGCTGTACAGCTGCCAGGAAGCGGCCCGGGCAATGATCGCGGGAGGGGCCGGCGGCAGCATCGTCACGATGGCCTCCGGCGCCGTCGACACCGGCGCCCCCGGCCTGCTCTGCTACGGCGCCGCCAAGGCCGCCGTCGTCCAGCTCACCCGGACCCTCGCCACCGAGGTCGGCCGCCACGGCATCCGGGTCAACGCCGTCGCCCCCGGCTGGATCCGCACCCCCATGACCGCCCGCCGCACCCCCGGCGCACAGCACGGCACCGAGCAGGCCATGGGCCGAGCGGCACCCCTGGGCCGGGTCGGCGAACCCGAGGACGTCGCACACAGCGTGCTGTACCTCGCCTCGGACGCCGCGTCGTTCACGACAGGCCAGATCCTGCGCCCCAACGGCGGTGTCGCCATGCCCTGGTGACCTTCCGCACCGCCCCCGCCGCCGGCCCTGCCCCGGCGGCCGCCTTGGGCACGCAGTGGACAGGCAGCAGGCTCAACCCCCAGCCCCCCGCGGTGACCGCCATCTCGACCGGGCCCGCCTCGGCCGGCCGGGTCACCAGACGCAGCGTCGCCCAGCACCACACCGCGGCCAGCAGGACCGCGGCGGCCACCCCCATGGCCCGGGCCACGGGTATTCGCCACGGGCCGCGGCGCTCCGCCCGGCCGGGCCGCGCCGCCGTCACCCCCCGGTCGGCTATTCGGGCCGGATGACCGCCCTCCACATCGCGCACCAGCATCGCTGCCTCCTCCGGCCGACGCACCGTCGGCGGAATCGCTCCCTCACGACGGGGCACGGGGCGGAGAAGGCTCCGCTCCCGTGCTCCCGTTCCCGTGTCAGGCGTTCTCCGCCTGGAACATCCAGTAGTGCTTCTCCAGGTCGGCCGTCAGCCCGATGAAGATGTCCTGGCTCACCGGGTCGGGCTTCTCGGTGGACTCGACGCGTTCCCGCATCCGGGTGATCACCGCGCCCAGGGCCGCGACCAGCGTCCGTACCGCTTCCACGTCCTTGATCCAGCCGTCGGCGATCGTGGAGATGCCGCTGCTCTTGGCCACCGTGTCGGAACGCCCGTCCGGGGAGACGCCCAGGGCCGCGGCGCGCTCGGCCACGGTGTCGGCATGCTGCCGGGCGGTGGCGACGACCTCGTCGAGCTGGAGGTGGACGGAGCGGAAGCGCGGGCCCACCACGTTCCAGTGCACCTGCTTGGCGACCAGCGAGAGGTCCACCAGGTCCACCAGCCCGCCCTGAAGAGCGTCGCCGACGATCTTGAGGTCCTGTTCGGAGAGCGGGCTCTTGACGACAGTCATTCCGTTCCTCCTGCTGTGTTCTGTGACGTTCCTCTCAACCATCGCATACCCGGTCGAGACGGAGCATTCCGGAATTCTCACTACAGGAGCCGCACGGTTGCGGCACCCGCACATCAGGGCGCCTACCCGGAAACAACGCACTGAGCCCCGGCCGGGAGGACCGGCCGGGGCTCAGAGGGACAGGGAAAGGGGTGTGCGGCTCGTCAGGCAGCCACGACGTCGACGGCCTCCGCAGGGGCCTTGATCGTCACGCGCTCCTCGGGAACGCCCGTCACGGAGGTGACCGAGACCGAGTTGAGCATCGGGCGCATCGCCGGCACCGTCTCGCCGACCGTGGCGGACTGCGCCAGCTCGGCCAGCGACAGTTCGTCGCTCACCTCGCGCATGACCTCGGACATCCGCACGTCCAGCGCGTCACAGATCGCGGAGAGCAGTTCGGAGGAAGCCTCTTTCTGCCCCCGCTCCACCTCCGAGAGGTAGCCGAGGGAGACCCGTGCCGACGAGGAGACTTCGCGCAGGGTCCGCCCCTGGCGCTGGCGCTGCCGACGCAGCACGTCACCCAGCAGGCGACGGAGCAGAATCATCGCTGGCTCCCTCCTCGGGCCTCGGATGCGGATCCTTCTCGCACCACCGTACCGCCTCGGGCGGCGGCCGTGCGGGGAGCGATGACGTGTTCACTCAGGGCTGCAAACATCAACTCCCCCCGTTCTGTTCCGTATCCTGTGTCCGCTCATTTTCGATCAGTTCGCCCAGCAGCCGTTCCAGCGCCGCCCGAACGCTCTCCGAGCGGATACCCGCCCGGTCCCCGTCGAGTCCCAGCCGCAGACCGCTCGTGGTGCCTCCGGGGCCCGCCACGGCCACATGCACCGTGCCCACCGGCTTGCCGTCCTGGGGATCCGGACCGGCGACCCCGGTGGTCGACACTCCCCAGTCTGCGCCCAGCAGCCGCCGCACGCCTGCCGCCATCTGCCGGGCGACCTCGGCGTCGACGGCACCGCGTTCGGCCAGCAGAGCGCCGTCCACCCCCAGCACCGTCCGCTTGACCTCGCTCGCATAGGCGGTCACCGAGCCCCGGAAGACCCGTGAGGCACCGGGGACGGAGGTCAGCTCCGCCGCGATCAGGCCTCCGGTCAGGGATTCCGCCACGGCCAGGGACTCGCCGCGCGCCGCCAGCAGCCCGAGCACCGTGGCGGCCGCGCCAGGGGTCATCGCGCCGTGCCCGCGGCCGTACGCTCGCGTTCCGCGGTCAGGCCCGCCCGGCGCAGCACCACGGCCTGCCGTATGTAGTCCAGGCCGGTCGCCACGGTCAGCACCACCGCCACGGCCATGACCCAGAAGCGGAGGGTGGCGAGCGGTCCGGTCAGCGCCAGGACGTACATCCCCACCGCGGTGCCCTGGGCGAGCGTCTTCAGCTTTCCGCCGCGGCTGGCCGGGATGACGCCGTGCCGGATCACCCAGAACCGCATCAGCGTGATGCCGATCTCCCGGAACAGGATGACGCCCGTGACCCACCAGGGGAGGTCGTCCAGGGCGGAGAGACAGATCAGCGCCGCGCCCATGATCGCCTTGTCGGCGATCGGGTCGGCGATCTTCCCGAAGTCCGTGACCAGGTTGTACTGCCGGGCCAGATGGCCGTCGAACAGGTCGGTGATCATGGCGATGGCGAAGGCCGCCCAGGCGAAGGAGCGCCAGGCCGGGTCGTATCCGCCGTTGTGCAGCAGTAGCAGCACGAACCCCGGCACCAGGAGCAGGCGGGCCATGGTGAGGATGTTGGCGATGTTCCACAGCCCGGCCTGCGGGGCCGCCGGCGCACCCACCGAGCCGCCCCGCATCGGCGCGCGGCCGGAACCGCTCGCTGCGGACGCGGGGACTCCGCTCATGCGGCGGCCTCCTCGTCAGGACACCCGGTCAGCGGCTCGGCGACCAGGTCCACACCTTCGGTCGCCACCACCTTTGCTTCGACGATACGGCCCGGCGCAAGACCCCGGGAGTCGGTGAGGACGACCTGGCCGTCCGTCTCCGGCGCCTGGTGCGCCGCCCGCCCGATCGCGCCGTCGGCCTCGTCGACCGTCTCCACCAGCACCTCGACGGTCTCCCCGAGGCGCTCCTCGGCGCGCTGGGCGGTGAGCTCCTCGGCGAGCCGGGAGATGTGGGCCAGCCGCTCGGCGATGACGTCCTCGTCGAGCTTGTTGTCGTAGGTCAGCGCCTCGGTGCCCTCTTCGTCGGAGTAGCCGAAGACGCCGATGGCGTCCAGCCGGGCCCCGGTCAGGAAGCGCTCCAGCTCGGCCAGGTCGGCCTCGGTCTCGCCGGGGAAGCCGACGATGAAGTTCGAGCGGGCACCGGCCTGCGGCGCCTTGGACCGGATCTCCTCCAGCAGCCCCAGGAAGCGGTCGGTGTCGCCGAAGCGGCGCATCGCCCGCAGCACGCCCGGCGCGGAGTGCTGGAAGGACAGGTCGAAGTACGGCGCGACCTTCGGCGTCGACGTCAGGACGTCGATCAGACCGGGCCGCATCTCGGCCGGCTGGAGGTAGCTGACCCGGATCCGCTCGATCCCGTCGACCTCCGCCAGCTCCGGCAGCAGCGACTCCAGCAGGCGGATGTCCCCCAGGTCCTTGCCGTACGAGGTGTTGTTCTCGGAAACCAGCATGACCTCCTTGACGCCCTCAGCCGCCAGCCACCGGGTCTCGTTCAGCACATCGGACGGGCGGCGGGAGATGAAGGAGCCACGGAACGCCGGGATGGCGCAGAAGGAGCAGCGGCGGTCGCAGCCGGAGGCCAGCTTCACCGAGGCGACGGGGCTGGTGTCGAGCCGGCGGCGCAGCGGCGCCCGCGGCCCCGAGGCGGGCGCGAGCCCTTCCGGAAGGTCCTCCGGGGCGGGGGCGATGTCGCCGTGGCCCGGCAGCGCCACGGTGGCGTCCTGGCGCTCGGCGGGGCTGATGGGCAGCAGCTTGCGCCGGTCGCGCGGCGTGTGGGAGGCGTGCACGCCCCCGGAGAGGATCGTCTGCAGGCGGTCCGAGATGTCGGTGTAGTCGTCGAAGCCGAGCACGCCGTCGGCCTCGGGCAGCGCCTCCGCCAGATCCTTGCCGTAGCGCTCGGCCATGCAGCCGACGGCGACGACGGCCTGGGTGCGGCCGTGGTCCTTGAGGTCGTTGGCTTCGAGCAGGGCGTCGACGGAGTCCTTTTTGGCGGCCTCGACGAAGCCACAGGTGTTGACGACGGCGACGTCCGCCTCGGCGGCTTCCTGGACGAGCTCCCACCCGTCCGCCGCCAGACGGCCTGCGAGCTCCTCGGAATCCACCTCGTTACGGGCGCAGCCAAGGGTGACGAGAGCGACGGTGCGGCGTTCGGGCATGAGCTCAGCCTACTTTGTCCCGGGAGCGCCCTCCGCTGCCAGGGTTGCCCCGCCGGACCGGGCGGGCCGGACTCAGCCCGCCTGCGGGTCCCCCTTGGTGTAGCTCAGCCGCTGGACCTGGCCTTCCTCGCCCCGGTCATCGATCTGCTTACCGTTGACGAAGAGCTTGACGGCACCGGCGTTGCCCAGCACCAGATCGATACGCTGCTTGTCCGTGAAGGTCTTGGAGGCGCCTTCCTTGAGCACGCCCTCGTGCAACAGCCGCCCGCTGTGGTCCTTGGCCGAGATCCAGCTGGAGCCGTTCTCCGCGGTGAGCTTGACCGTCACCTTGTCGGCCGGGACGGCCGCGATGGCGCTGTCGGACGGCTCCGGCGCGGGCGCGGACGACTTCTTGCGGCTGGGCTCGCTGCTGGGCTTCGCCGAGGAGGTCTTGCCCGCCACCGACTTGCCGCCGGCCTTGTCGCCACCGCTGAACATGGTGAAGCCGACGAACGCGACGACCACGACGATCGCGGCGACCATAGCGGCGGTCCAGTTGGGGCGGCGGGGTTCCGGACGGATCCGCTCGGCCTCGAACAGCGGGGCCGCCGGGGTCGGCTCGGGACGTCCGCCGTGCTCGTCGTCGTACCGCGCCACGAGGGCGTCGGGGTCGAGGCGGACCGCTCGGGCGAGGGCCCGGATGTGCCCCCGGGCATAGACGTCGCCACCGCAACGGGTGAAGTCGTCCTGTTCGATCGCATGCACGATCGGGATGCGCACCCGTGTGGTGGAACTGACGTCCTCGACGGACAGTCCGGCGTCGGTACGGGCCTGCTGGAGCGCACGCCCGAGCGAGGGCCGGTCGTCCTCGACGGAAGGCCGGTCTTCTTCGGGGGAGTTGCCGATGGACACGAGGGCGCCTTTCGAGCGTGTAGCCACCTGCTGGATGTTCAGTCTAGGGGTGGTACGAAAGGGTGGGGCAACCGGGAGGACGGAGTTTGTACGCCATCGGAATGGCCACCCCGTCCGGGTACCTCCACCCGCTCGGCCTCCCCTTCGACATGACGTCTCGGGCAGCGGGACGGTTGCTTCGTTCCCGCTTACGGAGGAGTCTCACCGCGGATCACGGCGAGCACTCCGTCCAGTTCATCCGGTTTGATCAGTACGTCGCGGGCCTTGGAGCCCTCGCTCGGTCCGACGACCCCGCGCGACTCCATCAGGTCCATCAGCCTGCCCGCTTTCGCGAAGCCCACACGCAGCTTCCGCTGGAGCATCGAGGTCGAGCCGAACTGGGTCGAGACGACGAGCTCCGCCGCCTGGCAGAGCAGGTCCAGGTCGTCGCCGATCTCCTCGTCGATCTCCTTCTTCTTCCCGGTGCCCACCGTGACGTCGTCCCGGAAGACCGGGGTCATCTGGGCCTTGCAGTGCTCGACGACGGCGGTGACCTCGCCCTCCGTCACGAAGGCGCCCTGCATCCGCACCGGCTTGCTGGCACCCATCGGGAGGAACAGCCCGTCGCCCTTGCCGATCAGCTTCTCCGCGCCCGGCTGGTCGAGGATGACCCGGCTGTCGGCGAGCGAGGAGGTGGCGAACGCCAGCCGCGAGGGCACGTTCGCCTTGATCAGGCCGGTGACCACGTCGACGCTGGGCCGCTGGGTGGCCAGCACCAGGTGGATGCCGGCGGCCCGCGCCAGTTGGGTGATCCGCACGATCGCGTCCTCGACGTCGCGCGGCGCCACCATCATCAGGTCGGCCAGCTCGTCCACGATCACCAGCAGATACGGGTACGGCGCGAGCTCGCGCTCGCTGCCCTCCGGCGCCTTCGCCTTGCCGCTGCGCACCGCCGCGTTGAAGTCGTCGATGTGCCGGAAGCCGTAGGCGGCGAGGTCGTCGTAGCGCAGGTCCATCTCGCGCACGACCCACTGGAGGGCCTCGGCGGCCCGCTTGGGGTTGGTGATGATGGGGGTGATCAGGTGCGGGATGCCCTCGTAGGCGGTCAGCTCGACGCGCTTGGGGTCGACCAGGACCATCCGGACGTCGTCCGGGGTCGCCCGGACCATGACCGAGGTGATCAGACAGTTGATGCAGGACGACTTGCCGGAGCCGGTCGCACCGGCGACCAGGACGTGCGGCATGGTCGCCAGGTTGGCCATCACATAGCCGCCCTCGACGTCCTTGCCGAGCGCGACGAGCATCGGATGCTCGTCCCCCGCGGCGTCCGCCAGCCGCAGGACGTCGCCGAGGTTCACCATCTCGCGGTCGGTGTTCGGGATCTCGATACCGACCGCGGACTTGCCCGGGATCGGGCTGATGATCCGGACGTCCGGGCTGGCGACGGCGTAGGCGATGTTCTTGGTCAGCGCGGTGATCCGCTCGACCTTGACCGCCGGACCGAGTTCGATCTCGTACCGGGTGACGGTGGGGCCGCGGGTGAAGCCGGTGACCGCGGCGTCCACCTTGAACTCCGAGAAGACGTTCGACAGCGACGCCACCACCGCGTCGTTCGCGGCGCTGCGGGTCTTGCCGGGCCCGCCGCGCTCGAGGAGGTCGAGCGACGGGAGGGCGTAGGTGATGTCCCCGGCGAGCTGGAGCTGTTCGGCGCGGGACGGCAGGGAGCGGGTGCCCTCGGGGGCGGCCTTGGTCAGGTCCGGCACTCCGCCGGACGCCTCGGCCGTCTCCTTCTTCTTCTTCGGCGCGGCGGCCTGCGGCTGCCCGGCGGCGTCCGCACCCGTGCCGCGGGCCGCCGACGCCTCGGCGGACCGGTCCGCGGTGACGGAGTGGCTGAGGTCGGCGACGACCGGGGAGGGCTGCACCCCGTGCATCACCGCCCCGTCCAGGGCGGCGGCCGCGGCCGCCGCGACGTCCACGGCGTCCATCGGGCCGTCCCCGGTGGGCCGCACCGACGGCCTGCGGGCCCGGCGCCGCCGGGTGAGCTCCTCGCCCTCCGCTCCGTCCGGGCCGCCGTCGGCGTCGTCGGGACGGGCCGCCGCGCGCCGCGGACGCCGGGCGGGAGTCTCACGCCACTCGTCGGCGTACTCCTCGTCCGCGTATCCGCCGGCCGTGTCCTCGTCCACGAGGCCGAGCCGCGCGCCGAGCTGCCGCATCCGGCGGGGAATGGCGTTGACCGGGGTGGCCGTCACCACCAGCAGGCCGAAGACCGTGACGAGGACCAGCAGCGGCACGGCGAGCACCTCGCCGACCGTGAAGATCAGCGGCTTGGACGCGCCCCAGCCGATGAGGCCTCCCGCGTCCTGAATGGCCTCGGTACCCTCACCGCGCCCGGGCGATCCGCACGCCATGTGCACCTGTCCGAGCACGCCCACGACCAGCGCCGACAGTCCGATGACGATCCGTCCGTTCGCCTCCGGCTTCTCGGGGTGCCGGATGAGCCGTACGGCGATGACGCCCAGCAGTATCGGCACCAGCAGATCGAGCCGGCCGAACGCCCCGGTGACCAGCATCTCCACCAGGTCGCCGACCGGGCCGCGGAGCCGGGACCAGGTGCCCGCCGCGACGACCAGCGCCAGCCCCAGCAGCAGGAGCGCCAAGCCGTCCTTGCGGTGGGCGGGATCGAGGCCCCGGGCCCCCCGCCCCACCCCGCGGAACAGCGCCCCGACCGTGTGCGCGAGCCCGAGCCACACCGCGCGGGCGAGCCGGTAGACACCGTTGGTCGGGGACGTCGCCCGGGGTGCGGGCCTGCGGGCCGCGGCCTTCTTGGCGGGAGCCTTCTTCACCGGTGGCCGCTTCGCGGGTGCCGCGCCCTTTTTGGCGGGGACCTTCTTGGCAGCCGTCTTCCGGGGGGCACTCGCGGTACGACCGGCGCGCGGCTTCGAAGTGCCCGCCGCGCCCTGGGAACCCTTGCCGGACGTACGTGAGGCCATGGTGACGAGGTTACCGGGGACCGACCCGTGGGACACGTGTGCCCACGGGTTAACCCGTTCGTGTCGCTCCCGGCCGTCCGCGTGTTGACGATGGGTCAACACGCGGATGACACGCGGTTCCCTTCCGCAAGGGCAACGTCAGTTCTGCGACGGCAGCGCCGACGCGCCTTCTCCCGTGCCGGGCTCCAGGGCGTCCAGCGCCCGGCGCAGCCCGGTGAGTTTGCGCTCCAGATGCGCCGCAGTCGCGACGGCCGCCGCGTCCGCGGACTCGTCCAGCTGCTTGGAGAGCGCCTCGGCCTGCTCCTCGACCGCGGCGAGCCGCGCCGAGAGCTCGGCCAGCAGCCCGGCGGGCTCCTTGCTGTCCCCCGGCGCCGGCTGGCTGCCCTCCAACTGCAGCCGCAGCAGCGAAGCCTGCTCACGGAGCTGACAGTTCTTCATGTACAGCTCGACGAAGACCGAGACCTTCGCCCGCAGCACCCACGGGTCGAACGGCTTGGAGATGTAGTCCACCGCGCCCGCCGCGTACCCGCGGAAGGTGTGGTGGGGACCGTGGTTGATGGCCGTGAGGAAGATGATCGGGATGTCCCGTGTCCGCTCACGGCGTTTGATGTGCGCCGCGGTCTCGAAGCCGTCCATGCCCGGCATCTGGACATCCAGCAGGATGACCGCGAAATCGTCCGTCAGCAGCGCCTTGAGCGCTTCCTCCCCTGACGATGCCCGCACCAGCGTCTGATCGAGCGCGGAGAGGATCGCCTCCAGCGCCAGCAGATTCTCCGGCCGGTCATCGACCAGGAGGATCTTGGCCTTCTGCACCATGGCCCGTCCTCCTCGCCCCGGCATGGGGCCTCCCCTGTCCGCAGGACTCGGGGAAGCACCGGGCGCCGCCCCAGCGGACGACTCCCTTGCGTCGCCCGTCCTTGTGCCGGTCATGGTAGCCGCACCCCGCCTGTCGCCACACCCTGTCACCGCGATGTCACTGTGCACGTAGCAGAAACGCGGTGGGAGACCAGAAGGTTCCCCGAATACCGCGTTCCCACACGTGTTCGGCAACACTCAGTCAGCAGCGGGCCGCATCCACTGGTGCATCACCGTGAGCAGGTGGTCCGTGTCGACCGGCTTGGTGACATAGTCGGACGCGCCCGACTCGATACTCTTCTCCCGGTCCCCCTTCATCGCCTTCGCGGTGAGGGCGACGATCGGCAGACCGGCGAACTGCGGCATCCGGCGGATCGCCGCCGTCGTCGCATAGCCGTCCATCTCCGGCATCATGATGTCCATCAGAACGACCGCCACATCGTCGTGCTGCTCCAGGACTTCGATGCCCTCGCGCCCGTTCTCCGCGTACAGCACCGACAGTCCGTGCTGTTCCAGCACGCTGGTCAGCGCGAACACATTGCGGATGTCGTCGTCCACGATGAGCACCTTCTCGCCGTGGAAGCCGCCCTCGAAGGCCACTGCCACGGCGTCCTCGCCCTGGCCGTTCCAGGTCTCCTCCGGTGCCGCCGCGGGCTCCGGAAGCTCCCGGGCGGCAGGCCGCTGCGGCTCCGGGGCCGCTGCCCGCCGGCGCAGCCGGGCGAGCCCGCCGACGCCGCGCCGCGGGGCCGGCTCCACCTCCGCCGGCGGCCGGACCTCCCGCGGCGGCTCCAGCTCGGCGGCCGCGGCCCCGAGCAGCGGGTCCCCGGCGGGCGCCGCGAGCGCCCCGGCGCCGGTGGGCCCGGCGGGGGCGAGCTGCGGGTAGCCCTGCGGGGGCAGTTCGCTGGGGTTGAGCGGCAGGTAGAGCGTGAAGGTGGAGCCCCGGCCGGGCTCACTGGCCGCGTGGATCTCACCGCCCAGCAGCCGGGCGATCTCCCGGCTGATGGACAGTCCGAGGCCGGTGCCGCCGTACTTCCGGCTGGTGGTGCCGTCGGCCTGCTTGAACGCCTCGAAGATGACCCGCATCTTGCTGGCCGCGATGCCGATGCCGGTGTCGGTCACCGAGAAGGCGATCATGTCGGCGTCCGGGTCGCGCAGCGAGCCGTGCTCCAGCAGCTGCTCGCGGATGGCGTTGGGCACATCCACGCCGGCGGGCCGGATCACCAGCTCCACGGCCCCGCCGTCGGTGAACTTCACCGCGTTCGACAGCAGATTGCGCAGCACCTGGAGCAGCCGCTGCTCGTCGGTGTGCAGGGTGGCCGGAAGCTCCGGGGAGACCCGTACGGCGAAGTCCAGGCCCTTCTCGGCGGTCAGCGGGCGGAACGTGGCCTCCACGTAGTCCACCAGCTGCACCAGCGCGATCCGGGTCGGACTGACGTCCATCTTGCCCGCCTCGACCTTCGACAGGTCGAGGATGTCGTTGATCAGCTGGAGCAGGTCCGAACCCGCTCCGTGGATCGTCTCGGCGAACTCCACCTGCTTCGGCGAGAGGTTGGAGTCGGCGTTGTCCGCGAGCAGCTTGGCCAGGATGAGCAGCGAGTTGAGCGGGGTGCGCAGCTCGTGCGACATGTTGGCCAGGAACTCGGACTTGTAGCGCATGGAGACCGCCAGCTGCTCGGCCCGCTCCTCCAGCACCTGCCGGGCCTCCTCGATCTCGGTGTTCTTCACCTCGATGTCGCGGTTCTGCTGGGCCAGCAGCTCGGCCTTCTCCTCCAGTTCGGCGTTGGACGACTGGAGGGCCTTCTGCCGGTTCTCCAGCTCCGCCGACCGCTCCCGCAGCTGCTCGGTCAGCTCCTGCGACTGCTTCAGCAGCACCTCGGTCTTGGTGTTGACACTGATGGTGTTGACGCTGGTCGCGATCATCTCGGCGATCTGGCTGAGGAAGTCCTTCTGGATCTGCGCGAAGGGCTGGAACGACGCCAGCTCGATCACGCCCAGGACCTGGCCCTCGAAGAGCACCGGCAGCACGATCACATGGGCCGGCGGCGCCTCGCCCAGGCCGGAGGCGATCTTCAGATAGCCCGGCGGCACGTTCTCCACCAGGATCGTCCGCTTCTCCTCGGCGGCCGTCCCGATGAGCGTCTCCCCGGGCCGGAAGGACGTCGGCATGGTGCCCATGGAGTAGCCGTAGCTGCCGATCATGCGCAGCTCGTACGAACCGTCCTCGGCCGGGGCCCCGACCTCGGTGCCGTCCCCGGTCGGGGTGGCCAGGAAGAACGCGCCGTGCTGGGCGGAGACCACCGGCGTCAGTTCGCTCATGATCAGCCCCGCCACGTCCTTGAGGTCGCGGCGGCCCTGCATCAGACCGGAGATCCGGGCCAGGTTGCCCTTGAGCCAGTCCTGCTCCTTGTTGGCGAGCGTGGTCTCGCGCAGGGTGGCGATCATCGTGTTGATGTTGTCCTGGAGCTCCAGGATCTCGCCGGCCGCGTCCACGTCGATCTTCAGATTGAGGTCGCCCCGGGTCACCGCCGCGGCGACGGCGGCGATCGCCCGCACCTGGCGGGTCAGGTTGCCCGCCATCTCGTTCACCGATTCGGTGAGGTCCTGCCAGGTGCCGTCGACATCGCGCACCCGCGCCTGGCCGCCCAGCTGGCCCTCGGTACCCACCTCGCGGGCCACCCGGGTCACCTGCTCGGCGAACGACGACAGCTGGTCCACCATCGTGTTGATCGTCGTCTTGAGCTCGAGGATCTCGCCCCGGGCGTCGATGTCGATCTTCTTGGTGAGATCGCCCTTCGCGATGGCGGTGGTGACCATCGCGATGTTGCGGACCTGTCCGGTCAGATTGGACGCCATCGAGTTCACGGACTCGGTGAGGTCCTTCCACGTGCCGGAGACGCCGGGCACCCGGGCCTGGCCGCCGAGGATGCCCTCGGTGCCCACCTCGCGCGCCACCCGCGTCACCTCGTCCGCGAAGGACGACAGCGTGGTCACCATGGTGTTGACGGTGTCGGCGAGCTGCGCGACCTCGCCGCGCGCCTCGACCGTCACCTTCTTGGTCAGATCGCCGTTGGCGACCGCCGTCGCCACCTGGGAGATGTTCCGCACCTGAATGGTGAGGTTGTTCGCCATCAGGTTGACGTTGCCGCTGAGGTCCTTCCAGATGCCGGTGACGCCGGGCACCCGGGCCTGGCCGCCCAGCTGGCCCTCCGTGCCCACCTCACGGGCCACCCGGGTCACCTGCTCGGCGAACGAGGAGAGCTGGTCCACCATCGTGTTCACCGTGGTGACCAGTTCGAGGATCTCGCCCTTGGCGTCGACCGTGATCTTCTTCGACAGGTCGCCCTTGGCGACCGCCGTGGTGACCTCCGCGATGTTCCGCACCTGCGAGGTCAGGTTGTTCGCCATGAAGTTGACGGACTGGGTGAGGTCCTTCCAGGTGCCGGAGACCCCCTGCACCTCGGCCTGGCCGCCGAGGATGCCCTCGGTACCCACCTCGCGCGCCACCCGCGTCACCTGGTCCGCGAACGAGGACAGCTGGTCCACCATCGTGTTGAGGGTGTTCTTCAGCTCCAGGATCTCGCCCCGGGCGTCCACGTCGATCTTCTGGGACAGGTCACCGCGGGCCACCGCCGTGGCGACCTGGGCGATGTTCCGCACCTGAGCGGTGAGGTTGCCGGCCATGCCGTTCACGGAGTCCGTGAGGTCCCGCCACACGCCGGCCACGCCGGGCACCTGCGCCTGGCCGCCGAGGCGCCCGTCCGTGCCCACCTCACGGGCCACCCGGGTCACCTGCTCCGCGAAGGCGGAGAGCTGGTCCACCATCGTGTTGATGGTGTTCTTCAGCTCCAGGATCTCGCCCCGGGCGTCGACCTCGATCTTCTGGGAGAGATCACCCCGCGCCACCGCCGTCGTCACCTGGGCGATCTGCCGCACCTGAGAGGTGAGGTTGCCGGCCATGAAGTTGACGGAGTCGGTGAGGTCCTTCCACGTCCCGGAGACCCCGTCGACCTGGGCCTGACCGCCGAGCCGGCCCTCGGTGCCCACATCGCGCGCCATCCGGGTCACCTGGTCGGCGAACAGGGACAGCTGGTCCACCATCGTGTTCACGGTGGCCTTGAGCTGGAGCATCTCACCGGACACGTCCACGGTGACCTTCTGCGACAGGTCGCCGTTGGCCACCGCCGTCGTCACCTGGGCGATGTTCCGCACCTGCCCGGTGAGGTTCCGGAAGGCCGTGTTCACCGAGTCGGTGAGGTCCTTCCACGTACCCGCGGCACCCGGCACCTGCGCCTGACCGCCGAGTTCACCCTCCACACCGACCTCACGCGCAACGCGCGTCACTTCGGCGCCGAAGGACGACAGCTGGTCGACCATCGTGTTGACGGTGTTCTTCAGCTCGAGCATCTCGCCGGCCACGTCGACCGTGACCTTCTGGGAGAGATCGCCGTTCGCCACCGACGTCGTGACCTGAGCGATGTCCCGCACCTGCGTGGTCACGTTCCGGAAGGCGGTGTTCACCGAGTCGGTGAGGTCCTTCCACGTACCCGCGGCACCCGGCACCTGCGCCTGACCGCCGAGCTGGCCCTCGGCCCCCACCTCGCTGGCGACCCGCGTGACCTCGTCGGCGAAGGTCCGCAGCGTCTCCGTCATGGTGTTGATCGTCTCGGCCAGCTGGGCGACCTCGCCCCGTGCGCTCACCGTGACCTTCTGCGACAGGTCGCCGTTGGCCACCGCCGTCGTCACCTGGGCGATCCCCCGCACCTGCGCGGTCAGATTGCCCGCCATCAGGTTGACGGAGTCGGTGAGGTCCTTCCACACCCCGGCCACGCCCGGCACCTGCGCCTGGCCACCGAGCTCGCCCTCGGTGCCCACCTCGCGGGCGACGCGCGTCACCTCCGAGGAGAACGAGGAGAGTTGGTCCACCATCGTGTTGACGGTGTTCTTCAACTCCAGCATCTCTCCGGCCACATGGACCGTGACCTTCCGCGACAGGTCGCCCTTGGCGACCGCCGTGGTCACCAACGCGATGTCCCGCACCTGAGCGGTGAGCCGGTACGCCATCGTGTTGACGGAGTCGGTGAGGTCCTTCCAGGAGCCCGACATGCCACGCACCTTGGCCTGACCGCCGAGCTTGCCCTCGGTGCCCACCTCGCTGGCCACGCGCGTCACTTCGTCGGTGAACGCGGACAGCTGGTCCACCAGTCCGTTGACGGTCCGGCCGACCTTCAGGAACTCGCCGCGCAACGGGTGCGCCGTTCCGTCCGAACCGAGCGCCCGCAGATCCATCCGCTGCTCGAGATCGCCCTCGGAGACCGCGGACAGCACCCGGCCGACCTCGGACACCGGCCGGGCGAGGTCGTCCACCAGCGCGTTGGACGCGTCGATGGCCGCCGCCCAGGAGCCCTCGCAGGCGCCGGTCTCGAGCCGCTCGGTGAGCTTGCCCTCACGGCCGACCACCCTCCGCACCCGGGCGAGCTCACCCGTGAGGTGGAGATTCCGGTCCGCTACTTCGTTGAACACGGCGGCGACCTCGGACATCAGGCCCTCGCCCGACACCGTCAACCGCTTCCGGAAATTTCCGTCCCGCATGGCGACCAGTGCGGTGAGCAATCTGTTCAGCGCGGCCGTATCCACTTCGGTCGTCCCGCTATTACGGGAACGTCCGCCTTTCGCGCGCGTGCTTGCGCCCCGCGCCGCTGCGCCAGACTCCACCGTGTCCCTCCCGCAGGGTCGACCGTCCTAGCCAGGTTCTGTTCAAGCGTGCCCAGTGTTTCACCCCGGCCCTACCAGGCCATAACAGTTCGGCAGCATCGCACAACGCCTACCGCACTCTCCGGACGGAAACACTCGCGACCGGCATCCGCACGGACCGCGAAGGTAAGTAACCTGGCATCCGGCTGTCCATCCACCCGACACCGGGTGGAGTGTGCAGCGAAACGACTTGGCATCGGCGGGGTGCCGCGACGGGGTCCGTCCGGCCCACAGGGAGCGGGGATGAAGGAGCGGGGCGAGGGCTTGGTCCGGCAGAGCATCGCAGACAGTGAGATGGACCACTCGCCGGACGGAGAGGGCGCAGTCGTGCTCCCCGGCTCCTTCGACGGCGCGGCCGCCCCGGAGGAGGACACCGGGGCACTCCCGAGGAGGCCAGTGATCACCGCCCGGGCCACGGCCACCTTCGAGCCGGTCGGCCGCTCGGTCGCCGTCGCCCGGGCCTTCGTGCGGGACACGGTCCAGGGCTGGGGCCTCTCGGACATCGTGGACGACGCCGTCGTCCTCACCAGCGAGCTGGTGACGAACGCGGTGGTGCACGCCGGCACCGCGGCCGACGTCCTGTGCCTCCGCACCGACCAGGGCGTACGGATCGAGGTCGCCGACCGGTACCCCGAGCGGGAACTCCCGCTCCAGAACAGCCGCAGCCACATCGCCCACCCGGACCGGGAGGGCGGCCGCGGCCTGCTGCTCTGCGGCGCTCTGGCCACCTGCTGGGGCGTCGAGTACACCCCCACCCACAAGCAGGTCTGGTTCCAGCTCGACCTCGCCGAGCGGCTCGCCGGGACCCGCTCCGCCGGCCCGGCCCTGCCCACCGACGCCCTGCCCGTCGCCGACTCCCGGGTCCGCGTCGCGGTGATCCAGATCGACCGGGCGGGGGCCGTGAGCTCCTGGAGCGACGACGCCCAGGACCTCTTCGGCTTCGTCCCCGAGCAGGTCGTCGGCAAGCCCCTCACCGACTTCGCCGCCTGGCCGCACACCCCCGGCACCGGCACCGGCATCGCCGAGGCGCTCCAGCTCTCCCGCTGGGAGGGCTCCTACGGCATCCGGGACGTGGACGGCCGCGTCGTCCCCGTCTACGCCTCCCACCTGCGGGTGCGGGACGCCGCGGGCGAGCCGTCCACGGTGTGCCTGCTGGTCCGCGACCACGAGCGCGCCGTCCTGCAGGCCACCCTGCGCGCGCCGGCCTCCCGGGACAGCTCCGCGTCCTCCGCCGACGGCCGCGGCCCGGCCACGGACCCCTTCGAGGTCTTCATCGGCTCCCCCGCGCCGGACGATCTCGACGGCCTGCTCCAGCGCACGGTCGAGCGGGCGCGCGACATGCTCGACGGCGACTCCGCGTATCTGCTGCTGGCCACCGACGACGAGACCGAGCTGGAGGTCCGCGCCTCCACCGGACTGCCGTCGGCCCGTCAGCGCTTCGCCCGGGTCCCCGTCGAGGCGGGCACCGGCCGCTACGGCTCCGCGCGGATGCCCGCGGTCCACGAGGACCTCACCGTGGTGCCCGGCGCCGTGCCGCTCCTCGGCGGCACCGGCATGCGGTCCGTGGTGACGGTTCCCCTCAAGGTCGAGGGGAGGCTGACGGGTTCGCTGGGCGTGGCCGCCGAGGCGCCCGGCCGCTACACCAACGAGGAAGCCCTGCGCCTGCAGTTCGCCGCCGACCGCATCGCGCTGGCCGTCGAACGGGCCCGGCTCACCGAGCTCGAACGGCTGCGCCGCGGTTCGCTCTCCTTCCTCGTCGAGGCCTCCGACCTGCTCGCGGGCACGCTCGACCGCGACCAGACGCTCGCGCTGATGGCGCAGATGACGGTCCCGACGCTGGCCACCTGGTGCGCGGTCTACACCGTCGCCGACCAGTCCACCGAGCCCGAACTCTCCTACGTGCTGCACGAGGACGAGGACCGGATCGACGGTCTCAAGACGCTGCTGGGCAAGGTCCCGCCGCCGGACCCGGTGCCGACGCCCGGCGCCCGCGTCTGGACCGCGCCCAGCGACGCCGCCCACTCGGCGGCGCTGCGTTCCTCGCTGCGGAACCTCGGGCTCGGCGACCACTCGGCGGCGGGCCCCGGGCCCTCGCTCGCCACGGCCTCGGCCGTCGGCGGCGAGACCGTCGTCCTGCCGCTGGTGGCCCGCAACCGCGTCATCGGCATGCTCACCCTCGGAAAGCCCTCCGAGGAGCACTTCCGCCAGGAGATCCTGGAGCTCGCCGAGGACCTCTCCCGCCGGGCGGCGCTCGCCCTGGACAACGCCCGGCTGTACTCGGAACGCACCGCCATCAGCCAGTCGTTGCAGCGCAGTCTGCTGCCGCCGGAGCTGCCCGAGGTCCCGGGTGTGGAGGTGGAGGTCATCTACCGCGCGGCGGGCGAGGGCAACGAGGTCGGCGGCGACTTCTACGACATCTTCCCGATCCGTGACGGCGCGTACGGCTTCGCCATCGGCGACGTCTGCGGCACCGGCCCGGAGGCCGCCGCGGTGACCGGCCTGGCCCGCCACGCCCTGCGGCTGCTCGCCCGCGAGGGGTTCGGCGGCCCGGCCGTACTGGAGCGGCTGAACGCGGCCATCCTCGACGAGGGCGCCCGCAGCCGCTTCCTGACCCTGCTCTACGGGGAGTTGTGGCCGCAGCACGACGGCAGCGCGGTGCTCAAGGTCGTGTGCGCGGGACATCCGCTGCCGCTGCGGCTCCGGCAGGACGGCAGCGTCGAACCGGCCGCGGAGCCCCAGCCGTTGCTCGGTGTGATGGACGATCTGGAGCTGTACGAACAGACCGTCACCCTCGACCCCGGCGACGTCCTGCTCTGCGTCACGGACGGGGTGACCGAGCGCCGCGAGGGCACCCGCATGCTCGGGGACGACGGCCTGGTCGAGGTCCTGACGACGTGCACCGGGCTGACGGCCGGCGCCGTGGCCGCACGCATCCTGCGGGCCGTCGAGCGCTTCGCCGCGGAGCCCGCCTCGGACGACATGGCCATCCTGGCCATGCGCGTGCCCGAGTTGCAGACGGACTGAGCGGACGGGCTCCCGGCGGCAGGACGCCGAGGAGCCCGGCCCTCGGGACCTCGGTGAACGAGAAGGTCAGTGAACGAGAAAGGCCCCCGCCAACCGGCGGGGGCCTTCTTCATGGAGCCCCAATACGGAATCGAACCGTAGACCTTCTCCTTACCATGGAGACGCTCTGCCGACTGAGCTATTGGGGCGCAGCGACGGGCTCAATACTACCCGAACACAGCTGCGCTCCTGACCACACCCGGTGCCGCCCGACACGGTTCGCCCGACAGCGCGGATTCGCGTCCCCCAACGGCCTTACCGGCCTGTGCGCAGGCTCAGGCGGGCTGCAGCAGTCCGCCGAGCGCGTTGCAGGCGGAAGCCACCCGGTGCAGCTCACGGCGCGTCATGCCCGCGTCCACCGGAAGGGCCAGACACTCGTCGGCGGCCCGTTCGGTCTCCGGCAGCCACACGTCACGGCGGAAGAGCGGCAGCCGGTGCACCGGCGTCTGCACCGGGACCCGGCAGCGCACGCCCCGGGACTTCAACGTCCGGGCGAAGGCGTCCCGGTCGGGCCGCCCGTTGCCGGGCACCCGCACCACGTACTGGAGGAAGGTGTGGCCGGCGTCCGGGGCGATGCTCGGGGTGACGACGTCCGTGAGCCGGCGGGTGAGGTACGCGGCGTTGGTCTGCCGTACCGAGATCTCGGCCGAGGAGCTCTCCTGGTCCAGGTGTTCGGCGACGGCCAGGCCCCGCTGTTCGGCGATGCGGCCGATGCGCGCCATGTCGGCCCGGTGCCCGAACTGGTGGACCGGGACGACGGCCGCCGTCCTGGACGTCACCGCGGCCTCGACCGCCGCCGGGTCGACACAGAAGGTGTCCGCGTCTATGTCGACGAACACCGGCACGCCGCCGGCCTGGCATACGGCGTCCGCCACCTCGACGGGTCCGTACGACGGCACGATCACCTCCATGCCGCGCACGCCCGCACTCGTCAATGCTCGCTGTACCGCGTCTGCAGGGTGTCCCAGTTCCATGCCACGGATCGTGCCCGGGCAATGTGAACGCCAAGTGGCGGGCACCACAACGCGAGAAAGCCCTGTCGGGAACCGAAGTTCCCAACAGGGCTTTCTC